>JAHAEW010000005.1 GCA_018374635.1 Clostridiales bacterium
CCGTATTTCTTGCGCTCCTTCATGCGAGGATCGCGGGTGAGGAAACCGGCGCTCTTCAGAGCGGCGCGGAACTCGGGGTTCATCTCCAGCAGGGCGCGGGAGACGCCGTGGCGGATGGCGCCGGCCTGGCCGGTCACACCGCCGCCGGTCACGGTAGCCACGATGTCCACCTTGCCCAGGGTGTCGGTGGTGGCCAGGGGCTGACGGACCAGGAGCTTCAGGGTCTCCAGGCCGAAGTACTCATCGATGTCACGGCCGTTGATGGTGATGGAGCCGGTGCCGTTGGGGAACAGGTGCACGCGGGCCACGGAGGACTTGCGGCGGCCGGTGCCGTACAGGTAAGGCTTCTTGCTCTTATACATTCTCGTTTACCTCCTGCTTAGTTAAAAGCCCAGGGCTCGGGCTTCTGAGCGGTCTGCTGGTGCTCCGCGCCGCGGTAGATGTGCAGGCGGGTCAGGCTGTCCTTGGTCACGATGTTGCGGGGCATCATGCCGCGGATAGCCAGCTTCATGGCCAGCTCAGGCTTGTCCTGCATCAGCAGGCGGTACTTGGTCTCCTTGAGACCGCCGGGATAGCCGGAATGCGTGCGGTAGAACTTCTGCTCCAGCTTCTTGCCGGTCAGAACGGCCTTCTCGGCGTTGATGACGACCACGAAATCACCGCAGTCGGCGTGGGGGGTGTACTCGGGCTTGTGCTTGCCGCGCAGCAGGGTGGCAGCGGCGGCAGCGGTCTTACCCAGGGGCTTACCGGCCGCATCGAGGATATACCACTTGCGGACGATGTTTCCCTTGTTGGCCATAAAAGTGGACATGGTGAAACCTCCAATTTGCTTTCAAGTTCTATGATGAAATTTGGCTTTACAGAACACATGCCCCGCGTGTAGAATAGAACCTACGAACGGAGCGTATTGCATTATATTACAGTGTTTGGCCGGTGTCAAGGTGTTTTTGGGCAGTTTTTATTTAAAAAGTAAAAAGCTCTTTTTTTCTCTTGAAAACGCTTGAAAGCTCTTGATCGCTCGCTTTCTATTTTTCTTTTAATGCGCGCGAAAAGTTCTGCATTTTCATCCGGGAGGGACATTATGAACAAAATCCTATCCTATGTCCGCCGCTGCGTGGAGGATTATGACATGATACAGCCGGGGGACAGGGTCGCGGTGGGTGTATCGGGGGGGAAGGACTCTCTGGTGCTCCTGACCGCCCTGGCCCGGCTGCGGGAATTCTACCCCAAGCCCTTTACCGTGGAGGCCATTACGCTGGATATGGGGACCGGCATGAACTTTGCGCCGGTGGCGGAATACTGCGGGCGGATCGATGTGCCCTATACCTGCATCCAGACGGAGATCGCCCATGTCGTCTTTGACGTGCGGAAAGAAAAAAATCCCTGCTCCATGTGTGCCAAGATGCGCCGGGGGGCCCTTCACACCGCCCTGCTGGAGCGGGACATCCACAAAATTGCTCTGGGCCACCACTTTGACGACGCGGTGGAGACCTTCTTCCTCTCTCTGTTCTATGAGGGACGGCTGTCCTGTTTTCAGCCGGTGACCTGGCTGGACCGGACGGGGATCTCTCAGATCCGCCCCCTGCTCTACTGCGGTGAGGGGCACATCCGCCATGTGGCCCGGCGGGAGGGACTCCCGGTGGTGCACAATCCCTGTCCCGCCAACGGCTTCACCAAGCGCCAGGAGGTCAAGGAGCTGGTGAAGGAGCTGGGGGAGCGCTATCCCGATCTGAAGAGCCGGGTATTCGGGGCCATGCAGCGGCTGCCCCTGCCCGAGTGGGGCCCGGTGGAGCGCCGGAGAATGCCGCCGCTGGAGGAGGAAGAGGACTGATATGCTGAAAGTGATCCACGGGGCGGATTTCCACCTGGACGCCCCTTTCCACGCACTGCCGCCGGAGAAGGCGGCGGGCCGCCGGGCCGAGCAGCGGGAGCTGCTCTTTCGCCTGGCCGATCTGGCCAACCGGGAGGGGGCCGATCTGGTGCTCCTGTCGGGGGACCTCTTTGACGGGGCGGAGGTTTACGGGGAGACTCTGGAGGCTTTGGAGAAGGCCCTGGGCTCCATTCGGGGACAGGTGTTCATCGCCCCCGGCAACCACGATTTCTGGTCGGCCCGCTCCCCCTATGCGGCGCTGGAATGGCCGGAAAATGTCCATATCTTCACCGAGCCGCACCTGGAGACCGTGGAACTCCCGGAACTGGGATGCACGGTCTACGGCGCGGCCTTTACCGGGCAGCACCGGAGCGACCGGGCGCTGGAGGGCTTCCATGCGCCGGAGGATGGGAAGATCCACCTGCTGGTCCTCCATGCCGACGGAACGCCCAACAGTACATATGGCCCAATTACCGAGGAGGATCTGGCCGGGAGCGGGCTGGACTATGCCGCGCTGGGGCACATCCATGCCCGGATCGGCCCCCGCCGCGCCGGAACTACTGTCTGGGCCTATCCCGGCTGCCCGGAAGGGCGGGGCTTTGACGAGCTGGGAGATAAGGGAGTCCTCTGCGGCAGCGTGGAGCGGGGAAATGCGCAGATGGATTTTGTGCCGCTGTGTTCCCGCCGCTATCTGATCCGGGAGGTGGACGTGACGGACCATATGCCCGAGGAGGCCCTGCGGGAGGCCCTTCCGGAGGGGGAGAGCCCGGACTTCTGCCGCATTCTGCTCACCGGCGAGCGGGGCATGGAGGGGCTGGACCTGGAGAAGCTGGAGGCTTTGGCCCACCCGCATTATTACAGTGTCTCCGTCCGGGACAAGACCCGGATGCGCCGGGACCTGTGGGCCCGGGCGGAGGAAGATACCCTGACCGGGCTCTTCCTGCGCGCCATGCGCCGCCGGCTGGAGGAGGCCCATGACGAGGAGGCACGGGCCTCCGTGGAGCGGGCAGCCCGGTTTGGACTGGCCGCACTGGAGAATCGGGAGGAGCCGCAATGAAGATCAAACGAATGACAGCCACCTTCGGGCGGCTTCAGAACGAGACGCTGGAGCTGGGGGATGGACTCAACCTGATCCAGGCCCCCAACGAGGCGGGAAAATCCACCTGGTCGGCCTTTCTCCGTGCCATGCTCTATGGCATCCCAACCAAGGAGCGGGACCGGCAGGGCTTTATCGCTGAGAAAAACCGCTATCAGCCCTGGAACGGCTCGGCCATGGAGGGGCGCATGGAGATCGAGTGGAACGGGCGTCTCATCACCCTTCTGCGCAGTCAGAACCGCACGGTGCCCTTCGGCAAATTCGAGGCGGTGGATACCCAGACGGGGGAGCCCATTCCGGAGCTGACGGCGGAAAATGTGGGAGAGACCCTCATTGGGGCGCCTCGGGAGGTCTTTGAGCGCTCGGCCTTTGTGGGACAGGGGGCTGCCGCGGTGGACGGCTCTCCGGCGCTGGAGAAGCGCATCTCCGCGCTGGTCTCCTCCGGGGAAGAGGATGTGTCGGGGGCCCAGGTGGAGCGGAAGCTCAAGGACTGGCTCAACCGGCGCAAGCACAACAAGACCGGCTGGATCCCGGAGCTGGAGCAGACGATTGCGGGGCTGAACGAGGCGGCGGCGCGGCAGTCCAAGGCGCACCGCACCGCGGAGGAGGCGCTGCTGGGCCTGAACGGGCTCCGGCGGGAGCGGGATACTCTGGTTGTAGAGCTGGCCTATCACAAGGCGGCGGCAGAGCAGCAAAAGCGCACAGCCTGGGAACAGGCCCAGGCGGAGCTGGACCAGGCCCGCGCCGAGGAGGAGAAATACCGGTCTGAACTGTGCCGGGACGGACTCACCCCGGACCGGGAGGTCCTGCGCCGGACCCAGGAGGAGCTCAACCTGCTGCGCAATGTGGAGCAGAAGCTCAAGCAGGCCGAGCGGGAGTATGAGGGGGCCATCCAGGCCGCCAATCAGGCCCGGCAGGACGCCTCGGATCCCCTTTTTGCGGGGATGTCTCCCGAGGAGGCATGGGACAAGGCAAATCTGGACGCCGACGAGGTGGATCTGGAGGAGCCGGCTTCCGGTGGGACCCTTGCGGCGAGCCTTCTCCTGCTGGCCGGAGCCCTTGCAACCGCTGCCGCGGGGGTATTGCTGACGCCCTTTGCCTTTCTGGGTACGGCGGCGCTGCTTCTGGGGGGCGTTTTCTTACTCATCCAGAATGTTCGGATCAAACGACAGGCGGCCGCCATCCGGGAGGAACAGGAAGAGATCCTGACTTGGTATGGTGTGGAGGATTCGGAGGAGATCCTGGCCCTGGCGCGGGAATACCGTGCGGGATGGGAGAGCGCCCATGCGGCGGAGCGGGCCCGGCAGGCCGCCGAACAGACGCTCATTGATCTGAAAAATGAGCGGGAACGCCTCCAGGCGCAGGTCCTGCCGCTGGTACAGGGATTTGCGCCTGCGGCCAGGGATGCCTTTACCCTCTCGGCGGCCATCTCCAAGGCCCTCTTTCTTCAGGAGAAGCTGGAACAGGCGGCCATCCGGCGGGAAGGGGCGGAGAAACTGGTGCAGCGCCTGCCCGTTCCCCAGGAGGTCCCGGAAGCGGCGCCCGATGTGGAGCCCCGGTATGACGGCACCTATACCGCTGTGCGGCTGAGCGCGGTAGAGGGAGAGATCGGGCGGCTCAACAGCGTGCTGGCCATGGCACAGGGGGAGCTCAAAACCTTGGGAGATCCTGCCCAGACCCAGGCGGATCTGGAGCGGGCCCGTGAGAAGCTGGCGCTGCGCCGGCAGGAGTATGAGGCCGTCACCCTGGCCCTGGAGGGGCTGGAAGAGGCCAACCGCTCCATGCAGGCGCGCTTTGCCCCCGCCCTCAACGAGCGCGCCGGGGAGTTGATGGAACGCCTTACCGGCGGCCGGTACGACCGGGTGACCCTCACCCGGGACTTTGAGGCCATGGCGGAAGAGCGGGATGGGATGCTGCCCCGGCGGGTGCTCTCCCTCTCCCGGGGAACGGCGGATCAGCTCTACCTGGCGGTGCGCCTGGCGGTGTGCGAGCTGGCATTGCCCGATGCCAACGCCGCGCCTCTGGTGCTGGATGACGCGCTGGCCAACTTTGACGACGGCCGGATGAAGCTGGCCCTGGATGTGCTCCGCTCTCTGGGCCGGGAGCGGCAGATCCTTCTCTTTACCTGTCACAGCCGGGAGGGGAGTTATCTCTCCGACGCCTACGATGTCCAGCATATTCCCTTGTCTTCGCGGGACGAAGGGAGTAATCTGGTATGAACGGCGCAGAAGGAGGGGAGGCCATGATGAACCAGGCTGGCCAGGAAGAAGGGCTGACGAACGGCCAGGCACTCCGGCTGGACCTGTATTTCTGGCTCCAGGCGCTGGTCATGGCGCTCATTGCCCTGATTCTGGTCTTTACCTTTGTGGGCCGGGTGGTGGGCGTAGACGGCAGCTCCATGGAGCCAACCCTCCGGGATGGAGATATGGTCCTGCTCCAGAGCATCGGCTATCAGCCCCGGCAGCACGATGTGGTGGTGCTGACAAAACCCTTTGGAAAGGTCAATGGTCCCATCGTCAAGCGGGTCATTGCGGTGGGCGGACAGCATGTGGAGATCGACTACGATGCCGGTACGGTCACAGTGGATGGGGAGATCCTGGAGGAGCCCTATCTCAATGAGATCATGGAGCGCCCGCCGGAGGCATCCCTGCGTACCATTACGGAGGTCACGGTGCCCGAGGGGGGTATTTTTGTGATGGGGGACAACCGCAATCACTCCGACGACAGCCGCAATGAGCTGCTGGGCGCAGTGGATGAGCGGTATGTTTTGGGGCGGGTCATCGCTGTGGTCCTGCCCCTGGCCAACTTCGGCATATTGGAATAAAAATCAAAAAGACGCGCCCACCGGCTTCGGCCGGCGGGCGCGTCTTGCGCATATAGACATAGAAAAAGAGGGATCAGCGGCGAAGGATCACATGGATGTAGCTGAGCTGCCGCTCGATCAGGGTCTGGTTATCCAGGGCGTCTCCCATCTGGATCTTCTGGGTGAGCAGCTCCTTGAAGCAGTAGAGAATGATCTCGTTTATGGACTCCCGCTCCTCCTGGGAGAGAGAAGCCCCCTCCAGAACGGGCTGAAGCATCTGCCGGTTGCGCTCAACCAGGGAGCCGCAGGTGAGCATCTCCAGCACGCTGTCATCCAGCTCGCCCAGCTCCTCTGGAAAGACCTCATAGTAGGCGTGGATGATTTCCGTGAGCTCTCCGCTGTACTTTCCATAAAAGAGGTTATAATAGGCGTGGGGATGGCGGAAGGCCGAGGCACAGAAAAAGCGCCACATGAAGAGAAAACGCTGAAAGGCGTCCTGCTCGTCGGCCAGATAGCGGGCCAGGTTCCGGTTGTAATCCTCAAAATATTTCATCGAGGCATAGACCGTCAGATGGTCCAGGTCCTTGAAGTAGTTGTAGAGCGTGGCGCTGTTGTAGCCCGCCCGCTTTGCCACCCGGCGCAGGGTGAGGGATTCCATACCCTCGTTTTCCATTAACTCGCTGGCCGCGTTGATGAAACAGGCGAAAATCTGGTTGCGCTGTTCAGCCCGGTAAGGGGGTCTTGCCATGGTGATGCCTCCTTAAAGTCCGCCGATGGCGGACGAAATTGCGCCTCATATCGTTCTGTGCTGATGGGATGGAAAATGAACTTGAAAGTATGATTCCGGAGAGCGGAGTACTTTCCAATTCATTATATCGCGCCATTCAAATATAATCAAGATGATTATTCATTTATTTTTTTAATAACCGCGATTTAAAGGGGGTTTTTGCGATTGGGGGCAAAAAAATAGCTCTTGACTTTCTTGAAAAAGCATTATAAAATCACGCTGAAAGAATTGATTGTTTCAATAAAATACGTGATGGCGAAAGAAACATTTTTAGGCATTTTACTTAGGCGGAGGAATGCTTTCTTGTGCGCCGTCTACACACGTTTATGTCCCGCAGGATCCAAAATGGAAGTTTGTAGGAGGCATCATACCATGGATAAGATTTATGATGTGATCATTCTGGGCGCCGGTCCTGCCGGCCTGGCCGCCGGACTGTACGCCGGGCGCAGCCGTCTGAGCACGCTCATCATTGAGAAGGGCAAGGATGGCGGTCAGATCGCCATCACGGATGAGATCGAGAACTATCCCGGCCAGATGGTCGAGGGCGAGAGCGGGCCCAGCCTGATCGCCCGCATGACCGAGCAGGCCGAGAAGTTCGGCGCTGAGCGCGCCAACGATACCATTCTCAGCGTGGAGCTGGAGGGCGATGTGAAGGTCCTCAAGAGCGCCAAGAATGAGTACCGGGCCAAGGCGGTTATCGTGGCTACCGGCGCATTCCCCAAGCCCATCGGCTGTGAAAATGAGGCCAAGTTTATCGGCAAGGGCATCTCCTTCTGCGCCACCTGTGACGCGGCCTTCTTTGAGGACTTCGAGGTCTTTGTGGTGGGCGGCGGCGACTCCGCCGTGGAAGAGGCCATGTATCTGACCAAGTTTGCCCGCAAGGTCACCATCATCCACCGCCGCGATGAGCTGCGCGCAGCCAAGAGCATCCAGGAGAAGGCCTTTGCCAATCCCAAGCTCCATTTCCTGTGGGATACCGTGGTGCAGTCTGTGGACGGCGACGAGCTGCTGAGCAAGATGGTCGTGAAGAACGTCAAGACCGGCGAACTCACCACCATCGAGGCCGATCCCGAGGACGGCCTGTTCGGTGTGTTCGGCTTTATCGGCTACAACCCCAACTCCAAGCTGTTTGACGGCATTCTGGAGATGGACAACGGCTATATCAAGACCGATGACAACATGCACACCAATATCCCCGGCGTCTTTGCCGCCGGCGACATCCGCGTCAAGAGCCTGCGCCAGGTGGTCACCGCCGCGGCGGACGGCGCCGTCGCCGCCATGCAGGCCGAGAAATTCATCAACGAGTAAATGACCGGGCGCGGCAGCCGCCGCACCGAACAATGAAAGGGGTATATTACCATGCTGGAACTGACGAAAGAAACTTTCGAGGAAGAAGTGCTGAAGGCCGAGGGCAAGGTCCTCGTTGACTTCTACGGCGACGGCTGCGTGCCCTGCCAGGCTCTGATGCCCCATGTGCATGAGCTGGCCGAGCAGTATGGCGACAAGATCAAGTTCTGCGCCCTGAACACCACCAAGGCCCGCCGTCTGGCCATTGCCCAGAAGGTGCTGGGCCTGCCCGTGATCGCCATCTACGAGAACGGCGCTCAGATCGCTTCCTGCGTGAAGGAAGAGGCTACTCCCGAGGCCGTCAAGGCCATGGTCGAGGCCAACATCTAATTTTTCTGTGTAGTATGGGCGTCCGCCCTTGCTATAAATCTACAAAGGAAGGAGAGAAACACCATGGGAATGCTGGAAGGCAAGAAGGCCATCATCATTGGTGACCGCGACGGTATCCCCGGTCCTGCCATCGCCGAGTGCGTGAAGACCGCCGGTGCTGAGGTCGTGTTCAGCTCCACCGAGTGCTTTGTGTGAACCAGCGCTGGTGCAATGGATCTGGAGAATCAGAAGCGGGTTAAGGACTTCTCCGAGGAATTCGGCCCCGAGAACGTTATCGTTATTCTGGGCGCTTCCGAGGCGGAGGCCTCCGGTCTGGCGGCTGAGACCGTCACCGCAGGCGACCCCACTTTCGCCGGTCCGTTGACTGGAGTCTCGTTGGGACTCAAGGTTTATCATGTGTGCGAGCCCGAGATCAAAGATGAAGTTGATCCCGCCGTATACGATGAGCAGGTCAGCATGATGGAAATGGTTCTGGACGTGGATGAGATCATCAATGAGATGAAGTCCATCCGTGATCAGTACTGCAAGTACTAATTGCGCTGTGAACACAAAAGTGGTGGTAGGACGCGGCGCGCCCTGTCACCACTTTTGTCGTTATTCCGGCAGTTTCCGGGTATCTCCCATTCCAAATCAAATTGTATCCCCCGCGCGCAGCGAAGCGCATCATTACAGCCATAGATGGAAAGGCGGTTATTCACATGAACAGTGTTGTCAAGGGAACCGGCTATATCCTGGTTCATACTCCCGACATGGTGATCCACAACGGCACCACCCAGACCACCGAGCGCGTGGTCAATCCCGAGGGCGAGTATCTCAAGGAACTGCCCAGCCACCTGCGCAGCTTTCAGGATGTGCTGGCCTACTGGCCCAACCAGACCTATATCGGCAATGTGACCCCCGCTCAGCTGGCCGAGCAGGGCGCCTCCTGGGTGGATCTGAAATGCCCGGTTGCCGATCGCTACGGCAAGTACGGCGAGATCATGCCCCAGGCCGAGTTCCTGCTGCTGATGCAGATCTGTGACTGCTTTGACGTGGTCAAGCTGGAGAAGGCGTTTGTGGCTGAGCACAAGGCCGCTGTTGCCGGGCATCCCCTCTTTGACGAGGAGATGGTGGGCCGTGTGGCTGAGGGCGTGGAGCTCAGCGAGATCGAGCACCTGGTGAACGAGGAGCACGCCGAGGGCCTGTACCACAACAACAAGCTGGTGGGCTGTGTCAAGCGCGCCCACGACATCGATGTGAACCTGTCCGCCCATGTCATGCACGAAAACCTGGTGTCCAAGGCCTCCAGCGTGCTGGCTCTGCTGCACGCCGTGAAGAATGCTGGCATTGACAAGGCCGAGGTGGAGTATGTCATCGACTGCTGCGAGGAGGCCTGCGGCGACATGAACCAGCGCGGCGGCGGCAACTTCGCCAAGGCGGCCGCCGAGATCGCCGGCCTGCCCAACGCCACCGGTTCCGACACCCGCGGCTTCTGCGCCGGCCCCGCCCATGCCATCGTGGAGGCCGCCTCTCTGGTCAAGGCCGGCACCTACAAGACCGTGATCGTCACCGCCGGTGGCTGCACGGCCAAGCTGGGCATGAACGGTAAGGACCACGTCAAGAAGGGACTGCCCATCCTGGAGGACATGTTGGGCGGCTTTGCCGTGGTCATCTCCCAGAACGACGGCGTGAACCCCGAGATCGACCTGTCTATCCTGGGCCGCCACACGGTGGGCACCGGTTCCGCGCCCCAGGCTGTCATCGGTTCTCTGGTGGCCGAGCCTCTGGCCCGCGCCGGTCTGAAGATCACCGACATCGACAAATACTCCCCCGAGATGCAGAACCCCGACATCACCAAGCCCGCCGGCGCCGGTGATGTGCCTCTGGCCAACTACAAGATGATCGCCGCCCTGGCGGTCAAGAACGGAGATCTGGAAAAGAAGGCCATGCCCGAGTTCCTGACCAAGCACGGTCTGGTGGGCTGGGCTCCCACCCAGGGCCACATCCCCTCCGGCGTGCCCTTCATCGGCCCCGCCCGGGATGAGATGCTCGCCGGTGAGCTGAACACCGCCATGATCATCGGTAAGGGCTCTCTGTTCCTGGGCCGTATGACCAACCTCTTCGACGGCGTGTCCTTCGTCATCCGCAAGAACAGCGGTGAGGTGGAAGAGGGCGGCGTCTCCACCGAAAAGGTAAAGAAGCTCATCGCCGAGTCCTTCCGTCAGTTCGCCGCCACTTTGGCCGCGGATGACGAGTAAGGGGGGAGACGCAATGGCTGACAAGACGAAAAAGCTGATTGCCGATACCTTCCTGGCCATCGCCGAGGGGCTGGAGACCGGCACGTTCGGCGCCAAGCCCAAGATCGCCGTCACCGCCATGGGCAGTGAGCACGGCGAAGAGACCGTGATGGAGGGCGCTGTCAAGGCCGCCCGCACCGGCGCCGATGTGTATTTCATCGGAACCGTCACTCATCCCGAGGTCACCACCGTTCCCGTGGCCGACGAGGATGAGGCCCACAAGAAGATGGAAGAGCTGCTGGAGACCGGCGCCGTGGACGGCGCGGTGACCATGCACTATCCCTTCCCCATCGGCGTGTCCACCGTGGGCCGCGCCGTCACCCCCGGCAAGGGCCATGAGATGTTCATCGCCAACACCACCGGCACCTCCTCCACTGACCGGATCGAGGGCATGATCAAGAACGCCATCTACGGCGTCATCGCCGCCAAGGCCTGCGGCGTGGCCGACCCCACCGTGGGCATCCTGAACGTGGACGGCGCACGCCAGGCCGAGGGCGCCCTCAAGACCCTGAAGGAGAACGGCTACCCCATCACCTTTGCCGAGTCCGCCCGTGCCGACGGCGGCTGCGTGATGCGCGGCAACGACGTGCTCATGGGTTCCGCCGACGTGATGGTCACCGACTCCCTCACCGGCAACATCCTCTCCAAGATGCTCTCCTCCGCCTGCACCGGCGGCAGCTACGAGGCCGTGGGCTACGGCTACGGCCCCGGCATCGGCAAGGGCTATGACCGCCTGGTCATGATCATCTCCCGTGCCTCCGGCGCTCCCGTGATCGCCGGAGCCATCAACTACGCCGCCCAGCTGGTGCGGGGCAAGGTGTTTGAGGTGGCCGCCGCCGAGTTCGCCGCCGCCGAGAAGGCCGGCCTGGAGAAGCTCCTGGCCGAGCGCAAGGCCGCCGCCAACAAGTCCGCCGCTCCGGCGGAGGACGTGGTGGCTCCCCCCAAGGAGATCGTCACCGCCCAGATCCCAGGCATCGAGGTCATGGACCTGGAGGATGCCGTGAAGGCTCTGTGGAAGGAGAAGATCTACGCCGAGGACGGTATGGGCTGCACCGGCCCCATCGTCCGCGTGTCCGAGGCCAACAAGGACCGCGCCGTGGAGATCCTCAAGGCCGCCGGCTTCGTGTCCTGATCGGATATTGGATACCCTGTAACATGGGCCCCCCTCCCGAACCTGGGAGGGGGGCCTTTTGTCGTTGACAGAGTATGGAAATACCTCTAGAATAAAGCGAAAGACACAAAAAGGTAAAAAAATCAAGGGTGCAACCACAGATTGCGCCAATGCAACGGGGTTGTGGTTTCCATTGACTGGAATGTGAAGTAAGATACGGAGGAGGAAAAAGATGCAATTATATGAGAAGCTGGCATGGCTGCGCCGGGAAAAGGGGATCTCTCAGCTGACTGCGGCGGAGGCATTGAAGGTATCCCGCCAGGCGATCTCCCGGTGGGAGGTGGGGACGGCGGTCCCCACGACGGATAACCTGAAATATCTGAGCGAGCTGTACGATGTCCCGGTGGACGTCCTGCTGGACGACAGCCAGGACATCCATGCCTGGCGGGAGAGCCGGCAGAGCGGGCAAGCAGAATCGGATCACGAAGAGCATGGGTCACAGGGTAAGCTGGCAGAGAAGAAGCGAATTGTGGCAATCCTGGCCCTGGTGCTGGCCATAGGGATTGGAGTGGGTATCATGATCGGGGCGGTCTCTGGCAAAAGAGAGGAACAAGAGGAGATTATTCCCTGGAATGATACAAGACAGGAAACGCTCCCAGATGAAAGAAAGGGAAAAATGTTTTCGTTCGACTGGTGAGCTTTGGAAGGAAAGGGGGTGAGTGTTATGCAGTACAAAAAAATCGTGTGTATGATGTTGAGCGGCGCACTTCTGCTTGGATGTTCGGAAAGAGCTGCGTTGGCGGCAGAGGGAGAAGTGGAACCGTCTACGGCTGTGATTTTTTCACTCCCGCGGGCGACCAATCGATTTAATGTTACGATTTCCGGAAATTCATGGGTGCAAGCGGATACTAGTTTTCCCCTTGCGGCCAAAGAGACAGTCAATATCAACGCCAGTTATACTCCGGCGTCTGCCGATGTCGATTTCGGCCTGATTGGTTCGGATGGCGTGTTCCACTATGTAAGCGCGACGGGCGGGTCTATAAATCGGACGATTCGGGTAGACGACAGAGGAAACTATACGCTGGCTATCCGAAACAATTCCTCATACACCGTTGATGTATCTGGATATGTAAATTATTAATTTGTAGATGGAATTGAAAGGAGAAAAGTATATATGTCTAAATTATTAAAAAGGGTTTTTGCTTTTGGGATGGCACTTTGCTTATCTCTTTGCTTTGTTAGTGCCAGTGCTGCTACTAGAACTGACGCCCAGGACGTGTTTATCTTGAATGGAGATTTGGCACGGGGGGCTGAGTGGCCAACATCATTTTATGATTTAAGTAAGTCGGACTATAAAGCGGAAATTCAAAATATTTCTACCGGGAAGGGGGTATATGCGAGTAGATATTTTGAATGTAATGCCAGTGGTGAACTACACATTTCTGCAACAATGACTTGTGCATATCCGGTAGCTGAAGTTTCAAAAATTCGTTTTGAAATCTATTTATATGATACAAAAGAATTAGTTTCTTCATATGCGCCAAGCTACTATGCGAGTTATAATGAGACAACAATTTCACATACATTTGATGGATTGTCGACTGGCAAGAAATATGTTGTTCGCTTTTTAAATGCATCCGATGTGGTTGGCTGGGACAACAAGATGTATGGGCCAATTACAATTTCTCATTAACTACATCATCTGGTCCATTCCTTCCATGCTGTTGGCAATGCTTTTAATGGGCGGCAGGCAATATTTTTTGTGGAAATGGAAACAACAAAAGATATCATGGCCACACGAGATTGGGATATACCTGTTGACAGGCTATCTGGGATTCCTCTTCAGTGTGACATGGGATATAGGGGAACTATGGGTTTCCGTATTCTATGGCTGGCCACTCCCGGTGCCTCATTGGTTCCAAGGGGGAGTTAGTATTTTGCCCATTCATGAAATGGTCTCTCTGTGGGACGGGTGGATGCTGGTAGGAAATATCATACTTTTTTGTCCGTTGGGTATTCTGATACCGCTGTTCTGGAAACGGGATAAAGCAGCACAGGTGCTGCAAATGGGGATCATACTGTCCCTCTTTCTTGAATGCGTACAGTTCGTGATCGGACGTACATTTGACGTGGGGGACCTGCTGAGTAATACGGTGGGGACCGGAGTTGGATGGATGATATGGTATGTTGTTCAGAAGTGTATTCCCGGCGGACTGGCGCATTTTCGTGTTGACTAGGGATTGCCTGCCATGAGAGCAGAGCGTTCCGGAGACGCCTCAAGAGCTGAGGCCGTTTGAAAAAGGGGAAATGACACGCTGGTTATCTAAAACAAGTTTTTGTATCCTGTCAAATTCTAAGAATTTGTAAATTACTAAAACGACCGATGAGAAAGGAGCACATGATATGAAACACACAAAAAAGATCCTCGCGGTCCTCAGTGCGGCGGCCATCGCGGCCTCTATGTCTGCTCCGGCGTTTGCAGCGGACACTCCAAAGGATGCTGTGGAGGAAATCCCTCCCGTCATTGAAACGCTCCAGATCGGGGATAACGTCTATCTGCTCAATGTTGAGCTGCTGCGGGATGGTATCAGTTGTATTATGATGGAGACCGAGACGAGAGCGGGGGAAGAGATCAGTACCCGCGGCGACCCGTATCAGACCTCTGAGAAAACGTTTAATTACCGGTATTCTGACAAAAATGGCAATCAGATCGGCACAGCGAATGTGACAGTATATGGCGTATTCTCCCAAGTCGGTGGTACCTCTGAGATGACCGATGTATCGGTGTCGTTTTCCGGAAGTCAGCAGAACAGCTTTGATTCCACGGTGAATCTCCATAAGAATACGGCTATGGTGCGCATTTACTATGAAAATGTACTGTTGGCCACATATCACTATAAGATCGCCACCAATGGTACAATCGGTTATGCCTAACAGGGATTTTCTTTGGCGGTAAAACCGGAGGCATCATCGGCGACCGATCCGTATGATAGAAAGTCACAGACCCCCGCCCCGGAACACTCCGGGGCGGGGGTCGTTTTCAGACTCTGTTTAGACGGTCTGGGCCTTGATGAGGTTTGTAGAGCCGCTCTTGCCGATGGGCACGCCGGCGGTGATGACCACGGTGTCGCCCTTCCGCACGGCGTCCTCCTTCACGGCCACTTCCACGGCCATGGAGAAGAGGCGGTCGGTGGAGTCCACGTCGCCGGTCAGGTAGGAGTGCACGCCCCAGGAGATGGCCAGCTGGCGGCGGGTGCGCTCATTGGGGCACATGGCCAGGATGGGGCAGGCCGGACGGTAGCGGGAGATCACCCGGGCAGTATGGCCGGACTGGGTGGGAGTCAGGATCGCAGTGGCGTCCAGGTCCATGGCGGTCAGGCAGCAGGAGTGGGTGATGGCGTCGTTGATGCCCTGAATGCCAGTGAGCACATGGCGCTGACGGAAGCGGTTCCAGTAGTTGATGGAACCCTCGGCGGCGGTGACGGTGTCGATCATGGTCTGAAGGGCCTCCACGGGGTATTTGCCGGAGGCGGTCTCGCCGGAGAGCATCACGCAGGAGGTGCCGTCAAACACGGCGTTGGCCACGTCCGAGACTTCGGCCCGGGTGGGACGGGGGTTGCGGATCATGGAGTCCAGCATCTGTGTGGCGGTGATAACGGGCTTGCCCTGGCGGATGGTGGCCTTTATCATCTTTTTCTGGAGGATGGGCACCTCATGGGCGGGGATCTCCACACCCAGGTCGCCGCGGGCCACCATGATGCCGTCGGAGGCCGTGATGATCTCCTCCAGATTGTCCACACCCTCCCGGTTCTCGATCTTGGAGATGATGCGCACGTGCGCTCCGCCGTACTCCTTCAGGCAGGCGCGGATGTCCTCCACATCGCTGGCCTTCCGCACAAAGGAGGCGGCCACAAAGTCAAAGTCATTCTCTGCGGCGAACTTCAGGTCGGACTTGTCCTTCTCGGTGAGAGAGGGGAGCAGGATACTCACATTGGGGATGTTGATGCTCTTGTTGTTGGACAGCGGGCCGCCGTTTTCCACGGTGCAGACGATGTCGTGGCCCTCCACCTTCTCTACCAGCAGCTCGATGAGGCCGTCGTCCACCAGAATGCGGCAGCCGGGGCCCACTTCGTTGTGCAGGTTGGTGTAGGTGACGGAGACACGCTCGGCATTGCCCACGATCTCGTCGGTGGTAAGGATAAAGGTCTGGCCGCGCTCCAGCTGCACGGGATACTGCTCAAAGCTCTTGATGCGGATCTCGGGGCCCTTGGTGTCCAGAATGGTGGCCACGGGGACGCACATCTCGTCCCGGACGCGCTTGAGCATATTCAGCTGGGCCAGGTGGCTCTCGTGGGTGCCGTGGGAGAAGTTGAACCGGGCGGCGTTCATGCCGGTCTCGATCAGCTTGCGGATCATCTCCGCGTTGGAAACGGCGGGGCCGAGGGTGCAGATCACTTTGGTCTTTCTCAAAGCAGTTACCTCCAAACCATGTAAATGGCAGTTCGATTCCAAAAAAACACTCGATCCATGTTTACTTATTTTGATTATACCTTAAAATACGCGCGCGTGAGAAGCGTCAAACATCACAAGAAAGAGAAGGTGGACACAGGATACTCCCCACGGCGCGTCAAAAGAGAGGGAAAATGTTCCTTAAGTTTCTCCTTGCTGAAATGCGAAGAGATCTTGGTTGCCGATAGAGCTGACACAGTAGAGGGTCAGGACCAGATCTGGGTCGATTTCACGCAGCGTATCCAGCAGATCCCCGTCAAAATAGCGCAGATCAATGGTGGTCAGCTCCGAACAGGAGAGGGCCAGGAAGGGGGCCAGGGCGCAGGAGAAGGACTCCCGCAGCAAAACGATCTTCTTTCCGTCCGGGTTGAGGTGGTTGGTCATAGTGGCGATGCCGTAATCCCCGCCGGAGTAGAGGGTGTAGGGATTGCCGCCAAACCAGTCCCACTCCGCCACCCGCTCGGGAAACAGGAGTGACTGGGAGAAGGGGCCGGTCCTCGCCTGGGCAAAGGAGGGAGAGGCATAGGTAAAGTTTGTCTCAAAGCGCGGGATATATTCCGTAATGTCGTCGGTACCCGCGTAGAGCGTGCCGGTGCGCTTTCCCTGGCTGCCTAAAAAGTAATCCTCATAGACTTTCATCTCATAATTGGCGGGGGCGGTGTACCTGCTCGGGGTATGGATGCCGTAGTCCTGGGCGAGAATGCCGGTCAGCTCCTGCCAGGCCAGGAAGGCGCCCTCGGGCTTCCAGTGGTGATCGGTGCGGAAGAAGAGAGAGGCATAGTCCTCCTGCTGTGCAAAGAGCGGGCGCAGGTCCCAGGTATCCGTGCCGTGGGCCTGGAGGCCGGAGAGCAGGCGGTCGGCGTTGTCGTTGGCGTAGTCGTGGAGGCCGGGGGGCATGAGCGCCTCCTCCCGTCCGTCCTGGATCTTCTGAGGGGCGGCCACATAGAGCAGGGGGATGTCCCACCGGGCCAGGGCGTCGCGGAGGTCATTGACCGCCTGGATCTGGGAAGAGACGTCCAGCGGCTGTGCATCCGGATAGGAGAAATTCAGCGTCCCGTTGGAGAGCCGGACCACCCGGGCGGCCTGGTTCACGTCCTCCAGCATCCGCCGTCCGGACAGGCGCTGAAAGCCGCCGTAGAGCTGGATAAAGCTGTGGCTTTGATCCAGATCCTCGTTGAGGGCGGATTCGGCCTGCTCCACAAATTCCAGCACATAGCCCGGGTCCCGGCGAAGTTTGCCCAGCTCCTTGCGCAGTGCGCTCTGACCGGAGAGGAAGAGAAAGGAAATGTAGCACAGTCCCATGGCCAGCAGGAGGAAGAAGAGGACGGCGGTGATGGTCTCTTTCCGGTGTTTCATAGCGCGTCCTCCTTAGAAGTTGGAATAGATAAAGGGGTTATAGGTTCCCTTGACAATGAAGCTGGCCGAGATCACCAGCAGCAGAAGCAGGGCCGCGGAGCAGCACAGGTCCCGCGCCAGCGCGGCGCCGCCGGTCCAGCGGGCAGTCCGTTTGCCCAGCCAGGGGAGGACCGGGGCGCAGCCCAGGACGGCCGCCAGAAGAATGGGGAGATTGTCCGTGAGGAAGAGGGAGGCGTAGCCGTCCCACACGCCGGCCGCCGGGGTAAACATGGCGCGCAGATAGGGAAGGGCCACGCTCAGCTGCTCCGCCCGGAAAAAGACCCAGCCCAGATTGACCAGGAAGAAGGTGAAGAGCCACCGGGACCAGTCGGGCCAGCCCCGGCCCAGGCCGCAGAACTTCTCCAGAAGCAGGAGCGTGAAATAGTACAGGCCCCACAGCAGGAAGGTCCATGCGGCCCCGTGCCAGATTCCCGTGAGGAGCCACACCACAAAGAGATTGCGGATGTGCTTCCACCGCTGGTCCACCCGGCTTCCGCCCAGAGGAAAGTAGACATAATCCCGGAACCAGGTGGACAGAGAGATGTGCCACCGCCGCCAGAACTCGGTGACCGAGCGGGAGATATAGGGGTAGTTGAAGTTCTCGAGGAAATGGAAGCCGAACATCCACCCCATGCCGATGGCCATATCGGAGTAGCCGGAGAAATCGTAGTAGATCTGGAGGGTGTAGCAGAGGGAGCCCAGCCAGGCCATTCCGGTGGAGAGCGCGTGCGGGGAGAGACCGTAGGCGAAATCGGCCGCCACCGCCAGCTGGTTTGCCAGGATGACCTTTTTGCCCAGGCCCACCAGGAAGCGGCACACCCCGGCGGAGCAGTCCGCCCAGGTCTCCCGGCGGCCGTCGATCTCCTCCGCTACCGTCTCATACTTGACGATGGGACCGGCGATGAGCTGGGGGAAGAAGGAGATGTACAGGGCGACCTTCAGCGGATTGCGCTGGACCTGCCCCCGGTCCCGGTCCACATCTAGCACATAGCTCATGGCCTGGAAGGTGAAAAAGGAGATGCCGAGGGGGAGCTCGATCACGGGGATGGTGAGGGAGAGGCCCAGCCGCCCCAATTCACGGAGCACAAAGGTCAGGTATTTAAAGACAAACATCAGCCCCAGGTTGGAGACGACCGAGAGGACTACCGGCACGCGGGTGGACTTTCCCCGGCTCTTTTGGGCGTGGACCCACAGGCCGAAAGCATAGTTGATCAGGATGGAGGCCATCATCACCAGGACGAACCAGGGTTCGCCCCAGGCGTAGAAGAGAAGGGAGCCCGCCAGCAGCAGCAGATTCTGGGCCGGACGGCTCCACCGGCCCAGCAGGCGGCAGGGACCATAGTAGCCCAGCAGCATCAGGGGCAGGAAGAGGAAAAGAAAGATGGAACTGGAAAACAGCACGCTTCAGGACTCCTTTTCAGCAAAAATCTCAGGTGATGAACCGCCCCACGACCGGGATCTTGGACAGGAGCCAGGCCAACACAGCAGCGCAGAGGAACACCAGCAGGGACAGCGCGGGCACAGCGGCCGCCGGAGCAAAGGAGAGGGTGGAGATGCCGAAGTGGCGCAGCAGCATGATAAACAGGTCGTGGCACAGATAGATGCCGAAGGTGATGGCGGAGAGCCCCGCCATCTGCTGGCGGCGGGAGCGCTCGTCACTCATGCCCAGGAGATAGCGGAAGAGCACAAAGACCGCCGCGGACATGGCGCACACTGTGGGAGAGAAGTAGCTGTACAGGGTAAAATCCGAGGTCCCGCTCCGGAGGGAGAGCCACTCCGTGCCCCACACAGTGGCCGCGCCGCCCAGCAGGCCCAGCAGATAGAGCAGCAGCTCCGGGATACGGCCAAGGGTGTAGGTTTTCAGATAGTAGCCCAGCACATAGTAGCCCGTGTAGCCCAGCACCAGCTCCAGCTGCAGCTTGTCCGTCCAGGTGGAGAGAGTCGCGCTGGGGCGGATGCGCAGCAGGGTGGGCAGAAGCATGGCAAAGACAAAGACCAGCAGGAAAAAGAAGTGGAAATCCGAGCGGGATGCCCCCCGCACAAAGGCGCGCAGGAAGGGGGTGGCCAGGTAGAGCCCCACGATCATGGGGAGGAACCAGAGGTGATAGTGCAGCCTGCCCCACACCAGATCGCGCAGGACCTGTATAAGCGCGGAGAGGGTGAGGGGCGTCCCGCTCAGAAACCGGGCAAACAGGCCATATACCACGCTCCACACCACCAGGGCTGCCACGATCCGCAGGATCTGCCGGAAAAAGAGGGAGCGGTAGGAGAGGGACTTCTTGGGGTCCAGCAGAAACATCCCGGAGAGCATGACAAAGACCGGGACACACCAGCGGGTCAGGCCGTCGTAGACGTTGAAGACCCGCCAGGCACCGGAGGCCACCGGCACCTCGGAGATCCACCCGCCGGAGAGGTGGAGGATCACCACCGCCAGGGTGGCGGCCACACGCAGCAGGTCGGCGTAGACCAGCCGACCGCCCTCGCCCCGTGCCATGGCTCAGCGCCGCTGGGGGACGATCTCGATCCAGTACCCATCCGGGTCCTCGATGAAATATACCCCCATATCGCGGTTTTCAAAGCAGATGCAGCCCATATCCCGGTGACGCTGGTACAGGCCGTCAAAATCATCGGTGGTAAAGGCCAGATGGAACTCGCACTCCCCCAGGTCGTAGGGCTCCGTCCGGCCCTTGACCTCGGTCAGCTCCAGGGTAAAGGAGGAGGAGCCGTCCCCCAGGAAGAGCAGGCGGAAGGAGCCGTCAGGGCCTTCCTTGGTGCGGACGGGACGGAGGTCCAGCGCTTTCTCATAGAAATCCAGAGAGCGGCCGAGACTGAGTACGTTGAAGTTGAAGTGATTAAATTGCAGCATGGGAGACACCTCTTTGCGAAAATTGAAACTGCCCGCTCCCGATGGGAGAAAACGGGCAGTTTATCATATCATACAGGACGCGTCCGCGCAAGAGAAGGGAGATTATGCCCGGTCCCGGCTGCGCATGAATTCGGCCACCCGGCGTCCCGTGGGGGTGGCGGCGAGGCCCCCCTCGCCGGTCTCCCGCAGGGAGGAGGGGAGGCTGGCGCCCACGGCGCCCATGGCGGCGATGACCTCGTCGCAGGGGATCTGGCTGACCAGGCCGGAGAGGGCCATCTCCGCGCAGGAGAGGGCGTTGACCGCGCCCATCACATTGCGCTTGACGCAGGGGACCTCCACCAGACCGGCCACGGGATCACAGGCCAGCCCCAGCGTATTGGCCAGCGCCATGGCGCAGGCGTGGGCCATCTGCTCGGAAGAGCCGCCCATCAGGTAGACGATGGCGGCGGCGGCCATACCGGAGGCGGAGCCCACCTCGGCCTGACAGCCGCCCTCCGCGCCGGAGATGGAGGCCCGGCTGGCGATGACCTGCCCAAAGCCGGCGGCCACATAAAGCGCCTCGATAAACCGCTCGTCGGGCAGGTCATAGCGCCGCTTCATAGGCAGAAGGACGGCTGGAAGAACGCCGCAGGAGCCGGCTGTGGGGGCGGCCACGATGCGCCGCATACAGGCGTTGCACTCCCCCATCTTGAGGGCGGTGGCAATGACGCCGCGGAGGAAGGGACTGCAAAGCCCCGGCCCCTCTCCGTCCAGCCGGGCGCCCTCGCCGCCGACCAGTCCGCTGGCGGAGCGGCGCTCGGGGTCATAGTCCTGTTCGGCGGCCTGCATGGCCTTCCAAAGGGAGGCCATCTTTGCCTTGGAGGACCAGGCTTTTACGCTGCGGTCGGCCATATCGTCCTCCAGAATGACCTGCCAGAGGGGCTTTTCCTCCTTCATGGCGGTCAGAAGCATGGAATCCACGGAAGTAAACATACTTTTATTCTCCTCCTCCGCCCACGTCCAGATAGGTCACGCTTTTGATGCCGGGATAGGCACGGATGCGCTCCACAGTGGCGGGTGTGATGGGTTCATCGCTCTCGATGGTGATAATGGCGTCGCTCCCCCGGGCGTTGCGGTAGAGCTGCATGGAGGCGATATTGACGTTGTAGGCCGAGAGGGTGTTGCTCACGGCGGCCACCTCGCCCACACGGTCCTCATTGCGGATGATGAGGGTGTTTTTTTCGCCGGAAAAGACGGTGCGGATGCCGTCCACAGAGGAGACCTGAATGCGCCCGCCCCCCAGAGAGGCCGCCACCACCGCGATGCGGTGCAGATCCTGGTCCATGGCACGGATCTGTACGGAATTGGGGTGGGCGTCTTTGAGCACCCCGTGCCGGAAATGGAAGGAAAGCCCCGCCTCTTCCGCCAGCTCAAAGCTCTGGGGAATGCGGGGATCGTCAGGCTCCAGTCCCAGCAGGCCGGCGATCAGGGCGCGGTCGGTCCCGTGGCCGCTGCCGGTGGCGGCAAAGGAGCCGTGCAGGGTCAGCTCCGCGCCGATGGGCGCGCTGCCCAGCAGCTTGCGGGCAATCAGGCCGATCCGCACCGCGCCCGCTGTGTGAGAACTGGAGGGCCCCACCATGATGGGTCCCATGATGTCGAAGATCGTCATACCGTCAAAGTGCCTCCTTATTTTCGGACGGGAGTGTGCCGCCCGACTTTATGCGGGCTGGGTCAGTCCGCTTTTTTATTGATAAATTCCGGCCGGAACTTACTATACACGATTTTTTGCTCCTTATACAGGCCGTAATAGCCGGAGAGGGTGTAGGAGATCGCAATGCAAACGGCAAAGAGCCCCATGCTCTGGCCGGTAAACATGGCGCTGCTCCCCTCTCCAAACAGCTCCAGGGCCATCAGCAGGGAGGTGATCGGGCAGTTGGTCACGCCGCAGAACACACAGACCATACCCAGCCCCGCGCCGAAGGAGGGGGAGAGGCCCAACAGCGGAGCAACCGTGCAGCCAAAGGTGGCGCCGGTAAAGAAGACAGGCACGATCTCCCCGCCCTTGAAGCCGGCCCCCAGGGTCAGGGCGGTGAAGAGCATTTTCAGTACAAAGGCCTCGGGGCGGGCATGCCCCTCCACGGCGGCATGGATGATGCTCTCTCCCGCGCCGTTATAGTCAAAGGTGAAGGGATTCCACAGCCAGACCAGCAGGGTGAGGGCGATGACCAGGAAGCCGCCCGCCGCCGCCCGCAGAAAGGAATTCGGGAAAAAACGCTGGTAAAGGCGGGGAACGGCATGCATAATGCGGCAGAAGAGAATGGAGAGCAGAGCAAAGAGCACGCCAAGGCCGATTACCTGGAGGAGCGTGACCGGGCCCAGGTCGGGGATGCCGGTCAGCGGGAAGGCGGTGGCCGGAACATGGAAGAGCTTGGCCACCCACAGACCCATGATGGAGGAGACCGCGCAGGGGACAATGGCCGCGTAATAGAGCACGCCCACGCTGACCACCTCCATGGCGAACATGGCCGCGGTGATGGGGGTGCCGAACAGGGCGGAGAAGGCCGCGGCCATCCCACACATGGTAATGATGCGGCTGTCCTTGTCATCCAGCCTCATCCACTGCCCCACCTTGGAGGAGATGGAGCCGCCGATTTGGAGAATGGCGCCCTCCCGGCCGGAAGAGCCGCCCACCAGGTGGGTGAGAATGGTGGAGAGAAAGACCAGCGGCGCGGTACGCAGGCGCAGCGGGACATTTTCCCGCACCGCCACCAGCACAAAGTTGGTGCCCTGGTCTTTTTCCAGGCCGAACAGGCGGTAGAGGGCCACGATGCACACGCCCCCCAGCGGGAGCAAGCCGATCAGCCAGGGCTGGGCGGTGCGGGTGAGGGTCGCCCAGAAAAAGGCGTGGTAAAAAGCGGCGCTCACGCCGCCCACGATCAGGCCGATCAGGCCGGAAAAGATCAGCCATTTCAGTACGCTGGCCGGTTCCGCCGCCAGAGCGGAGAGGCGGCGCTTCCAATCTTCCATAAGAGGGCTCCTTTCCTGCGCGGGTGCAGGGAGGCTTGAAACTTGCCGGAATGTGATGTTATACCGCACAGTCTGTCCGTTGCCCTCATTATAACATAGGAGTGGGAGGAAGAAAAAGTTTTTTGCGGTTTTTCGTGGAAATATTCCTCTATTGTGCTATAATGATACCGATTGAATAGACTGCAATAGATGCTGCCCATGCGGGGAACGGTATATGATTCGATAAAGAGCCGTCCTTCCCGGAGCGGGAGGGCCGCCGTCTGTGGGGGCGCGGAATCCGGGAGCATGGGGGAGCCGCTGCGCCGGCCTGATTTGAGAGAAAGAGGAGGAATCATCCTTGCAGCCGCCTATATGGATCAGTTTGTTGCTGGGAACTCTTTTGGCGGAGATACCCTTATCGGCCTGCTCCGCCGCGCTGGATGAAGTCAGCTCAGAGACCCTTCGCCGTCAGGCGGAGGAGGGAGAGCCGCGGGCGGTCCGGGTGCTGCGGTGCCTGACCCATCCCACCGTTTTTCTGCGGGGCGTGGCACTGTGGCGGATGCTGTGCATGGGAACGGCAGGGGCGGCGGCCTGGAATCTGAGCGGGCTCTTCTGCACGGGAGAGACCATGTGGGCGACACAGGGGAAACGGGCCGCCTTCCTGCTGGCGGTGCTGCTGGGATTCTATGTGCTGACCTGGCTGGCGCCGAGACGGATCGCGCTGCACGATCCGCTGGGGATACTGCGGACCCTGTGCCCCTGTCTGCTGCCCTTTGTGACGGTGGTCCGCCCCATCACCGGAGGGCTGGCCTGGGTGGTGCGGCAGATCCTGCGCCGCGTTGGGATCGACCCGGCGGCGGAGGGAGGCGCTATCTCGGAGGAGAACATCCGCCTTCTGATGGATATTGGAGAGGAGCGCGGGGCCATCGATTCCACCGAAAAGGAAATGATCGAAAACGTCTTTGATTTCAACGACCTCACCGCGGAGGATGTGATGATCCACCGCACCGAGATCGTGAGCCTCTGGGTGGAGGACAGCGATGAGGAGATCCTGCGCACCATCGAGGAGAGCGGACTCTCCCGCTTCCCGGTCTACGATGAGGATCTGGACGATGTGATCGGCATTCTGTACAGCCGGGACTATTTCCTCAACAGCCGGAAGGAGCGCCCCCTTCCGCTGCGGGAACTGCTGCGCAAGGCCTATTTTGTGCCCGGCTCTGTGGCGGCAGGCGATCTGTTCCGGGATATGCAGGGCAAGAAGATCCACATGGCCATGGTGGTGGATGAGTACGGCGGAACCTCCGGTCTGATCACCATGGAGGATCTCCTGGAGGAGATCGTGGGCAAGATCTACGACGAATTCGACCCCCAGGACGAGCAGGAGATCATCCGCCTGGAGGAAAATCTGTGGCGGGTGGCCGGCTCGGCCGAGCTGGATGATTTGGCAGAGGCTCTGGGTGTGGAATTCCCGCCGGACGAGGAGTCCGAGACCCTGGGCGGCCTGGTCTTTGCCCAGCTCTCGGTGATCCCGGAGGACGGCAGCTGTCCCGTGGTGGATGCCGTGGGGCTGCGCATTCAGGTGGAGCGGCTCTCGGAGCGCCGGGTGGAGTGGGCCTTGGTCTCCAAACTGCCCGCGCAGGATACCGGGGAAGAGGAAAAATAGGATTTCAGAACGAGCGGGCCCCGGATGTTTTCCACATCCGGGGCCCTTTTGGTGCAGAAGTATTAGTTTTTCAGGCTCTGCATGGGGGCGGGGATACGGCCGCCGCGCGCCACAAAGGCGTGGCTGGAGAAGGGGTGCACCGGCATGACCGGAGCGGAGCCCAGCAGACCGCCAAACTCCACCATGTCGCCCACCTTCCTGCCGGGGGCGGGGATGATGCGCACGGCGGTGGTCTTGGAGTTGACCATGCCGATGGCGGCCTCGTCGGCGATGATGGCGGAAATGGTGTCCGTGCTGGTATCTCCGGGCACGGCGATCATGTCCAGGCCCACCGAGCAGACGCAGGTCATGGCTTCCAGCTTGTCGAGGGTGAGCGCGCCGTTCTGGGCGGCGGCGATCATGCCCTCATCCTCCGACACGGGGATAAAGGCGCCGGACAGGCCGCCCACATGGGAAGAGGCCATGACGCCGCCCTTCTTTACCGCGTCGTTGAGGAGGGCCAGGGCGGCGGTGGTGCCGTGGGTGCCGCAGGCCTCCAGGCCCATCTCCTCCAGAATGCGGGCCACGCTGTCGCCGATGGCGGGGGTGGGCGCCAGGGAGAGGTCTACGATGCCGAAGGGCACGCCCAGACGGCGGCTGGCCTCCTGGGCCACCAGCTGGCCCATGCGGGTGATGCGGAAGGCGGTCTTTTTGATGGTCTCGGCCACCTCGTCAAAGGGCATTCCCTTGACCGACTGGAGGGCGTGATGGACTACGCCGGGACCGGAGACGCCCACGTTGATCACGCAGTCGCCCTCGCCCACGCCGTGGAACGCGCCGGCCATAAAGGGGTTATCCTCGACTGCGTTGCAGAAGACCACCAGCTTGGCGCAGCCGAAACCGGCCTGGCCGGCGGTGAGCTCGGCGCACTCCTTGATGATGCGGCCCATGACGCCCACGGCGTCCATGTTGATGCCCGCCTTGGTGGAGCCCACGTTGACCGAGGAGCAGACATACTGCGTGCGGGCCAGGGCCTCGGGGATGGAGGCGATGAGTTTCCGGTCGGCGGGGGTGGCGCCCTTCTGCACCAGGGCGGAGAAGCCGCCGATGAAGTTGACGCCGGTAGCCTTGGCCGCATCGTCCATGGCAACGGCGAAGGGGACGTAGTCCTTGGCCTCGGAGGCCCCGGCCACCAGGGCCATGGGCGTGACCGAGATGCGCTTGTTCACAATGGGAATGCCATACTCCCGCTCAATATCCTCGCCGGTGGAGACGAGACGGTCGGCATAGCGGGTGATCTTATCATAGATCTTCCGGCAGGCGGCTTTGGGATCGGAATCGGCGCAGTCCAGAAGGGAGATCCCCATGGTGATGGTGCGTACGTCCAGGTGCTGCTGGTCGATCATGTGGATGGTGTCCAGGATTTCGTTGGTATTGATCATGTGCCCGGCTCCCTTCTTAAATGCGGTGCATGGCGTTGAAGATATCCTCGCGCTGGATGTGGATGGACAAGTTATGCTCCTTGCCCTGGCCCTCCATCAGAGCGACCAGTTCCGCGAAGGGGAGGCCGATCTGGGCGCAGTCCACCAGCATGACCATGGTGAAATACTCCCGCATGATGGTCTGGCTGATGTCCAGAACGCTGACTTTGTGCTCCGCCAGAAGAGCGGTGACAAAAGACAGGATACCGACGTTATCTTTTCCCAAAACAGTGACAATTGCGCGCATAATTGTTTCCTCCTCAATATCTCACGCGGACTGTGCGTTACTCGATGTTGGATCGCAAGCCTCTGCAAATTCCGCGCTGCCCACGGCCGCCCAGGGTGGGCAAAAGGGCTGTGGTGGAAAAGTGTTCGCCTGTGGCGGCCATTCCCCCATGGAAAGGCTTGCGGCAGGATTATTATAGCATAGCATAATTTTGCTTGTAAACTGCATTAGCTGCAAAAAATGTGAAAAACAAGCAAAAATTTGTGCGCACGGAGGAAAACCGTGCGCACCGATCAAGTGTCCTTCTATAAATTACACTTCGGAAATGACCAGAGGGCCGAGCTCCCTGCGGAAGTCGGCGCACTGGGTGTCGCTGCCGTAAAACTCCACGGTGGCGGGCTGATCCCGGTCAATGGAAAACAGACCCATAATGGACTTGGCGTTGACCACATAGCGGCCGGAGCAGACGTCGATCTCACACCCGTGCTGATTGGCCAGATTGCAGAAACGCTTTACGTCGTCCAGTGAAGGCAGATTGATCTGAAAACGACTCACTTGTCTCATCTCCCCATTAAAATTGCGGCGGCGCGGATTTGGACGCCCGCGCCTTTTTTCTTTACGCTGGGGCATCCATGCCGTATAATAAAGCATACGGGAATCCCCGTGTGTGCTGTCGATCCGATATTAGCATATTATACGTACTTTACACCCAAATGACAAGATAAAATATGAAACAATAGAGCGAAGGAGATACCATGAAGATCGCCATTTATACCCTGGGCTGCAAGGTCAACCAGTATGAGACCCAGGCGATGGAGGCCGAGCTCTCCGGCAGAGGACATACCCTGGTGCCCTTTGAGGGACATGCGGACGCCTATATCATCAATACCTGCACCGTCACAGCGGTGAGCGACAAAAAGTCCCGGCAGATCATCCGCCGGGCCCGAAAGGAAAATCCGGACGCCGTGATCGGGGTCTGCGGCTGCTACGCCCAGACCGATCCCGAGGCGGTCCGTGCACTGGAGGTAGACCTGATCTCGGGTACAGCCGGACGCATGGTCTTTCTGGACGATCTGGAGGAGCTGCTGGAGGACCGCCGGGCCGCCCGGATGGCGGGAGAAGAACCCCGGATGACGGTGGACAATGCCCTGCGCCGGCGCGCCTTTGAGGTCCTGCCCGCCGGAGGGCTGGAGGGGCGCACCCGCGCGATGCTGAAAGTAGAGGATGGCTGCGTCAATTTCTGCACCTACTGTATTATTCCCTATGCCCGGGGGCCTATCCGCTCCCTCTCCATCCCGGAGGCGGAGGAACAGTGCCGCCGTCTGGGGAGGGAGGGATACCGGGAGGTGGTGCTCACCGGCATTGAGATCTCCTCCTGGGGAGCCGAGTGGAAGGATGGTCCCACATTCATTGATCTGGTGGAGGCGGTCTGCCGTGCGCTGCCCGGGGGGACGCGGGTGCGTCTGGGCAGTCTGGAGCCTCGCACCATCACAGAGGAATTCTGCCGCCGGGCCGCCGCTCTGCCCAATCTGTGCCCCCATTTCCACCTGTCCATGCAGAGCGGCTGCGACAGCGTGCTCCGGCGGATGAACCGGAAATATGATACCGTACGGTATTATGAGAGCGTACAATTACTCCGGGAATACTTCGACCGCCCCGGCATCACCACCGACCTCATTGTAGGCTTCCCCGGGGAGAGCGAGGAGGAGTTTGCGCAGACCCTGGCCTTTGTGGAGCAGTGCGCCTTCTCCGCCATGCACATCTTCCCCTACTCCCGCCGCGCCGGGACGCCGGCGGCCGCCATGCCAGACCAGGTACCCAATGCGGTCAAGGAGGAGCGGGCCCACCGGGCCGGGGAGCTGGCCCGCCGTTTGGAGGGGGCCTATCTGGAGCAGTGGGTGGGGGAGACCCTCCCTGTGCTCTTTGAGGAGGAGCGGGACGGCCTCTGGCGGGGCCACGCCCCCAACTATGTGGAGGTCCTTGCCCCCGGAGAGGGACTCCATAATGTAGAAAAAGAAGTTAAAATTACGAATTGGAGTGAAAATCATCTGATTGGAGTGGTGTAAAATGAAACGGCGCACCCTGTCTCTCAGCCTGTCCCTTCTGCTGCTGGCCGGATGTACTCCTGCCCCGGAGCCATCCCCGACCCCTGTGCCCACAGTCAGCCAAAGTCCGGAGCCGGTCTCCTTCGACGCGTTTTTAACCGGGGTGAATGAGGCCCGGCGCTCCGCCCTGGAGGGCGGGGAGCCCATGGACATCTCGGCCTGGACATCGGACTTCCGGGAGCAGAACGATACCTTTACCGAGGCCGAGATGGAGCGGCTGCTCACCCCCCACAATCTGGAGAAGGCCCTCACGATGGAGACAGCCCGGGAGGACATCGAGACCTTTTTCACCCTCCTGCGCACCACGTACGGCGCGTATGACTATTTCGGCGGGGATGAGGTGTTTGGCCCGCTGGAGGAACAGGCCATTGCGGCGCTGGAGAGCAGGAAAAAAGAGGGAGACATCCTGTATTCCAAGGAGATCCGGGACATCCTCTATGATACGGTGCGCCCGGTCATCCGGGACGGGCACTTTATGATAGGCAGAAAGCACCTCATTGAAGAGGTCCGGCAGGAGCCCTACTATGTCCCGGACCAGTACATTGCCGACCCGGAGGCGAAGGGACTGGACCCGGCCTATGTGAAGCCCACCATCGGGCCGGACGGCGCCATCACCTACGGCTTTTTTGCCCTGAGCCATGACGGGAGCGATCTGCCCGAGACGCTGGGCGGGTATACCCTGGACTGGCAGCCCTGCGGCATTGCCGAGCTGGAGGAACCGGAGCCCTTTGTGTTTGCTGAGCGGGCGTATGAGGGCCTGCCCATGCTGGTGTCTCGGAAGATGAGCCCTTATGAAACGCTGCCGGAGAGCGAAGCGGAGCTGGAGCGGTTTGCGTCCTGCGGCGGGGAGTATGCCGACGCGCCGGTGCTGCTCTTCGATGTGCGGCGGAATCCCGGCGGAAGCGACCGGTGGATCATGGAATGGTTTGAGGGGTGGACCGGCCAGCCGTGCCGTCCCAGACGGGCTTCGGGACACCGGTACAGCCAGCTCTCCTGTAAGGTGTTCTCCCATTATCCGGAAGAACAGATGGGGACTTGGCGCGTTGTTCAGCGGGATGAGGGGACCTGGGTGCCCCGGGAGGGGATCACCTTCCTGCTCACAGATAAGGGAACGGCCTCTGCCGGCGAGGCGGTGGTGGAATTTCTGCGCTGTGTGGAGAATGTGCTGGTGGTAGGGGCCCCTTCGTCAGGATGCTCGTTGGTATCAAGCAACTGGCATTTCTATCTCCCCAATACCGGGATCGAGGTGTATTTCGGCACCGGGCTGGGCTTCTGTGAAGCGATGGAGAACCGGGACGGCGTGGGATTCCTGCCCGACCTGTGGGTGAACCCCACAGAGGCCCCGGCGGCGGTGGCCCGCCTGTGCGCCTATTACGGATTGAGCCCACAGTAAAAAATATCCCGCGGAGCAGGTAAACTCCGCGGGATTATTTTATCCATTCAATACCGTTCCGGCCAGCCCAGCGCCCGGCAGCACACATTGATCCAGTCCACCAGCCGCTCCCGGGGGAGCAGATAGTTGATGAGCAGGGACATGGATACCCCCGCGCCGGTGTCCACCATGCGGTTGAGGGCGTAGCTCACATAGGTGTCCACCGGGGTGTTGAAGAGTACGATGCACAGCACCACGCCGCCGGGCTGCACCGCCCCCACCCAGAAGACCTGGGCGAGAATGATGAGGACCACTACGCCCAGAAAGAGAAGGGGGACCAGCAGGAGACGGCTGCTCCCGTCCGGGACAAAGATGAGGTAGATCCGAAAGAGTCCCATCCCCAGAAAGCCGCCGAGGATGGTGCCGAAGAGGCGGTTCCCGCCGTGCAGCTTGGAATGGTCCATGTTGGCGCCCATACCGAAGATGGCGCCGATGCAGGCAAAGGTGGGGTTCCGGTCGATGAAATAATAGATCAGGGCACACAGCGAGGCGGAGAGGGCGGTCTTGAGATTGCGCAGACCCACGTGGGGAAGCGGGACGGGGGGCTTGTTCATGACAGACACTCCTGTGGAGAACGCGGCGGTTCTCGTATTTTGTTGACGAATCAAGGATACCATAGAACGGAATGAGATTCCAGATTACAGAAGAAAACTATGCAGTTTTCCGGTCTGATTTCTGAAAGAAATTTACAAACCAAATAAAAATGGCAGATAGTGACGGAGTGTTGCAGACTGTGCTATAATAGCGGGAAGTGAGAACGAGGAGGAACACCATGAGCCGAGCCGACGAACTGTTTATCCAAAATTGCAAAGAGATTCTGGCCCACGGAGTCTGGGACACCGACCAGAATGTCCGGCCTCGCTGGGAGGACGGGACGCCAGCCCATACCATCAAAGCGTTCGGGATCGTCAACCGCTATGACCTGCGGGAGGAATTTCCCATCCAGACCATCCGAAAGATGGCCTTCCGCAATGCGCTGGACGAGCTGCTCTGGATCTGGCAAAAAAAAACCAACCGGATCCAGGAGCTGAACAGCCACATCTGGGACGCCTGGGCGGATGAAAACGGCTCGATCGGGAAGGCCTACGGCTATCAGCTGGGGGTGAAGCACCGCTATCCCGAGGGGGAGTTCGACCAGGTGGACCGGGTGCTCTACGACCTGAAGCACAATCCGGCCTCCCGGAGGATTCTGACCAGCCTCTACAACCACGCGGACCTGCATGAGATGCGCCTGTATCCCTGTGCCTGGTCCGTGACCTTCAATGTGAGCGGGCGCACCCTCAATGCCATTCTGAACCAGCGCAGCCAGGACATGCTCACCGCCAACGGCTGGAATGTGATGCAGTATGCCGCGCTGGTCCACATACTGGCCCAGGTGTCCGGCCTGGAGGCGGGGGAACTCATCCATGTGATCGCGGACGCCCACATCTATGACCGGCACGTGCCCCTTGTGGAGGCGCTGGTGGAGCGAAAACCCTATGACGCCCCCACACTGTGGATCGACCCGGCGGTGGAGGATTTTTATGCCTTTACGCCCGAGAGCCTGCGGCTGGAGGGGTACCGGGCTCATCCGCTGGCTGGGAAGATCCCGGTGGCGGTATAACCAATCGAAAAGAAGAAAGCGGGGAGAGCGATGTACGCCATTGCAGCAGTGGACGAAAACTGGGGGATCGGCCGGGACGGGGACCAGCTGGTCTACCTCTCGGAGGACCTCAAGCGCTTCAAGGCCCTGACGCTGGGCCACGCGGTGATCCTGGGCCGCAAGACCCTGGCCACCTTTCCGGGCGGGAGGCCCCTGCCCGGGCGGCGGAACCTGATCCTCTCCCGGAACGAGGGATTTTGCTGTGAGGGAGCGGAGGTTTTTTCCAGCCTGGACGCCCTGTGCGCCACCGCGCCGGAGGATGCCTTTGTCATCGGCGGGGGTAGCGTGTACCGCGCCCTGCTGGAGAAATGCAGCGCCGTCTATGTGACGAAGATCCAGGCGGCCTTTCCCGCGGATACCTTTTTCCCAGATCTGGACCGCCTGCCCGAGTGGTATGCGGCGGAGGAGGGCGAAGCGCTGGAACAGGACGGCATCCGCTACCGCTATGTGACCTATCGGAGGCGATGAGCATGTATCTGGATGATATCCGCGCCTACCACCCGGAAAATGCCTAGGAGGAGGCTGACCAGCGTATGATGCTGGAGTATGCCGGGCTCTTTCCCGGGCGGCTTCTGACCCGGGAAAATGAGGTGGCGCATATTACGAGTTCCGGCTTTGTGGTCAACGCCGACGGTTCCAAAGTCCTGATGGCCCACCACAATATTTTCCGGGTCTGGGCCTGGACCGGCGGCCATGCCGACGGGGAGGAGGATCTGCTCTCCGTGGCCCTGCGGGAGGCCCGGGAGGAGACCGGCGTGACCCATGTGCTCCCCCTCTCCTCCGACATCATGTCCCTGGATATCCTGCCGGTGTGGGGGCATATGAAGCGCGGCCGGTATGTGCCCGCCCACCAGCACCTCAATGTGACCTATCTGCTGGTGGCGGACGATGGGGACGCCCTCACGGTCCGGGAGGGCGAAAATACCCGGGTGGGCTGGCTTCCGGCAAAAGACCTGCTCTCCTATACCAATGAGTGGCAGATGGACGGGGTGTATACCAAGCTCCTCCGGCGGGCGCAGGCCCTTCTGGCGCGGTAAGGTGCAGGGAAAATGGATTGTCTTTTTCCACAAAATAGACTAGGAATAGACCGGGCAGTAGTGTATAATATGGACAGCTCCCATGTCTGCAAAGGAGGCAATCTGATATGATTCAACTTGATGTGTCCAACGCCGTCGGCTTTCTTCCGGAGGACTGGCTGACATCCCGCACTGAGCGGCTGGAGCAGGCCCGCGCCTGGCTGGAGGACGGCAGCGGCGCCGGCGGCTCGTTTACCGGATGGGTCCACCTGCCCCGGGATTACGATAAAGCGGAGTTTGCCCGCATCCGCCGCGCGGCGGAAAAGATCCGGTCCGACTCTCAGGCCCTGGTGGTGGTGGGGATCGGCGGTTCTTACTTAGGAGCCCGCGCGGTGATCGAGCTGCTCAAATCGCCCAATTACAACCTGAAGAAAAAGGACACGCCAGATATCTTCTTTGCGGGAAACGGACTGTCCGCCGACGCGCTGCTGGAGATCATCGACCTGGTCAAGGACCGGGATTTTTCCGTCAATGTGATCTCCAAGTCGGGCACTACCACCGAACCCGCCGTGGCCTTCCGGATCTTTAAGAATCTGCTGGAGGAGAAATACGGGAGGGAAGAGGCCCGCCGGCGCATCTATGCGACCACGGATGCTCATAAGGGGGCGCTCAAGGGGCTGGCCGATGCGGAGGGATATGAGACCTTTGTGGTGCCCGACGCAGTGGGAGGACGCTACTCGGTCCTCACCGCCGTGGGCCTTCTGCCCATCGCGGCGGCCGGGATCGGTCCGGACAAGCTGATGGAGGGCGCGGCCCGGGCGATGGAGGCCCTCTCCGCACCGGGGATGGACAACCCGGCCTGGCAGTATGCGGCGGCCCGCCATGCCCTGTACACCCTGGGCAAGCGTGCCGAGATCCTGGTGGGATACGAACCCGCCTTCCGCTTTTTCGCCGAGTGGTGGAAGCAGCTCTACGGCGAGAGCGAGGGGAAGGACGGCAAGGGACTCCTCCCCGCCAGTGTGGAGTTTACGGCCGACCTCCACTCCATGGGACAGTATATCCAGCAGGGAGAGCGGCTGATGTTTGAGAGCGTGGTCCGCTTTGCCGAGTCGCTGGGGAACGTTGTGATCCCCCATGACCCGGACAATGTGGACGGCCTGAACTTCCTGGCGGGCAAGCCGCTGTCCTTTGTGGCGGAGCAGGCCATGCGGGGGACCCTCCTGGCCCACGCAGACGGAGGCGTGCCCAATCTGGTCATCCGGGCCGCCCGCCGGGACGAGCGTACGGTGGGGGAACTGATCTATTTCTTTGAGTATGCCTGCGGCCTGTCCGGCTATCTGCTGGGGGTCAATCCCTTCGACCAGCCGGGCGTGGAGGCCTATAAGAAGAATATGTACGCCCTCCTGGGCAAACCGGGCTATGAGGCCCACAAGGCGGAGCTGGAGGCACGGCTCGGCCATTAAGGGCGTCCTTAGACCGGAAAGAGACCGCTGTGGTAATAAGTACTCAAAGCAGGCGGGACCTCTCGTTGAATTTTAAGCAAAGTTCTGTAAATCGGTTGCAATCTAAGCTTTGATATGGTAACATGATACAAAGACCGGGGGAGTCCCGGTGGACAAATAAGGAGTGATAATTATGGTGAGAGTGATCATGGGTGTCAAGGGCACCGGTAAGACCAAGCAGATGATCGACCTCATTAATTCTGCCGTTCACAGCGAGCACGGCAATGTGGTATGCATTGAGCGCGGCGGTAAACTGACATATGACATCCATTCCAAGATTCGTCTGGTGGAGTCCAGCAATTATGACATGGGCACCTTCGAGTTCATGAAGGGCTTCATCAGCGGTCTGTATGCCGGCAACTATGATATTACCCACGTGTTCATCGACAGCCTGACGAAGATCGTCAATGCCGATGTCACCGACCATACGCTGGAGGAGTTCCTGGATTGGCTCAACGCCTTCTCCGAAAAGAACAATATCAAATTTACCGTGACCATCAGCGCTGACCGCGAGCTGGCCAGCGAGGGCGTACAGAAATATTTCTGATCTGGTAGATATGGACGGCGGGACCGCGTTTGCGGCCCCGCCGTTTTGCATATCTGAGGGGAAGGATAAAAAATTTTTTCAGAGTGTGCGATAAAAAGAGGGAGCTGTGCGTTATATGGGTGAAGAGACCCAAAGAGATTCACATGCAAGATTGAATTTAGAAGGGAAGAATCAGTTATGATGAAGCAGAATCGCTGGAAGAAAAGTATCGCCGCTCTGACGATGGCAGGTGTTTTGGCTCTGGGCATGGCGGCGGGGGCCGCGGTGGCCCGGCAGAAAATCACGGCGGAGCTCCGGCCCGACATCACGGTCAAGGTCAACGGAACGGTGCAGGATCTGGATAAGGACGCCATCAGCTACAATGGCAGCACCTATCTGCCGGTGCGCGCCATTGGCGAGGCGGTCGGCATGGATGTAAACTGGGACGGTGAGACCCAGACCGTTTCTCTGGAAGGAGCCGGCAGCGGGGATGATGTGGACGGCTACATCAGCCTGGCCGATGCCAAGACCATCGCGCTGAAGGACGCGGGGCTGAGCGCCGGCCAGGTCACCTTCACCCAGACCCGGGGAGATTGGGATGACGGGCGGAAGGTCTATGACATCGAATTTGTATCCGGCAGCACCAAGTACGAGTATGAGATCGCCGCGGCCACCGGTACGGTCCTCAAGCGGGAGCAGGAGAGCTGGAGCGGCGGAAGCAGCGGAAGCACCGCCATCGGCGTGGAGAAGGCCAAGACCATCGCGCTGAAGGACGCGGGACTGAGCGCCGGTCAGGTCACCTTCACCAAGGCGCAGACCGGCTGGGATGACGGCCGGATGGAGTATGATGTGGAGTTCCGCAGCGGCGGGATCGAGTATGAGTACGAGATCGACGCCTATTCCGGCGCGATCCTGAGCCGGGATGTGGACCGGGATTGAATCCGGGTGGAAATGATCGGGAAACTCTGCTATACTGAGCCCATAAGCTGTAACGGGGGGATGGCCGGCGGCCATCCCCTTTTTGTTGGGGCAAAGGGGGAATGAAGCGTGTTTCTGATGATGGAGGGCGCGTGGGAAGCGGGGCGCCGGTTGGCCGCTGCCGACTGTGAGGCTCTGCTCAGTCGGATCGGACAGGGAGATGCGGAGGCCTTTGAGCACTTTTACCGGGCCACAGACCGGGCGATCTATGCGTATGCGCTCTCTCTGACCCGAAACCACCATGATGCACAGGACGTCATGATGGAGGCCTACCTCAAGGTGCGCTCGGCGGCCCATCTCTACCAGCCGGGCGGAAAACCCATGGCCTGGGTCTTTACCATTGTAAAAAATCTGGTGCGGGATCAGCAGCGGCGTGCCGGCCGGGAAGAGTTGATGGGGGACTGTCCCGAAGGGGAACTGGCCATCCCGGAGAGCGACCGGAGCCATGAGGCCATGGTCCTGCGTGAGGCCATGCATGTGCTGAGCGCGGAGGAACGGGAGATCGTGCTCCTCCACGCCGTATCCGGACTCAAGCACCGGGAGATCGCCGGAATGCTGGAGCGGCCCCTTTCCACGGTCCTGTCCAGGTATCACCGGGCGCTGGGAAAGCTGCGCGCCGCGCTGCTGGAATGCGAGGAGGTGTGACGATGAGAAGAGAATGGAATGACCGCGAGGTAGAACAGCTGCTGCGCCGGGCCGTGGAGCGAAGCGTCCCCGATGTGTTTGAGCAGGTCTCTTCTGAGGAGGTCCCCCCTCTGTTGAATGTGGACCATATCGTCCCCCCGCCGGTGCGCCGCCGCAGGCGGTGGCCCCTTTTTGCGGCGGCCTGTCTGCTGCTGTTCCTTGCAGGGGCAGGTTATCTGTGGATGAGTACGGCCGCCGTCATCTCGATTGGGGAAGCGCCGGAGATCGAGATGGCGGTCAACCGGTTCCAGCGGGTCCTCCGGGTGGATGGGACGGCAGATGACGCGGTCCTGGGCCAGCTGAGCCTGGAGGGGGCTGAGGTGGACGACGCGCTGGAGACGGTGTTCACAGCGCTGGCCCGACAGGGGCTGTTGACGCAAGGCGTGGAGACGCCGGTATCGGTAGACGGCGGAAGCCGGCGCTGCAACCAGGAACTGCTGGATCTGGCCCGGGAGGAGCTCTATGAGGCGTGGGAGGAGTATGGCGGAACGCAGCCGCCCGCTCCGGAGGGGGAAGATATGGGATCGGTTCTGCCCTCTCCCGCTCCGCAGCCATCCTCCCCGGGGACGACTGTAACGGCGGCGCCCAGTTCCTCTCCGGCGGCCTTTGACATGGCCCAGGCCCGGGCTGCGGCGCTGGCCTATGTGGGACTGAACGAAGCGGACGTGGTCATAGAAAAGGAACAGCAGGACTGGGAAGATGGGCAAATATACTACGAGCTGGAGTTTCACAGCGCCGATACCGCATATGAGTGTGTGGTGAACGCGGCCGGTCAGGTGGTCCAGTGTGAGCAGGAACGGCTGTATGGCGGGGGTGGTGCCATGGAAGGAGACGGACAGGGCGGCGCCATCAACGCCCGACAGGCGGCGGAAGCGGCGATGGCCCATGCGGGCGTCAGCGCAGCGCAGGTCGCGGACTGGAGCAGCGAGCGGGAGGAGGACAACGGCGCGGCCTGCTATGAGGTGGAATTTCAGTGTGGTGGTGTAGAGTATAAATATCACATTGACGCGCAGAGCGGAGCGGTGCTGTCCTATGAACAGGAGCAGGAGAGCTGACCGCCCGTTTGAACAGGAACGGAGGCCCCCGGCACGATTATGTGCCGGGGGCCTCCGTCTGGTTTTGGAGAGGGGGTCATTTCGCCTTGGCCAGGATCACACGGATCTGGCCGCCTTCAACGGCCGGTTTGTCATAGTAGCCGGTGAGGATGTAGTCTCCGCCATTTACACGGGAGAGGCTGGAATAGTAATAGCTGTCGTTGCGGATCTCATAGACAGCCACCTGCTCGGATACCGGGTATTTCTGGTTGGAGGAGGAGATGGCGGTGGTCGAGGAGACCGAGTCCAGCGCGACCTCGCTCAGATTCCGGATGCGGTCAGGGTCTTTGGTGGAGCCGATGACCTGACAGGCTCCCTTGTGTACGCCGTAGACCGTGTTGGTGCTGACAATGGGGATGGCGGTTCCGGCCACGTCCAGGGTGTAGTTGCCCATCAGGGTCATGCCGGAGTTGATCTCCTTGGCGGAGGTGAGCACGCCGTATGTATGCATGTCTCCGGTCACTTCCTCCAGAATGAGCCGGTCGATCTCCCCCTGCTCATTGGTGGAGTAGAAGCGCACCGCATCGTCCTTGAGTGTCACGCCGCTCAGACGGTTGGGATAGACGCGGATAGCGGCGGTATCTCCATAGGTGTCCAGGATCTCCACATCATCGGCCAGGGCATAGCGTCCCAGTTTGGTGGCGTCGGAATTGAAGGAGCCGGAGAGGCTGGCGTTGGAGAGGCGCTTGACCTGGATGGAGTCCCCGCTTCCGGTGACCCGGACCAGATCGCCCTCACTCAGGTATTTGTCCTGGGTGGGATAGGTGGCGGTGGAACCGGAGGTGGTGACCAGTGTGACAGAGTAGCTGGTATAGGAGTCGCCGTTTTCGTCCGTGTAGGAGCTGTTCTGTACGGCGGTAACCATGCCGACCACATCCGAATGCTCTCCGGAAACGCCGGACGGACGGATGGCGGCAACGCCGCCGCCTCGGCCCAGGAGCAGGGTGACGGCGTCGCCAGTGCGGAACTGGCCCAGATCGCTGACGGAGTAGACCGCGTCGCTGCTCTCAAGGGCATACTCCGTTCCGGCCACCGTGACGGAGGTGGGGCGGGAAGCGGAGGGAGAGATGCGCTCCAGCGTGCCGGTCACCTTCTTGCTATACGCCCAGAGCTGGTGCATGGAGTCAGACCAGTAGACCACATCCAGCGGCTGGACGGCCTGGGAGGAGGCGGGCTTTCCATCCCGGTATACGGCGATGGAGGAGAGGGCGAAGGGAAGCTTGGAGGTCCAGCTGCCCTCCGCCACTACGGGACCTTCCATGGCCGAGTTGACCAGGGCGACCCGGTCCAGCGTGCCGCTCTGGTCCACCAGGTTGAGGCCGGGCTCCAGCGTGTTGAGATAATAGGTCCCCTGCTTGGTCTTGGCGGTCATCAGATTGTAGAAGAGATAGAGCGCGTCCTCCCGGGTCAGGGGGCTGTCCTGGGTGGCGGAAACCCCCTCATCCAGGCCCAGGTTGTGATAGGCGGACATCTGACCGGCAGGATAGGCGCCGGTAAAGTCCTCGCTGGTATAACCCAGCAGGGGCAGGACCATGGTCACCCCCTCGGCCAGAGTGATGTTGGCCGAGGGGTGGAAGGTGCCGTCCAGATATCCCGAGACATATCCGGCCGACGCGGCGGCCTGCACATAGGGGGCGGCCCAGTGGGTCCGGGGCACATCCGGATAGGGAGAGACGCTGGCGGCCTCTCCGGCGCTGTCCCGGTAGGGGGAGGCGGCGATCACCATTTTGGTGAACTCCGCCCGGGTGACCGTGGCGCCCAGATTCAGATCTCCGTTCTGGTCCCCCACCATGATGTCCAGGGCGGAGAGGACCTGGCCGGCCTCTTCCTGCGAGGGGACGGCGGCCAGGGAGGCGGGCATCAGACCCGCCACAAGCGCGGCGGACACAAGTCCGGCGAGAAGCGGTTTTTTCATGTAAAGACTCCTTTTTCTCAGACGGGACGGTATGGCGTTATTCATACCGCAGCGCGTCGATGGGATTGAGGCGGGCGGCCTTGTTGGCGGGAAGGTAGCCGAACAGGATGCCGATCCCCACAGATACGCCGAAGGACACGGCGATACCGCCGAGGGTTGGAACGGCCACGAAGCCATCATTTCCGGTACCCAGCGCCACCGCGATGACGGCGGTGAGTATGTTGGCCATGATAATACCCAAAACGATGCCGATGGCCCCGCCGATGGCCGAGGTGGTGCCCGCTTCGATGATGAACTGACTGCGGATATCCTTGCCCTTGGCGCCCAGGGATTTGCGAATGCCGATCTCCCGGGTGCGCTCGGTGACCGACACCAGCATGATGTTCATAATACCGATACCGCCCACCAGCAGAGAGATGGCGGCAATGAGAATCAGGATCATCATAAGGGTGTTCACCATGGAGTCCATGGCGTCCATCATCTCGGCCGAGGTCATGACAAAATAGTAGTCCGAGCTCTGGAATGTCTGGTAGAGACGGTTTTCAATGATGCCCTTGGCGGCGGAGGCGGTCTCGCGGGTGGTGCTGGTGAACATATAGAAGCTGGCGTCCGCCATGCCGTTGAGACGGAGGGCGCTGGTATAGGGGATGTAGATGATATCGTCCCCGCTGCCCTCGCTCAAATCGGCCACCGTGTCCAGCACGCCGATTACCGTATAGGGGATGCCGCCGATGGAGAGGGTCTGTCCCAGCGGATCGCTGGAAAAGGCGTTTTGGGCCAGGTAGGCGCCAATGACACAGACGTTCTGAAACCGGTCCACATCCACAAATTTGATAAAGCGGCCGGTGGAGAGGGTCTCCCCCCGCATGGTGGAGTTTTGTGTTCCGAGAAAGGACTCTCCCACGCCGTAGAGGCTGGTGCGCTCGTACTCTTCCGTGCCCTGGCGTACTTTGGTCTGAACGGTGACATAGGGTGTGACGCCGGAGATATAATCGGGGTATTTTTCGACCAGAGCGTACATATCCTCCGGCTCAATGGTGCGGGAGGAGCCCATGCCGCGGCCATAGATCTGGGCCTGGACCAGGTTGGAGCCCATGCTCTCAAACTGAGCGTTCATATAGTTCTGCATGCCGTTGCCCAGGCTGGTGATGATGATGACGGCGGCCACGCCGATAATAATGCCCAGCATGGTGAGCAGGGCCCGCATTTTGCTGGTGGCCAGGGATTTGATGGCCAGGCGGAAAGACTGGGAGATATTCATGCCTGCCCCTCCTCATCGTGAAACTCCCCGGAGAGGCCGCCGCCCTCTTCTCCGGAGAGGGTGGGCTGGACGACCGCGCGGGGATCGCTGGCGTCTCCATCATAGATGATCTGTCCATCCTGAAGGCGGACGATGCGCTTGGCCTTGACGGCGATGGAGTTGTCATGGGTGATGAGGACCACGGTGTCCCCCTCTTCATTGAGCTTGCGCAGAAATCCCAGGACCTCGCGGCCGGTACGGGAATCCAGCGCGCCGGTGGGCTCGTCGGCCAGGATCACCGAGGGATTTCCCGCCAGAGCCCGGGCAATGGAGACCCGCTGCTGCTGTCCGCCGGAGAGCTGATTGGGGAGGTTCTTGCGCTTGTCGGCCAGTCCCACCCGCTCCAGAGAGCGGATCGCCCGCTCGTGCCGCTCGTCGGCGGGGACGCCGGCGTAGAGAAGGGGGAGTTCCACATTTTCCTGCACAGTGAGCTTGGGGATCAGATTGTACTGCTGAAAGATGAATCCCAGCATCTTGTTGCGGATCTCGGCCTGCTGGTCGTCGTCCATGGTGGATACATCCACGCCGCCCAGATGATAGGTCCCGGAAGTCGGCACATCCAGGCAGCCGATGATATTCATGGCGGTGGACTTGCCGGAACCGGACTGGCCGACGATGGCCACGAACTCCCCCTCGTCGATGGTGAGGTTGATGCCGTCCAGGGCGTGGACGGTCTCCGTGCCCATCTGATAGATTTTATAGACGTCCTTGAGTTCGATGAGATGTTCCAAGGCTTAGCCTCCCATCATCATTGCCATGGCATTGGAGGATTCGTTCCTTTTCAGGACGATGTCGCCCTCCTGAAGGCCATCCAGGATCTCGATGTACTCATTGTTGTTCCGGCCCAGGGTGACCTTTCGGGTCTCAATGGTGCCCGGGGAGATCATGGTTCCGTTTTCATCATACACGGCGTCGGGACCGGGGAGCTGGACGGAGCCGCCATCCGTGCGGTCCACCGTGTCAATGGGAACGCACAGGGCCTGGCCCGACCGCTCGACAATGATTTTGGCCGAGACGTTCATGCCGGGGTAGAGTCCCTCCGGATCATCCACCTGGACCGTGACCGGATAGGTGGTGACGCCGTTGGCGGTGGTGCCGTTGATGTTGATTTTGTCCACCCGTCCGGTGAAGGTCTTGCCGTCCAGAGCCTCCGAGGTGATCTCCACCTCCTGGCCCACCTGGATCTTGCTGATATCCAGCTCGTCGATGGGCAGGTCGAAGGTGAGGGCGCTCAGGTCATAGATAACGGCCGGATAGCTGCTGCCCGCGGTCCCTGTGTTTCCCGCGGAGGTAGTGGAGGCGCCGTCAATGTTGTCCCCCACATCCAGATTCTTTTCGATGACGGTGCCGTCAATGGTCGAGGTGATGGTATAATTCTCCAGGCTGTCCTGGGCGCTTTGCAGGGTCAGCTTGGCGGTCTCCACGCTCAGGCGGGCGTTTTCGATCTGTGTGGTGATGGAGTCGGCATCAAAGGAGCCGATGGTCTGCCCGTCGGTAACAGAGTCTCCTTCTTTTACGGAGAGGGAGGCCAGCTCGCCGCTGGTCTTGGCGACCACGGTCTTTTTGGCCGCATACTCAAAGGGGCCGGAGGCCGCACAGGAGCGCGCGCCCACCGTGGCGGTCCCCGTAGAGGAATCGGTAATGATGCCGGGGTTGGCCACCGAGATGGTGACGGTGCGGGTCAGAGTGCCGCCGGTACCCACCTCTTCCAGGGGGGAGACGTCGGTAACGGTGCCCGTAATGGGCTGGGCGGTGCCATCCACGACTACGGTAGCGCTCTGCCCCAGCGAGAGGGCGGCGGCATCCGCGGAGTGGAAGGGGACCTTGAGCTTCATGGTGGAGCGGTCCAGAATATCGGCCACCTGCTGTCCGGCGGTCACATTGTCCCCCGCATCCACATAGAGCTTGGAGATGATGCCGCTGGCATTTGCAGTGAGCTTGGCGTCCTTGGCGCTGTTCTTCAGATTGTCGTAAGTAAGCTGAGCCTGCTGCACGGCCAGCCGGGCCTGCTCAATGGAACTCTCCACATCGCTGGCGTCGATGCGGAAGAGAACGTCCCCCTTGTGGACTGTGTCGCCCTCTTCAAAGGGGGCCTCCAGGATCTCGCCCCGAACCAGTGTGGTTACCTTGTAGGAATGGATGGGGGAGATGGTGCCGGTACCCGATACAGTGACCGTCAGATCCTGTATGGAGACAGTTTCAGGGAGGTAGCTGCCGGCCATGGCCATCTGCGTGCCGCCCATACAGCTTTTCAAAAGAAGAGCGACAATGGCCGCGATGACCACCAGCACAATGAGCCGCTTGACCCATTTGCGCTTTTTCCTGGGCGGTTTGAACTTGGGGGCGTCCTGCTTTTTGGCGGGTGCGGCGGGTTCCGCCACAGCCGCGCCCTGGGTGAGTTGGGTTTGTTCCATAGGTATCTCCTTTTCCTAAACAGGCTACGGCAGCTCCGGTTTGGAGACCATGCCGCGCTGAAGAATATCAAAAATGCGGACCAGACGCGCCCGCGCGGGGGCGGGGTCCTCCATCTGGATGCCGGAGAGAACGGCCGACCCGGTGACGGCGCACAGCAGATGAAAGCTCTCGCGCAGGTCGTCTTCGTGCCGCAGGTCCAGACAGGCCGGGTCGATCTGGTCCAGAAGCCGGAGCAGCGGCGGCTCCGGGATATCGGCGCGGAGAATGAGATCGGGATTCATCGGATGGTTCAGCTGCAGGATACGCACGACCTCTTCAAACGCGCGGTCCCGCTCCGGCAGGCGGTAATAGGCCTGAAGCTGGTCAAAGAGATCCAGCAGGGCGGGAAAGGGATTTCCGTTCCGGCGGTGCAGAGCGGAGCGGGCGGGCGCTTCCAGCTGACGGGTATGGAGCTCCAGAAGATAAAAAAACAGTTCCCCTTTGTCCCGAAAATACATGTAGAAGCTTCCGCGGGAGATATCAGCCGCCTGAATGATCCGGTTGATCGAGGCGTCGGCAAAGGGGACCCGTGCAAACTCCTTCCGGGCGGCGCGAAGCAGTTTCTCCTGCTTTTCCGGCGGCAGACGAAAAAAGGTGCTGCTGGGCAAACCACAAGCCCCCTTTCTGAAAAACATAATATGACAGCGTGTCATATATCATAGAGGACCACGTGATATCTGTCAATCAAAGGGCGCAGGAGTTTAAAGAAACTTAACATTTTCCGGAACAAGGATACACCTTCCACCCGGTGAAAAGTCAAGAGGACAGAGGACGATAGTATGATACCTCAGAAAAAGATAAGTCCTGACTAAAAAAGGATGAAGATTTTATTAAAAATGGCAGACACACCAGGCGGAACGGGAGCATTGACGGAAGGGGCGGATGCGGATACAATGGCGTTACCGCCATTTACAGGAGAAAAGGAGTGTGCGCTATGCAGTCGATCTTTGACCAAGCGGTAGAGCGGAGAGGAAGCGGGAGTGTCAAATGGGACCGGGCGGACAAAAATTTTGGGGGAACCGATCTTCTGCCCATGTGGGTCGCGGATATGGATTTTCCGGCGCCCCTGGGGGTCCTCGCGGCGCTCCGGCGGCGGATGGAGCAGGGGGTGTTCGGTTACAGCGTTCTGACCGGAGACTACTATGAGGCGGTGATCGGCTGGATGGCCCGCCGGCACCGGTGCGAGGTAAAGAGGGAGTGGATCGTCTTTGCGCCGGGGGTCGTGTCCGCGCTGTATTTTTCCGTACAGGCTGTGACGGAACCGGGGGACGAAGTGCTGATTTCCACGCCGGTGTACGGGCCTTTTTACCATGCGGTGGAGGAGTCGGGGCGGGTAGTAAACCGATGCCCGCTCAAGCGCCGGGATGGGCGGTACGCCTTTGATTTTGAGGAGATGGAGCGGCGGGTCACGCCCAGCACCCGGGCGCTGATGCTCTGTTCTCCCCACAACCCGGTGGGCCGGGTCTGGACGCGGGAGGAGCTGGAAGAACTGGGCCGCTTCTGCCTGCGGCACGATCTGACCGTGATTGCCGATGAGATCCACAGTGATCTGGTGTTCCGGCCCCATACCGTATTTTGGAATGCGCTGCCGGAAATGGAACAGAGGACGATCCTCTGCACGGCGCCCAGCAAGACCTTTAATCTGGCCGGGATACAGGCCTCCAATATCATCATCCCCAACGAGGCGCTGCGGCGGAGATACCGCTCGGTGGCAGAGGGGCACCACGCCCTCTCCCCCAACGCCTTTGTAGAGGCGGCGGTGGTCGGCGCCTACCGGGACTCCGAGGCGTGGCTGGATGAGCTGCTGGTCTATCTGAAGGGGAACGTGGATTATTTCTGTGCCGAGGTGGCCCGGAGCCTGCCCCAGCTGCGGGTGGAGCCGCCGGAGGGGACCTATCTGGCCTGGGTGGACTGTTCCGGCCTGGGCCTTTCGCCGGAGGAGCGGAAGCGGCTTTTGGTAGAGAAGTGTAAAGTGGCTTTTAATGATGGGAGCAGCTTCGGGCCGGAGGGCGCGGACTTTGTGCGTGTCAACCTGGCGTGCCCCCGCTCCACGGTGGAGGAGTGCCTGCGCCGGCTGCGGACAGGCTGTCTTTGAATATTGTATTTGAACCCCGGGCGGCACAGCTTCAGCTGTGCCGCCCAGCCTTTTGGACGCTACGGGGACGCTGTCGGGCGGATGAACGCGTCATGCCGGTGCGCCGTATTTTATCCCATAGGGGAGAGGAGCTCCGGAGAAAAGAGAGGCGCATATGGCGCAAGACGCCGGGGCCCATTTTGGACCCCGGCGTCTCCGTATGTTCAAAAGCTTTGATGCGCGCCTCAAAATGCGGATGCGTTTTCCGGCGCCTGCGTCAAGAGGGTCATACCAGGCCCTGAGCCATCATGGCGTTGGAAACCTTGAGGAAGGCGGCCACGTTGGCGCCGGAGACAAAATCATCGGCGCTCTTGCCGTACTCGGCGGCAGCGGAGGACATGTTCTGGTAGATGCTGGCCATAATGTTCTGGAGTCGCTGATCCACTTCCTCGAAGGACCAGGAAAGCCGCAGGCTGTTCTGGCTCATCTCCAGCGCGGAGACAGCCACGCCGCCGGCATTGGCGGCCTTGCTGGGAACAAAGAGGATGCCGGCCTGCTCAAAGGCCTCCATAGCCTCCAGTGTGGAGGGCATGTTGGAGCCCTCGCATACCATCCGGCAGCCGTTCTGGATGAGCGCTTTGGCGGCGTCCAGATCGATCTCATTCTGGGTGGCGCAGGGGAAGGCGATGTCGCAGGGGATGTTCCAGATGCCGCGGAAACCCTCGTGATACTCGGCGCCGGGACGGGCGGACACATACTCCTTGATCCGGGCGCGGCGGACCTCCTTTAGCTCCTGGACCACGGAGATATCCACGCCGTCCTTGTCATAGATATAGCCGTCGGAGTCGCACATGGCAAGGACCGTAGCGCCCAGTTCCTGCGCCTTCTTGGCGGCGTAGATGGCCACGTTGCCGGAACCGGAGACGACGGCTTTTTTGCCCTCCAGGCTCTTGCCCCGGTGGGTGAGGACCTGGTCGGCCAGATAGACCACGCCAAAGCCGGTCGCCTCGGTCCGGGCGAGAGAGCCGCCGTAGGTCAGGCCCTTGCCGGTGAGGACGCCGCAGTACTGGCCGGTAATGCGCTTGTACTGGCCGTAGAGATAGCCGATTTCGCGGCCGCCCACGCCGATGTCGCCGGCGGGCACGTCGCAGTCGGGACCGATGTGGCGGTAGAGCTCGGTCATAAAGCTCTGGCAGAAACGCATGACCTCGCGATCGCTCTTCCCCTTGGGGTCGAAGTCGCTGCCGCCTTTGCCGCCGCCGATGGGCAGGCCGGTGAGGGAGTTCTTGAAGATCTGCTCAAAGCCCAGAAATTTCATAATGCTCTGGTTCACGCTAGGATGGAAGCGCAGGCCGCCCTTGTAGGGGCCGATGGCGCTGTTAAACTGCACCCGGAAGCCGCGGTTGATCTGATATTCCCCCTTGTCGTCCACCCAGGGCACCCGGAAGGTGATGATGCGCTCGGGCTCCACCAGACGCTCCAGCAGCTTGGCGTCACGGTATTCGGGGTGCTGCTCCACCACGCGGCGCAGAGAGCCCAGGACCTCGGTAGCGGTCTGAAGGAACTCCGGCTCGTGGGCGTTCTTTTCTTTGACGGCGGCTAGTACCTGATCAACATACTCCATAACAAAAGACCTCCTGTTTTGGTTGCGCAGTCCCCGCGGCGGGGTATTGCGGCGGCTCGGCTGCATTCACTCGGAATCAAACTGCAAGGCATGCAAAGATGCGTTGCAAGAAGCGGAATGGAGCGCGGAACAGGCCTCGCATCCGAAGCTGACTCATACTCCAACTGAAAGCATGGCCTATTATAAGACCGGAAGTGGGGGGTCTGTCAATAGATTTTTGAAAAAAGAAATAAAATTTGCATGAAGATGAATTGGTTCTTGCAAAAATGACATCGGATGACGGATAACTTGTCAGATCATGGCCATAAAGGCCAGCGCCTCGGGGGAGAGCTTGCTCATGGGGTCCCAGATCAGACAGACCCGGGGACAGAGAGAAAAGGATTCCAGCCGGCGAACGACCAGATTGGGGTCGCTGTTGATAGCGGCGGAGGTATAGGGGGCGATGGCGATACCGATCCCTGCGCTGGCCCAGCTGAGGGAGGATTGGATCTCGCCGTTTTCGCAGATGATGTGAGGACTGAAGCCCCGCTTGCGGCAGGCGCTGAGCAGCATTTCCCGGTACCGCTGGTGGATCACCAGAGGTTTCCCCTGGAGGGCCTCCAGAGGGGTGGAGGCCAGATTTCCGCCCTCGTAGTAGAAATCAAAGAATTGGGGCAGGGCGATTGCCACGAAGTAATCGTGTTCCCCCGGGCTCAGTACAGGGTCCTGGATGGGGAGGGAGCGAAACCCCGCCACATTGAAGGGTTCGCGGACAAAACCGAAATCCACATTTCTGCCCTCCAGATCCCGGAGCACCGTGTCGGTGCGGCCCTCGCGCACCTGAAAGTGTACATAAGGATATTCACGGAAAAAGCGCGCTATGATCTGAGGGAGCAGCCGATTGTTGACCGAGCCGATAGACCCGATGCGGATCATGGACTCTTTGTTCTGAGCGGCGACCTGAATGTCATAGGCGGTCTCCTTCAAAAGCGCGAGGATGGCTTCCGCACGTTCCTGAAGCAGGCGCCCTTCTGCGGTAATTTCCAGATGGCGCTTGCTGCGGAGAAAGAGAGGGGTGCCCAGTTCTTCCTCCAGAGATTTCAGCTGGAGGCTCAGGGGGGGCTGGGAGATATTCAGATTCTGCGCCGCTTTGGTTACGCTGCCCATTCGGGTGATCTCCAGAAAGTATTCCAGCTGTTTTAGTGTCATTGCACAAAATACCTCCGTTCTTTTTGACGTTTTGAGGGTGGATTATATATTTAAAATATATATGGAGAGAATTTTGAATGGGAAAAGTATTTGAAAAGAGAGAGGTGAAATGCTATAATTTCAGCATAAAAGAAAGAGGCAAATTAGTCAATATGCAAAATAAAATAAAAAACATAGGCATATCGACCGCCGTATTTCATATAAATTGAAGTATATAATTTATGTTGGTTTTAAGAGAGAAATGTTGATATGTAGTCCATATAAAACAAGGGGCCGTATGGGCCGTTACGTCTGTTGAGTATATTACGTTCCCTGTGCGGAAACGTGATATAAAACGCTGGTGATTGGAAAACGACAGGAGCCGGCATCGCATTCCCCGCCCCAACAAAAAGCACCGCTGAGTGTAAGTTTCAGAGAGGGAGGAACGTCTATGTCTGAGCAAGCAAACAAGCAAGAACTGACAGGATTCCGCAAGTACATGAAGGAACAGAACATTGAGTTCTCGTTCAACCGCATTTTCATCCAGGGGCTGGGCGGCATGGCCCACGGTCTGTTCGCCTCGCTGCTGATCGGTACCATTCTGGGAACGATCGGTCAGTTTGTCCCGGGGGCGGTCGGAACCTTCCTGGCGGAGGTATCGGCCTACACCAAGGAGATCCAGGGCGCGGCCATGGCAATGGCCATCGCTTACGCCATGAAAGCCGATCCCTACATCCTCTATTCCCTGGCCACAGTTGGCCTGGTGGCCAACAAGCTGGGCGCGGCCGGCGGCCCGCTGGCGGTGTATTTCGTCAGCCTGGTGGCAATTCTGGCCGGTAAACTGGTCTCCAAGCGTACGCCGGTCGACCTGATCATCACACCCACCGTCACCATCTGCGTGGGCGTTCTGGTTGCCAACCTGATTGCGCCGCCCATCGGCGCCTTTGCCGTGTGGCTGGGTACCATCATTATGTGGGCCACCAATCAGCAGCCCTTCCTGATGGGCATTCTGGTGTCGGTCATCGTGGGTATTATTCTGACCCTTCCCATCAGCTCTGCGGCCATCTGCGCCGGCCTGGGCCTGGTGGGTCTGGCCGGAGGCGCGGCGGTTGCCGGATGCTGTGCGCAGATGGTGGGCTTTGCGGTCTGCTCGTACCGTGAGAATAAACTCAATGGGCTGGCTTCCATCGGCCTGGGCACCTCGATGCTGCTGGTCCCCAACCTGCTGAAAAAACCCATCCTCTGGGTCCCGCCCACGTTGACGGCGGCGATCACCGGCCCCATCGCCACCTGCCTGTTCAACCTGCGCATGAACGGAGCGCCCATCTCCTCCGGCATGGGCACCTCCGGTATCGTGGGCCCCATCGGCGTGGTGACCGGCTGGCTGAATCCCTCTGAAGCGGCGGTGAAGATGGGGGAAGCGGCCCTGGCTCCCGGCGCGATGGACTGGATCGGCATGATCCTCATCTGCTTTATCCTGCCCGCCATTCTCTCCTGGGTCATCTCGGAGTTCATGCGCAAGAGGGGCTGGATCGAATTTGGCGACTACAAGCTGGTATAAAGGATTGAGAACAGGACCCGGAGTTTGTTTATAGCGCTGGCGCCGGGGCTTCCATTGGAACATGGGCGCCCCGGCTCCTTCCGGCGGAAAGGTTTGCCGGTACTTGGTACCTCCCTATCCACTTGGGCGGCACTGGTATTGCGATATACAACAGGCAGTGGACGGCGGAAACCGCCCAAAGATTGAAAGGAGCGTTTTTTTATGGCATTCACAGTCATCAAGAACATCGGGATGATCCTCAGCGGCGATATTGAGAATCCGGTCCTGAAGGGCGACACCATCGTCATCGCCGACGGCAAGATCGACGCGATCGGCGGCGAGGCGGTAGCCGCGATAGCCACTGCGGCCATCGCCAACGGAACCGAGGAGGGCAAGGTCATCGATGCGGCCGGAGCCACTGTGGCCCCCGGTTTCTTCGATACCCATGTACATACCACCATCGGGGACTACGCCCACCGCCAGTTTGCCAGCAACTTTATCGAGGGTGAGCTCCACGGCGGCGTGACCACCATCATCTCCGCCGGTGAGTGCCATATGCCCGGCCGTCCCAAGGACCCTGCCGGCACCAAGGCCTTGGCTATCCTGGCGCACAAGTCCTTTGCGGCCCTCCGCCCCGCCGGCGTCAAGGTCCATGGCGGCAGCGTCATTCTGGAAAAGGGCATGACTGAGCAGGACTTCATCGACCTCAAGGAGCAGGGCGTCTGGACGGTGGGCGAGATCGGCCTGGGCAGCGTGAAGGACCCGGCCGACGCCGCCCCCATGGTAGAGTGGGCCCACAAACACGGCTTCAAGGTCCAGATGCACACCGGCGGCACTTCTATCCCGGGCAGCTCCACCGTCACGGCCGAGCAGGTCATGGCAACCAAGCCCGACGTCATTTCCCACATCAACGGCGGTCCCACCGCGGTTCCCCTGCACGAGGTGGATAAGCTGATGGACGAGACCGATTTCGCCATGGAGATCGTTCAGTGCGGCAATCCCAAGGTCACGGACTATGTGGCCCGCCGGGCACGGGAGAAGGGACAGCTGGGCCGGATCATCTTCGGCAACGACGCCCCCTCCGGCACGGGCATCATCCCCCTGGGCATCCTGCGCAACATCTGCCAGGTGTCCTCTGTCTCCGGTATCCCCGGCGCGCAGGCGGTCTGTATGGCCACTGGAAACAGCGCCAAGGTGTACGGCCTGAACACCGGCGTCATCGCGGTGGGCCGCGAGGCCGACCTGGTGTGCATGGACGCCCCCATGGGGTCTGTGGCCAACACCGCCGCCGAGGCCTTTGAGTGCGGAGATATCCCCGGCATCAGCATCGTGCTCATCGACGGCGAGGTCAAGGTGACCAAGAGCCGCAACACCCCGCCCTGCAAGCGCGCGGCCAAGGTGGTATAAAAACAGAAGACCCGGTCCGCTCCGGGGATTGGAGACGCCGGAGCGGACCCAGGTATAGAAGGAGGCGAGACCGCCATGGTCGTGGTGGATCGGGAGGCCTGTAAGGGCTGTACCCTGTGTGAAAAGAACTGTCCGCTGGATGCGGTCCACATTGTGGAGCGCAAAGCGGCGGTCTGTGAAGAGAAGTGCGCCGAGTGCGGCATCTGTACCCGCGTTTGTAAATTTGGCGCCATTTCCCGCCCGGAGAAGTCCGCGGACGGGAGCGTGGTATGCTCCTCCTGCCCGGTGCAGTGCCATGTGCCCGTGGGACATACCGGCGCCTGTAAGCGCTACACCAATGAGAACGGCAAGCTGGTGCGCAACCGGAAGCTGGTGCTCCAGAACGACGCCGTGCATTACCCGGATGCCCGCCTGAACGGACCCATCATTACCGCGGTGGGCGCGGGGACCAACTATCCCTGTATCCGGCCCGCGCCCCACATCGTCTCGGAGGTCCGGGACGGAGTGGAGGTGGTCACGGTGGTCACCGAGGCGCCCCTGAGTTATTCGGGCGTCACGGTCAAGCTGGATACCAATACCTATATCGGAGAAGAGGGCGATCCGGTCTACCGGGACGGCAAGCTGGTGGGCATGGTCAACACCGAGGAGTACGGCTCCAAGATGATCGCCGTGGGCGGCGCCAATAAGCTGACCGGTCCCGACGGCTTTACCGTGGCCCGCACCATCGTGGAGCTGGCCAACGGCGAGGAGGTGGAGCTCTCGGTCAACAAGAAGATCAAGATCCGCGTTCAGGCCGGGAAAGCCCCTGTCATCAACGGCGTGGAGGAGTCCAAGATGCGCATTGGCTGCGGCAGCGCCACGGTGGGTCTCTTCGCCAAGAAAATGAAGGAGGCGGTGGACGAGGTCATCGTCATCGACCACCATGTGGTGGGGCTCTTTACCGAGCATCTGGCCGGCGCCGAGGTTGGCATGGAGTGGAGCGGCGTGGTGCCTAACGCCACCAAGTCCTCCCGGGGACGCTATTTCGGAGAACATGGCGCCGGTATTGGCGGCACCACCATCGCCACCCCCCGGGACGCCATCAAGCGCGTGGACATGACCCGGGCCAAGGCCGGCATGCAGATCCTGGTGACCAACACCACCGGCGAGATCCGCGCCCTCTTTGAGGTCCAGGCCGACGGCGATGTGAATGAGATCCCCATGACGGAAAAAGCTGCGGCGCTGGCTGATGACATTACCAGCAACTGCGAGTCCTCCCTGGCCTCCGTCATGTATGTGGGCGGAACCGGCGGCAGCGCCCGGGGCGGCGTATGCTCCAAGCCGGTGGCCATCACCAAGGCGGTCCATGAGGGCAAAGCGGTGCTGACCGTGGGCGGCGCGCCCGCCTACGTGCTCCCCGGCGGCGGCATCAACTTTATCGTGGATGCCGGCAAGGTGGTGGACCACGGCTTTACCTGGGTGCCTACCCCCGCCACGGTGGCTCCGGTGGAATACACCATGACCAGAGCCGACTATGAGGCCATCGGCGGCCACATGGACTGCATCCGTCCCGCGGAGGAACTCCGCAAGGAAGTGGAGCAGGGGTAAGCCTATGACAGCGGATGTGATGCAGAACCTGAAACCGGGACAGGTGTTCGTGGATTTTGGCCCCGTCTCCATGGTGATCACCGCCAGCCGGAACGGGGAAGGGGATACGCAGCTGTGCCGCGCGGCATTCCCGGTCATTGCCGCCTGTCTGGAGGATCTGCGCCCATCCCTGGAGATGCTCCGCCGGTATCCCCCCCAGGTGGAGCTGGAACAGCTCACCGGAGCGGGTGAGACCATGGCCCGTGCGGTACTCCGGACCGGAGACCCCTGGCTTACCCCCATGGCGGCGGTGGCCGGAACGGTGGCTGACGCGGTAGCCGATTTCCTCTTTGCGCAGGGGGCCGAGAAAGTCACCGCCAACAACGGCGGAGACATCGCCCTCCGCCTGGCGCCCGGCCAGAGCCTGGGGCTTGGCGTACTCTATGATCTGGAGCGGGGCGGAGTGGACCGGGTGGTCCACCTGACCGCCGAAAAGGGCGTGGGCGGAGTCGCCACCAGCGGACTGGGGGGACGGAGCCTGACCACCGGCATTGCCAGCGGTGTGACGGTCTTTTCCCGCCGCTGTGCCCAGGCCGACGCTCTGGCCACCCTGCTGGCCGACCGATCCTGCATCGACTCCCCCGCCGTCCATACCCGTCTGGCGGGCGGGCTGGACCCGGACAGCGACATTGCCGGCCTCCCCGTGGTGGTGGCGGTGGATCCGCTGGGCCGGGAAGAAAAGGAGCGGGCGCTGGACCAGGTATTGCGGGAGGCGGAGGAGCAGTACCGCAGAGGAAACCTTCTGGCCTGTATCGCCACGGTGCAGGGCGTGACCGTCACCTATGACCCAAATGGGATTTTGGAAGAGAATATAACCTAGTTTTGAATAAAAGGAGTGTTTTTCCATGAAAGAGCCTAAGATTCGCAAGATCGTCACCAACCTGGAAGAAGTCTTTTACGAGGGCGGCGCGGACATGTCCGTAGAGAACGGCGAGAAGAAGTCCATCAAGACGGTCTCCGTGGCGGCGGTCATCAAGAATCCCTATGCCGGCAAGTGGCAGGAGGATCTGAGCGAGCTGACCGAGTACGGCGAGTATCTGGGCGACCTGCTGGCCCGCAAGGGTGCGGAGCTGCTGGGCGCCGAGAACGTGGAGACCTACGGCAAGGGCTGCCTGGTCGGCGTGGACGGCGAGCTGGAGCACTCCTCCGCCATGCTGCATCCCAAGGCCGGCAAGCCCATCCGTGACGCCATCGGCGGCGGCAAGTCCATCATCCCCTCCAACGAGAAGGTGGCCGGCGTGGGCGCCTCCCTGGACATCTCCCTGCACTACAAGGACGCCGCCTTCGTGCGCACCCACTACGGCTCCTTCGAGGTCCGTGTGCCAGACGCCCCCAAGGCCGATGAGATCATCATGGCCGTGGTCCTCTCCGACGGCGGCCGTCCCCACGCCACCGTCAACGGCGCCGGACGCATCGGCGGCCTTCAGAAATCTGAAGCCAAGTGCGAGGATGGCCTGCGCTGATCCGTACCAAGCCAATGCATGACTGAGGAGCCCCCTCCGTCCGTCCGGTCCGGCGCTCGGAGGGGGCTTTTCTAAAGTACGGCATGACACACTGATGTAACGTAAGGATATGCGCGGGCCGTTGCGAACCCCGACTGAGACGCGGCGGGGACGGAACGCAGCCGTGGTCCGCAACGGCCCGAAGGATGGAAATTTGAGAAGTGGAGTGGTAAAGATGAAAATTGGATTTATCGGCCTGGGCGCCATGGGCAAGCCTATGGCCTGCAACCTGATCGCCGCCGGCTATGAGGTGCACGCCTTCGATGTGATGGAGGCTGCGGTAAAAGAGATGGAGGGCAAGGGCGCCATCGGCGCCGCCACCGCCGGAGAACTGGCCGCCCGGGTGGACGTCATCCTCTGCTCCCTCCCCAATGCCAAGATCGTAGAGGGCGTGATGACCGGCAAGGGAAGCGTCTTTGACAACTGCAAGAAGGGCACCGTCATCATCGACATGAGCTCCGTGGCCCCCAACAGCACCAAGGCCATGGCCCAGAAGGCGGCCCAGAAGGGGATCTCCTACATCGACGCGCCGGTCAGCGGCGGCGTGTCCGGCGCCACCGCCGGTACCCTCACCATCATGGTGGGCGCCGACGACGAGACCTTCCAGAAGGTCAAGCCCGTGTTCGATGTGCTGGGCAAGAACATCTACCACATCGGCGAGGTGGGCGGCGGCGACGCCATCAAGATGGTCAACAACCTCCTGCTGGGCTGCAATATGGCGGCTCTGGCCGAGGGCCTGACCCTGGGTGTCAAGTGCGGATTGTCGGTGGAGACCATGAAGGAGGTCATCTCGGTCAGCTCGGGCCGGAGCTATGCCCTGGAGGCAAAGCTGGAGAAGTTCATCATGGCCGACCAGTTCACCGGCGGCTTTGCCGTGGATCTTCAGTACAAGGACCTGGGCCTTGCCCTGGAGGCCTCCCGCGATGAGAAGGTACCCCTGCCCATGACCGCCGCTGCGGTGCAGGTCTATGAGGCGGCCCGGGCCAAGGGCCAGGGCCGGGAGGACATGTCCTCCGTGGTCAAGGTCTGGGAGGACCTGACCGGCGCCAAGATCCGCGGGACCGGAAAATAAGGCGGCCTGCGCCCAGAAAGGAGTTATGTGGTGATGAAGCCATTTACTTATCATGCCCCCCGCTCTGTGGAGGAGGCCCTCTCCCTGCTGGAACAGCATCAGGCCAGCTGCGCCGTGGTGGCCGGCGGCACCGACGTGGTCATCGAGCTCAACGAAGGGGTCAAGCGCCCCGAGCATGTCATTGATATCAGCAAGATTTCCGAGCTGCGCTATGTGAAGGAAGAGGACGGCCTGGTCAAGCTGGGCGCGCTGGATACCTTCACTTCCCTGGAGCGCCATCCCTATGTGCAGGAGCATCTGCCCGCCCTCTATGAGACGGTCATCCATGTGGGCTCCCCCCAGATCCGGAACCTGGGCACCATCGGCGGCAACGTGGTCAACGCCTCCGTCGCCGGCGACTCGCCCACGGTCTTCCTCACCTACGGGGCCGAAGTGGTGCTCAAGAGCACTCGCGGCGAGCGGATCATGACCATTGAGGAGTTCAATCAGGGCCCGGGCAACTGCCAGATCCGGCCCGACGAGCTGCTCACCGAGGTGCGCTTCCCCGCCCCCGGCAAGGACGAGGCGGTGGGATACTTCAAGATCGGCAAGCGCAAGTCCCTGGCCATTGTGGTGCTGGCGGTGAGCGTATATATCAAACGCACGGTGGATAACCGGGTGGAGGACGCCCGGGTGATCCTGGGCGCGGTGAGCAAGCACCCCATGCGGGTCCCCGTACTGGAGGAGGCCCTGAAGGGCCGTCCCCTGACGAGGGAGGCGCTGGAGGGGACCCTGCCGCTCTTTACCGACGCAGTGCAGGCGGCCATTGCCGACCGGCCCTCGGTCGTCTACAAGCGGGAGGGCGTCCGGGGCGCCGCCCGCCGGTGCTTTGATCAGATCCTCACCCAGTTTGGCCTGATGTGAGGCGAGGAGGAAGCAGAGATGGAACAGATCACGATTCAATTCAACCTCAACGGCCGGGACGTCTCGGTTCAGGCCGATCCCAATAAGCGCCTGGTGGACTTCCTGCGGGAGGACATGGGCATGCTCAGCGTCAAGGAAGGCTGCGGCGAGGGCGAGTGCGGCGCCTGCACCGTTATCTACAACGGCGAGGCGGTCACCTCCTGCCTGATGCTGGCCGGCCAGGTGGAGGGCGGAAGCGTCATTACCCTGGAGGGCGTGGGCAGGGAAAACGGCGAGCTGGACGAGATCCAGCAGGCCTTTGTGGAGGCGGGCGCGGTACAGTGCGGCTACTGCACGCCGGGCATGATCCTCTCGGCCAAGGCCCTGCTGGACCGGAATCCCAAGGCCGGCCATGAGGAGATCCGCCGGGCCATGTCCGGCAATCTCTGCCGCTGCACCGGTTACAGCAAGATCATCCAGGCCGTGGAGATGGCCCGGGACGCGAAGGGAGGGGCTGCCGTATGAAGCCGGAGACCAAGGTTTTGGAGCGGGAAAAGCTGGAGGCGGCCAGCGCGGTCCAGGCCGGACACGCGGTTCTGGGCAAGAGCGTAGTCAAGAAAGACACCATGGAGAAGGTCCGGGGTACCGCCCGCTTTGCCGCCGATCTGGAGATGCCCAACATGCTCTATGGCGGGGTGTTCCGCAGCACGATCACGGCCGGATACATCAAGTCCTTTGATCCCTCCGCGGCGCTTGCCATTCCGGGGGTGGCCTGTGTGCTGACCTCCAAGGACATTCCGGGCAAGAACCGCATCGGCATCATCCTCAAGGATGAGCCCATCCTGGTGGACGACAAGATCCGCCGCTATGGCGACGCCATTGCCGTGGTGGCAGCCGAAACGCCCGACCTGCTGGAGGACGCGCTGGCGGCCATCCGGGTGGAGTATGAGGAGATCGAGCCGGTCCTCTCGGTGGAGCGGGCCGCCCAGGCAGATGCCCCCAAGATCCACGGGGACACCAATGTCCACCAGAGCAAGCACCTGGAGCACGGAAATGTGGACGAGGCCTTTGCCAAGTGCGACATCATCATCGAGAACGACTATGAGACCCCCATGCTCTCCCATATGTTCATTGAGCCGGACGGCGGCCTGGCCAGCTATGAAAACGGCATCATGACGGTGTACGCCTCCACGCAGAACCCCCACTATGACCGGGGTGAGGTGGCGGCCATGCTGAACTTCCCCAACAACCGGGTCAGCTCGGTGCAGGTGACCACCGGCGGCGGCTTCGGCGGCAAGCTGGACATCTCGGTCCAGTGCCATGCGGCCCTGCTCTCCTACTATACCAACCGCCCGGTCAAGATGGTGCGCAGCCGGAAGGAGTCCACCATGGTCTCCTCCAAGCGCCATCCTATGAAGATGCACTATAAGACCGGCGCCACCAAGGACGGCAAGATCCTGGCCGTGGAGGCCACGCTGCTGGGCGATACCGGCGCCTATGCCTCCTATGGCCCCGCGGTCATCACCCGCGCCGCCGTCCATGCGGCCGGCCCCTATGAGATCCCCAACGTCCGGGTGGACGCCACCTTCTACTATACCAACAATCCCATGGCGGGCGCCTTCCGCGGCTTCGGCGTGCCTCAGGTGGCCGTGGCCCATGAGGGTCAGATGAACGCACTGGCCAAGGCGCTCAACATGGACCCCATCGACATCCGCATCCTCAATGCCCACCGTCCGGGCTCCATGACGGCCACCGGTCAGGTGCTGGACGACGGCGTGGGATTTGTGCAGTGCCTGGAAGCGGTGAAGAAAAAGGCGGCGGAAGTCCTGCCTCCCTGTGTGCCAACCGCACCCCATAAGCGCCGGGGCAGAGGGTACGGGGCCATGTATTACGGCATCGGCAATACCGGACTGCCCAACCCGGCGGGCGCTTTCGTGGAAGTGCTCCCCGATGCCAGCGTCAACCTGATGGTTGGCTGCGCCGACATCGGCCAGGGCTCCACCTCCGCCATGGCCCAGATTGCCGCGGAGGAGCTGGGCCTCGAATATGAGGACATCCGGGTCACCGCCGCCAATACCCAGGTCACCCCCGAGGGCGGCGCCACCTCCGCCAGCCGCCAGACCTTTATTTCGGGCAGCGCCACCATGCTGGCGGCCCGCATGGCCAAGGCGACCCTGGCCGAAGTGGCATCGGCTTATCTGAAGGTCCCGGTGGAGGGGCTTGTGTTCCGGCATCGGGAGATCTTCTCCGCTGCCGACCCCACGGTCAAGATGACCTATCCGGAGCTGATGGGTGAGATGAAGCGCCTGGGCAAGCTGGCGCTGGGCTGCGGCTCCTATAACCCCAAGACCACCGGACTCAACCCCGCGGATATGTTCGGTATTCCCTTCGAGGTGTACTCCTACGCCGCCACTCTGGTGGACCTGGAGGTGGACACCGAGACCGGTCTGGTGGATGTGCTCAACGTGATCTCGGCCCACGATGTGGGTACCGCGGTCAACCGCCAGGCGGTGGAAGGACAGATCGAGGGCGGTGTGGTCATGGGCACCGGCTTTGCCCTGCTGGAGAAGATCGAGACCAGGGACGGACGCATCACCAACCCGGTGTTCTCCAAGTATCTCCTGGCCACCTCCATGGACGCCCCCAACATCTACCCCATTGTGGTGGAGAGCGGCAATGGAGAGGCCGGCCCCTTCGGCGCCAAGGGCGTGGGCGAGCCCGCCCTGATCCCCACCATCCCGGCGACCGCCGACGCGGTGGAAAACGCGCTGAACATCCGCTTCGGCAGGCTTCCCATCCAGCATCTGGACATCATGCGGGAGCTGAACAAGAAATGACCCATAGGCGGAGGGACCCGTGGGTCTCTCCGCCTGTTTCTCTGTGAGACAAACCGGAACGAATTGGAGTGAACGGCTATGAACTGTATCGAGCGGTATCTGGCCCGGGCCGCCGGGGTGGCCGAGGCCGGACCGGGACAGGATCTGTCCTGCCGGGTTAGCTATGTGGCGGCCCATGATGTGACCGCCCCCATTGCCATCAATATGTTTCGCCAGATCGGCGTGAAGAAGGTCTTTGATCCCGACCGGGTGATCCTCATTGTGGACCACATCTATCCCGCCGCCAGCGAGAAGGCCCGCAACAGCGTGTGGGCCATGGACGATTTTGCCCGGGAGTTTGGGGTCCGCCTCTACCAGCGGGGCGAGGGCGTGATCCATCAGCTCATGTATGAGAAGCACCGGGCCAAGCCCGGAGAACTGGTGGTCATCGCCGACTCCCACACCGGGACCTGCGGCGGCTACGGCGCCATCGGCGTGGGCGTGGGCTCCACCGAGCTGGCCGCCGCCATGGCCACCGGAAAGCTGGATCTGGAGGTGCCCGAGGTGGTCCAGATCTATCTGAGCGGGAAGCGGCCTGCCAATGTGTTCGGGAAGGACCTGATCCTCTATCTGGGGAGCCTCTTCGGAACCGATTACCTGGTGGACCGGGCCCTCCTCTTCACCGGCCCCGGCATCGCCGACTTCCCGGTGGAGGAGCGGATGACCGTGTGCAACATGGGCATTGAGCTGGGCGCCATGATCACCCTCTTCGGGACCGAGGAAAAAGAGCCGGACACCGTGGAGACCCGCGCGCTGGATCTGAGCGCCATGGAGCCCCAGATCGCCCGGCCCTTCTCCCCGGCCAATGTGGTTCCGGTGAAGGAAGCGGCGGGAACCAAGGTCACCCAGGTGGTGGTGGGTTCCTGCACCAACGGACGCCTCAACGACATGGAGCAGGTGGCCAGGGCTTTCCGGGGGAAGCACGTCCACCCGGATGTGAACACCCTCATCGTCCCAGCCTCCCGGGAGGTGCTGGACCAGATGGAGGCGCGGGGCTGGTGCAAGATCATCCGGGACGCGGGGGCCACCGTCCTCAACCCCGGATGCGGCCCCTGCTTCGGCGCCCATGAGGGCCTGACCAGCGAGCGGGACGTGGTGGTCTCCACCACCAACCGCAATTTCCCCGGGCGGATGGGCAGCATGAAGGCCAATATCTACCTGGCCTCGCCGGCCACCGCCGCGGCCACCGCGCTGGCGGGGGTCATCACCGTGCCGGAGAAGGAGGACTGACATGGAGCTCATCAAGGGAAAGATCATCGTCCTGGGGGACGATGTGGATACGGACCAGATCCTCCCCGGCTATGCCATGGCGGAGCCCTATGACAAGCTGGGCAGCTATGCCATGGCGGGACTGGCCGGACTGGATTTCAACGCCGTCTATGAGCCGGGCAGCATCCTGGTGGCCGGGCGCAACTTCGGCTGCGGCTCCTCCCGGGAGCAGGCCCCCATCGCCCTCAAGCAGCGGGGCGTGTCCCTCATCCTGGCCAAGGGCTTTGCCCGGATCTTCCGCCGCAATTCCATCAACATCGGACTTCCGGTGTGGGCGGTCGATCTGGCCGGACAGGTCAAGACCGGCGACCTGGCCGAGGTGGACCTGGAGCGGGGCAAAGTGACGGTGAACGGCGTGGCGCATACCTTCCCGCCTCTGGCGGAAAATGTAAGGAAGACACTGGCCTATGGCGGCCTGATCCCCCGGGTCCGCGCTGAACTGGGAATGGAGTGAGAATATATGGATATGCAGGAAAAAACCAAACGGATCATCCGGGAGGATATTGAGGCGGTCCGGGCTTATGCCGACTGCTTCGGCGTGGAGATGCCCGATCTGGACGAGAATGGAGAAGTGGTGGGCCTTCCCGCACCCTACCCCAGAGAGGTGGCGGGCGTGGTCCGCAGCGGCTACCGCATCCATGAGCTGGCCCGGAAGGCCAGAGCGCGGGGCTGGCCGGTCCAGAACCCCATCCTGGGGCGCAACACCGCCGAGGAGACCCTCAAGGAGTCCAAGGAGATGTACGCCTTTGCCGAGAAGTTCGACGAGACCATCTTCCACTTTGTCCACTCGGAGGCCACCCGCCACATCGATCCTCTGAAGGGGCGGGAGCTCATTGAGCAGTCCCGGGGCAAGGGCGGCATCACCCCCAGGGGGGAGCGGGAGTTCATTCAGATGGGCGGCGGCTCCCGCCATCCGGTGCGCATCAACGCCACGGGCGATACGCCGCACCTCTCCATTCTGAACGCCCTGATTGCGGGCTTTGACGGCACCGACATCGGCCCCGTCATCCACGTCCACTTCGGCGGACGCGGCATCCATGACTACCGCACCAAGGTGGTCAACGGCTATAAGGCCCTCCAGATCTGCGCCGAGAACAAGATCTATGTGCAGCTGGATTCCCATAAGCACCTGAATAACATCGGCGGCACCGATGGCATGGCCCTGGCCATGTGCCTGCTGGCCGAGGGCCTGGCCATCCACGCGGGCCTTCCCCGGGAGCTCTCCGCCATTCAGATGAACATTGCGGGCATCAACATCTTTGCCGACCTGGCCCTGATGCGGGCCTTCCGGGAGACCCTGTGGAGCGACGGCCTTATCGTGGTGCCCGAGACCTTCCAGAGCCCTCCGGGCGACCTCATTGCCGAGGCGGCCCATTTCGCCCGCATGGCGGTCAACGCCAAGCTGGGCGGCGCCGACTTCTACCGGCCCAAGGCGGCCGAGAGCGTGGGCATCCCCACCGGCGACTCCATGGGCCGGGCCATCTGGGGCACCGAGAACGTATTCACCAACACCTATGCCGTGGACATCGAGGACAGCCGCGTCACCGGGCGCAAGGCGGAGATCCTGGAGGAGGCCATGGCGGTGCTGGAGGCTGTGCTCCACCTGCCCGAGCACAGCCTGAAGCCCAGGGACATCACCCCCGCCTTCTGGATGCAGTGGAAGGACGCCGAGCTCATCGACCTTATCGTGGAGGGCGGCAAGAGCGGCCGGATGGACTGCCCCCGTGCCGGCGGCTGGGACCTGAAGCGGTTCGTCAAGGTCAACCGGGACCCCGATGGGATCAAGCGCTATGTGCCCGGCTACACGCCCCTGGGGATCGATCCAAGCCGGGTGGCCGTCACCAAGGAGGACATCCAGGTGGAGCCCGAGAAGGAGCCCACCCGTCCGGAGAAGATCGTGCTGGCCACGGTGGGCGCCGACGCCCACGTCAACGGCGTCAATCTCATCCGGGAGACCTTCCAGCACGCGGGCTATGAGGTGGTCTTCCTCCGGGGCATGAACCTGCCCGAGACCGTGGCCGAGGTGGCGGCCGAGGCCAATGCCGACGCCGTGGGCGTGAGCAACCTGCTGGGCCTGGGCGGAACCCTCTTCCCCCGCGTGGAGCAGCGGCTCAAGGAACTTGGCCTGCGGGACAAGATGGTGGTCTGGGCCGGCGGACGCATCGCGGAAAAGGAAGAGGAGCACCAGTATTACGAGGAGAAGATCAAGCGGGAGGGCGTGAGCTTTCTGGGCGTAGACGCCTTCTTTGGCCCGGATTCCACTCCCGAGCAGTGCCTGGAGACCATCACCCGCCTCATCCGGGAGAAGAAAGCCAAGCAGTAAGCGACCCCATTTTTTCAGACAGGAGGCTGTGAGAGCCATGAGCGAGCAAAAACGAATTCCCCTTGTCATCATGCGGGGCGGCACCAGCAAGGGTATCTATATCAAGGAAAACGATCTGCCCACCGATCCCAAGGAGCGGGATGAGCTGATCCTGCGCCTGTTCGGCAGCCCGGATGTGCGCCAGATCGACGGCCTGGCGGGGGCGGACCCCCTGACCAGCAAGCTGGCCATCATTGGACCTCCCTCCCGGCCGGACGCCGATGTGGACTACACCTTCGCCCAGGTCTCCATCACCGACCGGGTGGTGGACTACAAGGGCAACTGCGGCAACATCTCCTCCGGCGTGGGCCCCTTTGCCATCGACGAGTCTCTGGTCAAGGCGGTGGAGCCGGTGACCCGGGTGCGCATCCACAATACGAATACGGGCAAGATGCTCTATGCCGAGGTCCAGGTGAAGGACGGCAAGGCCAGGGTCAAGGGAGACTGCGCCATCGCCGGCGTGCCCGGTACCAGCGCCCCCATCCTGCTGGACTTTGCCTCCACCGCGGGCGCGGCCACCGGCAATGTCCTGCCCACCGGGAACCCGGTGGATACCCTGGAGACCAGCCGGGGCCCCATTGAGGTCTCCATCGTGGACGTGGCCAATCCCTGCGTCTTTGTCCGCGCGAAGGATGTGGGCATGAAGGGGACCGAGACCCCCGACGTCATCGACGGCGACAAGGAGCTGCTGGCCTATCTGGAGGAGATCCGCTCCAAGTGCTGCGCCAGGATCGGCATGGCCAAGGACCCCGCCGACGCCACCAAGCACTCTCCCGCCTTCCCCATGGTGGCCTTTGTCACCGAGGCGGCCGACTATGTGGACTTCACCAGCGGCAAGACCATCCATAAGGAGGACGTGGACTTTGTCTCCCGCCTGATGTTCATGCAGGTGCTCCACAAGACCTATGCCGGCACCGCTACCGCCTGCACCGGCGCGGCGGCCAAGATCAAGGGCACCATTGTCAATCAGGTCATCCCCCACATCGAGAAGATCGACACCATCCGGATCGGCCATCCCGCCGGCGTCATTCCCGTGGTGGCCGCCGTGGAGGGCAACGAGGTGAAGAAGTCGGCCCTGGTGCGCACCGCCCGCCGTCTCATGGAGGGCTATGCCCTGGTGCCCGGCGAGGACTGAGAAAAACGGGAGGAGTGCCACATGCGTGCCAATACGCTGGTCTACGACGTAGGCAGTACCTATACGAAAGCGGCTGCCTTCCGGCTGGAGCGGGGTAAATTCACCTTTCTGGGCCGGGGCCAGTCCCTGACCACACTGGACAACATTATGGATGGGGCGGCCCGGGCCGAGCAGAGCATCCGGGAGCAGGGCGTGCACTTTGACGAGACGGTACAGCGGTACAGTTCCTGCAGCGCCGCCGGCGGCCTGCGGATGGTGGCTCTGGGGTATATGCCCCGGGTCACCGCCAAGGCGGCCAAAGAGGTCTCCATGACCGCCGGGGCCCGGGTCATGCAGGTGGTCTCGGCCGAGGAGCCCCTCTCCTACCGGAGAGAGGTGCTCCTGGAGATCAACCCCGACATCATCCTGCTCTCGGGGGGGACGGACGGGGGAGACGAGAGCTGTGCCCTGGAAAACGCGGAGATGATCTGCGAGCTCCACAGCCGGGCCACCGTTATCATTGCCTGCAACAAATATGCCCAGCGGGAGGCGGCCGAAAAGCTGGCCCGGGCCGGGGTGTCCTATGTACGGGTGCCCAATATCATGCCCACCATCCACGAGCTCAACGTAAAGCCCGCCCGGCAGGCCATCCACGAGCAGTTCATCAAACAGATCACCCGGGCCAAGGGGCTGATGGAGTTCCGGGACAGCCTGGCCGACCGCACGGTGGTCCCCACGCCCGGCGCGGTGCTGCTGGCCAGCGAGCTGCTGGCCCGGGGCACCTATGAGCAGGAGGGGGCCGGGTCCCTTATCCTGGTGGATATCGGCGGGGCCACCACCGACATCCACTCCATCCTCCCGGAGCTGGAAAAGCTCACCATTGAGGAGCGGGGCCTGGTCATCAACAACGAAAAGCAGTTTGCCTACCGCACGGTGGAGGGCAACCTGGGCCTGCGGGTGAGCGCCACCGGCATCCCCGAGGCAGTGGGGCCCAACGCCATCCTCCGGGCCATGGACGACCCGGCCGGGACCACCCCGGAGGGCGTGCTGGCCTTTGCCCAGAAGCTGGAGGACCAGCCCGATTACATTCCCAGGACCGAGGAGGAGCGGATGTTGGAGCGGGCTATGGCCACCTGCGCCATCCGCGCCGCGCTGCGCCGCCATGCGGGCCACTACGCCGAGGCGGAGGACCCGGTCATGGGCATCATGGCGGGGACCGCCATAGGGCGCGACCTGCGCCATGTGCGCCGGGTCCTGTGTGTGGGGGGCGTCTTCGTCCACACGGGGGAGGAAGCGGGGCGGACCATGGTCCGCCGGAGCTTTGAGGAACCGGGGATCTCCCTCCTCCCGCTGGAGGAGCCCGAGGTGGTCCTGGACCGGGATTATCTCCTCTACGCCATGGGCGTCCTGGGCAAGCACTATCCGGACGCGGCCTGCTCCTTCCTCAAGGGGTATATAGGCGCGCAGGACGAGCAATAAAGCACTGACATCAAATATAGGAGTGATTATTATGAACGGACCCAAGAAGATCCGGGAGCTGTTTGCTTCCAAGAAGACCATTGTGGCGCCCGGAGCCCATGATATGCTTACCGCCAAGATCATCGGCCGCCTGGGCTTTGACGCGGTGTATATGACCGGCTACGGCCAGTCCGCCAGCCATCTGGGCAAGCCGGACGTGGGCCTCATGACCATGAGCGAGATGGTGTCCCGGGCCGCCAACATGGTGGAGTGCGCCGGCGTCCCCGTGATCGCGGACGCGGACACCGGGTTCGGCAACGCCGTCAATGTGATGCGCACCGTCCGGGAGTATGAAAAGGCCGGCGTGGCGGTCATCCAGCTGGAGGACCAGGTCATGCCCAAGAAGTGCGGCCACATGGTGGGCCGGGAGGTCATCCCCATGGAGGAGATGGTGGGCAAGATCAAGGCCGCGGTGGACGCCCGCGTGGATCCCAACTTCATGATCATGGCCCGCACTGACGCCCGCACGGTCCACGGCATCGACGCCGCGCTGGAGCGCGCCCATGCCTACAAGGAGGCCGGCGCCGACATTCTCTTCGTGGAGTCTCCCGAGTCCGAGGAGGAGATGCGCCGTATCAATGAGGAGCTGCCCGGCTGCCTGACCCTCGCCAACATGGTGGAGGGCGGCCGTACCCCCATGTTCAAGAACGCTCAGCTCTCCGAGTTTGGCTACAACCTCATCATCTACCCCACCGCGTCGGTCTATGTGACCACCAAGGCCATGGTGGACCTGTGGGAGGGCATGCGCCGGGATGACACCACCGAGACCCTCATCGACACCATGATCCCCTTCGCCCAGTTCAATGAGATCATGGGACTGCCTGAGATCCGGGCCATCGAGGCCAACTACGCCACCGGCCGCGTGGTAAAGTAAGACGACCCATTCGTCATATATGGAAAAAGGAGGAGAACCAATGCCTGACATGAGAGCTGCGATCCAGGAAAAACTGCCCCTGACCGTCAGCGAGATGGTGGCCGTCGCGCAGGAGTACGGCGCGCGTGTGGTGGATGTGGTCCTGGTGGAGACCGAGCTGCGCACCGGCAAGTCCCGGGAGGAGATCCTAACGGGGATCATGGAAGAATACGCCCACAACCTCAAGGCGGTGGAGATCGGCGTCAAGGACGGCGAGAGCATCCTGTTGGGCACGGTGGCCTCCCAGCTGGCCGCGCAGGAGGGGAGTAAATGCTTTGAGGACTCCTTCCTGGACGACGCCCTGCTCTACACCCTGGGCGCCCAGGTGGGCAACCACTGCGTGGGCCTGCGCCCCTGCGCCGGGACGGGCGACTCCTGCCCCTACTCCGGCTTTATCAAGGCCATGATGGTCCACGGCTATGATGACAAGACAGTGGCCGAGACGGCCGCTCTGGTCATGAAGATCGGAAGCCTGTTCCGGGTGGGCAAGGTCACCACCGGGTGCAATATGGAGGGCTTCGGCGCCGGTTCCGCCTGCATCGCGGCGGCCACCGTCTCCATCGGCGGCGGCACCCCGGAGCAGATGGAGAAGGCCATGGTGCTGGCCCTCTCGCCCACCATCGGCGTGCCCTGCACCCCCCGGGTGCTGGTGCCCGCCCTGTGCACCACCCACGTGGGCGGCGCCATCCTGATGGGTATGTATGCCGGTCGGCTGTGCATGAAGGTGGATATGACGGTCAACGTCCCCTTTGACGTGATGCTGGCCATGGCCGCAGAGGTCCATGTGGAGTCGGGCCGCCACCTGGTACCCACCGTGGTGGAGTATATGGAGCCCTTCTTCAAGCGCAAGCCCGCGGTGGAATCCCTGGTGAGCCAGGCCGTCCGGGATGCCGAGGCCAAGAAGATGGCCGAGACGCTGGAAAAGGCCAAGGCCAAGGCCAAGCAGCTGGCCCAGGGGACCGAGAGCATTCTCCACACCCTGGGAGACGCTGTGGTGGGCGGAAGCAGCCAGGCGGTAGGCAGCCCCACCAACGCCGCCCGCATCTGCCATGAGCTGGTCAAGGGGACCATCCGCAAGGTACGGGTGGAGCTCTATCCCGAGCTGTTTGCCCGCCGTTCCATCAACATCCCGGGCGTTCTGATGGGCGCGGTGTACGGGGCATCTACCTCGGACTATGCCATGTACAACAAGGCCGTGCAGATGGTGAAGGACGATGGGATCGAAGTGGAGATCGTAGAGGGACATGAGCCCTCTCTCCAGAAAATCACCATTACCACCGATGAGATGACCTGTATGGTGGATACCCTCAACCGCGGCGGCGGCCGCCTGGTGCTGCGGGACGCCGCCCCGTCCCTGGCCGAGGCGGAGGAAGCGGCAAAACGGCTGGGGATCGTCCTGGTACAGCCGTAAGACACGGCGATATGCACTGCGCCCCCGGACCTGGGAAGAGGACCGGGGGCGCAGTTTGCCAAATCAGAATAGGAGGCGCGGCATATGCTGCATTTAAAGGAATATCTGCCTGAACTGAACCAGGGCCTGGCCCTGGATGTGGGGACCCGGTTTGGAGAATTTGCCTTCAGCTTGGCCGAGGTCATGCCGGAGGGCTCCCGGATCATCGGCCTGGACAGCGATCCCCGGACCGTGGAGGAGGCCCGGGAGAAAAACGGGGACAAGGGGATCGAGTTCCAGGTGGGAGAGGGGGCCCATATGGAGTTTGCCGACGGTACCTTTGAGGTGGTGGCCCTCTCCAACACCTTGCACCACATCGAGGACTATGAAGCGGTGCTCCATGAGATGCTCCGGGTGCTGCGGCCGGGCGGGTGGCTGGTCATCAATGAGATGTTCTCCGACGGTCAGAACCGCCCTCAGCAGGTCCACTTTGCCCAGCATACGCTGGAGGCTAAGCTGGATATGCTCTCGGGGGGCTTTCAGCGTCCCACCCGGAAGAAGGAGGAGATCCTTGCCATCCTGAGCCGCCTTCCGCTCCGGGAGGTGCGTACGGCAGAGCTTCTGGAGGAGCCAGAGATGGACCGGAAGCTGGAGACCAAAAATGCCAAGCTGGTAGAGCTGGTGGAAAAGAAAGCGGCCGGGAAGCCGGAGTATGAGGCGCTTCTGGAAGAGGCGCGGCAGATCCAGAAGGACTGCGCCGCATACGGCATCCAGCGCTGTACCCAGCTGCTCTATCTGGGAAAAAAGGAATAAAAAACAGGCGGGAGGATCGGTCAGATCCTCCCGCCTGCATGTCTGATGGGGAGATGTTATCGGATGCGGGTCCGCAGGAGACCCACGCCCTGGATCTCGCACTCCACGGTGTCGCCGCTCTTGAGCCAGCGGGGCGGGTCAAAGCCCATGCCCACCCCGGCGGGGGTGCCGGTGGCGATGATGTCGCCGGGCTCCAGCGTGATGCCGTGGGAGAGCTCGGAGATGAGATGGGGGATGTCCGAGAGGAACAGCCGGGTATTGCTGCTCTGGCGCAGCTCGCCGTTGACCCGGCTGCACACGTCCACCTCAATGGGGAAGGGAAGGGCGCTCTTGTGGACCAGTGTGGGCCCCATGATGGCAAAGCCGTCCAGGCTCTTGCCGCGGTACCACTGGTTATGCCGCATCTGGATGCCCCGGGCCGACATGTCATTGAAAACGGAGTAGCCAAAGATATAGTCCTCCGCCTCCTCCGGGGCCACATTGCGGCATTCCCGGCCGATGACGACGGCCAGTTCCACCTCGTAGTCCAGACAGGGGTCCAGATCCAGATGACCGTCAATCGTGGCGTCATGGGGCGTCATGATGTGGGCGCGCTTGGAGAAATAGACGCTGTCCTGATGGGCGATCTTACCCATTGCGGCCTCGCTCTCCTCTAGATGGTCTCGGTAGTTGACACCCACGCACAGAATGTCATGGCAGGGCTTTGGGATGGGCGCGAGCAGCTGCACGGAGGAGAGGGGCGTTCCCTCCGACTGCGCCGACGCCGACGCAGCCCGGGCCAGCAGGTCCGGACCGGCGTCGGCGATGAAGGCGGTCAGAGTGGACCACGCGCCTAGACCCGCTTCCTCCAGGGAGAGCACCCGCTGCCGGTCCGCGGTGAGCAGACCGGGCAGCTGGATGCCGTCCCGCAGAAAGGTCACGAATTCCATGGGATGGTACACCTCTTATTCCGATGAGAGTAGATTACACGTAGTTGCACACGCGGGCAATGGCCATCTCGGTGTAGCCGAGCGACTCGGCCTTGGTCTGCTTTCCGCTGGCCACGTCGGCCACCAGCTGAAGGAGCTCGTCGCCCATCTGGTCGAGGTCCCCGCCGTAGATGATGGGGGAGGCGTCCACATCGATGTTGTCCTCCATGTTGGCGAAGGTGATGCGGTTTCCAGTGATCTTGATGACGGGCGCGATGGGGTTTCCGGTGGGGGTGCCGCGGCCGGTGGAGAAGACCACCACCTGTGCGCCGCCGGCGACCATGGCGGCCACGGAGGAGGGGTCGTTGCCCGGGGTGTCCATGACCACAAGGCCGCTCTTGGGGGCGACCTGCTTGGCATAGTCGTACACGGCGTTGACAGGGGAGTGACCGCCCTTGTGGATGCAGCCCAGGGACTTCTCCTCCAGGGTAGTGATGCCGCCGGCCTTGTTGCCGGGGGAGGGGTTGCCCTCCCGGACCTCTTCGCCCACCAGGCGCAGGGCATCCTCATAGCGGTGGACGATCTCAAAGATGCGCTCCCGGACCTCAGGCGTGGCGGCGCGGCGGGCCAGGATGTGCTCGGCGCCGATGAACTCGGTGGTC
>JAHAEW010000091.1 GCA_018374635.1 Clostridiales bacterium
CCGCATGGCCACGCCCTTGCCGCACCAGCCGTATCCGGCCACCACCACGGTCTTGCCCGCCACCACCAGGTTGGTGGTATGCATGATGGCGTCCCACACCGACTGGCCGGTGCCGTACTTGTTGTCATAGTAGTGCTTGGCTTTGGCGTCGTTGACCGCCATCATGGCGCAGGGCAGAATGCCCTCCCGCTCCCGGGCACGCAGGCGGAGAATGCCGGTGGTGGTCTCCTCACAGCCGCCGATGAGGTGCTCCCCCAGGTCGGCGCATTTTCCGCCCAGCAGATGGATGAGGTCGCCCCCATCGTCCACCACCAGGTGGGGCTTGAAGCGCAGGGTCTCGATGAGATGGGCCTCATACTCCTCCGCCGTGGCGCCGTGGATGCCGAAGGTCTCCACCCCCATGCTGTCCAGCCCCGCGGCCACGTCGTCCTGGGTGGAGAGGGGGTTGGAGCCGGTCAGGCGCACCTCCGCCCCGCCCTTCTGGAGCACATAGCCCAGATTGGCGGTCTTGGCCTCCAGATGGACGGATACGGCCACCCGCAATCCCGCAAAGGGGCGCTCCCGCTCAAAGCGGGCCTCGATCTCGCCCAGGGCGGGCATGAAATCCCGCACCCACTGGATCTTCCGGCGGCCGGACTCGGCCAGGGACCTGTCTTTTACGATGCTCATGGGGACATGACCTCCTGTTTGTGATGGTATGTTTTCCTTTGGAATGATTATAGCAGACTGCCCGTCAAAAGAAAACCCCGCGGACCGGAGGGTCCGCGGGGCAGAGTGTGTCCGATTAGCCCAGGAAGAACTGGCTGACGCTGATGACCAGACCGCAGAACACGATGGACACGGTGGAGACCAGCTTGATGAGGATGTTCAGAGAGGGGCCGGAGGTATCCTTGAAGGGATCGCCCACGGTGTCGCCGATGACGGCGGCCTTGTGGCAGTCGGAACCCTTACCGCCGTGCTTACCGGACTCGATGTACTTCTTGGCGTTGTCCCAGGCGCCGCCGGCGTTGGACATGAACACGGCCATGGCGAAGCCGGTGACGGTCACGCCGCCCAGCAGGCCCACAACGGCCTCCACGCCCAGGATGCAGCCGGTGACGATGGGCACCACGATGGCCAGCAGAGAGGGAACCACCATCTCATGCAGGGCGCCGCGGGTGCACAGGTCCACACAGGAGGCGTAGTCGGGATCGGTCTTGCCCTCCATGATGCCGGCGATCTCCTTGAACTGACGGCGGACCTCCACCACGATGGACTGGGCCGCACGCTGCACGCCGCTCATGGTGAGGGCAGCGAAGATGAAGGTGAGCATGGCGCCCACGAAGATGCCCACCAGCACGGCGGGGTTGGTGAGGGACAGGTCGATCTCTCCGCCGATCTTGCCCTTGACCACGTCCACATAGGAGACCAGCAGGGCCAGAGCGGTGAGGGCGGCGGAGCCGATGGCGAAGCCCTTACCGGTGGCGGCGGTGGTGTTGCCCAGGGAGTCCAGGGCGTCGGTGCGGTTGCGGACCTCCTCGCCCAGGCCGCTCATCTCAGCGATGCCGCCGGCGTTGTCGGCCACGGGGCCGTAGGCGTCGGTAGCCAGAGTGATGCCCAGGGTGGAGAGCATGCCCACCGCGGCGATGCCGATGCCGTACAGGCCCTTATTGAAGAGCTCGGCATAGTCGGCGGAAGAGGTGGACAGGGAGCCGCCGGCGGCCAGGAAGGAGACAATGATGGCGATGCCCACGATGACCACAGGAGCGGCGGTGGACATCATGCCCAGGGAGATACCGCCGATGATGGTGGTGGCGGCGCCGGTCTCGGTGGAGTCGGCCAGCTTCTGGGTGGGCTTGTAAGTATCAGAGGTGTAGTACTCGGTGAAGTAGCCGATGGCGCAGCCGGCCACCAGACCGGCCAGGATGGCCACATAGACGCCCATGCTGCCCAGGATGAAGTAGGTCAGAGGAGCGGCCAGGATGGCGGCCAGGATGGCGGCGGTGTAAGTGCCCTTGCGCAGGGTGCCCAGCAGGTCGCGCTGGCTGGCGCCCTCTTTGGTGCGGATGAGGAAGGTGCCCAGGACGGAGCAGATCACGCCCACCACGGCGATGGCCACGGGCAGGAGCATGGCATTCCATGCCTTGTCCGTGCTGGCATAAGCGGAGGCTCCCAGGGCAAAAGTGGCCAGGATGGAGCCAACGTAGGACTCATAGAGGTCGGCGCCCATGCCGGCCACGTCGCCCACGTTGTCGCCCACGTTGTCGGCGATGGTGGCGGGGTTGCGGGGGTCATCCTCGGGGATGCCGGCCTCTACCTTGCCCACCAGGTCGGCGCCCACGTCGGCGGCCTTGGTGAAGATGCCGCCGCCCACACGGGCGAACAGAGCCATGAAGGAGGCGCCCATGCCGAACATAACCATGGTCTGGGCGATCTTGGTGGCGTCATAGCCGGCCACATACTTCAGGATGTGGAACCAGACGGACACGTCCAGCAGGCCCAGGCCCACCACGGTGAAGCCCATGACCGCGCCGGAGGAGAAGGCCACGTTGAGGCCCCGGTTGAGGCTCTCGTGGGCGGCGTGGGCGGTGCGGGCGTTGGAGGCGGTGGCGATCTTCATTCCAATGAAGCCGGCCAGGGCGGAGTAGATACCGCCGGTCAGGAAAGCAAAAGGAATAAACCAGTTATCCAGCTGCTTGGTAGCCACCAGGATCAGCAGGACCACGAAGACCACGGCAAAGATCTTTGCCACAGTGGTGTACTGGCGCTTCAGATACGCGTTGGCGCCCTGACGGATAGAAGAGGCGATTTTCTGCATCAGTTCGGTGCCCTCGGAGAACTTGAGCACCTTGCGGCTCTGGACCACGGCGAAGAGCAGCGCGATCACCGCGCCCACCAGCCCGATCCAGAAGAGATTCTGTGCGTTCATTTTCCCAACTCCTTTAATCATTTGGAAACCCCGCTAAGGCGCAGCTTCCTTCTCTCTTTGATGCCTTAATCTTAGCGCAAATCCAATGCATTTTGCAAGCTCTTCCTGTTCCATAATTGTACTGGCGATATCATTTTTACTCTTTCCACAATTTATATGATTTCATCTATCCATTTTCGTTCATTATTGCCAACACTTTTCAATAGAAATGCGCCCTTTGTCCGCAGACAAAGGGCGCGTTTATCTCCGCCTTAAATGACCCACTCACTGTGGATCAGGCCCACCAGGTACCACTGCTCCTCATAGGCGGAAAACACCAGTTTGAGGGAACACCAGTCAAACCGTTCCTTCTCCGGCTGAATGCCGGGGAAATAGTACTCCACAAAGCGGTCGTCCGGGAAGATCTCCCGGACGTTCTCCAGGGCGTTGCCGCAGGCCAGCACCCGGTCTACCGCCTGCTCGGGGGCATAGAGATAGTCGGCGTTGTACACATAGGTACGGATATACTCCAGTATGGTCAGATTGATCTGATCGCCCACGCCGTCCCGAAATCCCCAGAGATACCGGGTCTTGTCCTCCGCTGCGGCGGCGATCTGGTCGGGCAGGAAGCACAGATCGCTCTCCGGGTCCACGGTGGAGTATGGGGTGAAAGTCACACCCTTGACCGGGTGGACCATTTGACTCAATGCGGCATAGTCTTCCTCTGACAGGCTCGTCAGCACTTCCTTTGCCCGCTCCAGCAGGAGGGCGTCGTCCCCTGTGTTCAAGGGAGGGCGCGCCGTCTCACGGGACGGCGCGGCGCCGCGGCTGGGCAGTGCGGCGGCGGAGGCGGCGCGCATCGTATTGCGCACGGGCAGCTCGCTTCCAAAGAAAAAGCCGCTGGTGCACAGGCTTCCGATCGCAACGCAGCAGCACAGGGCGAGCGCACACAAGGAAAGGGCCTTTTTCATAGGACACCTCGCTTCCATGGGATACAGTTTTCCTATTGTACTGTACTATGCTCAAAAAGACAACAACAAATGGTTACAAAACAGGCGCAGATGTCAAATGTCCTTGCGGCTTTCTTCGATCTGTTCTATAATAAAGCTGTTCCAAACCGCACACAGGGAGCGGCCTCCTCCTTTTGCGCGCCGCTCTCTCCTTCTGAATGGATTCTAATTTGGAAACATGAGGTGATTGTGTATGCATGAGCATGAACTGCAATTCCATATCCAGTGTGGGCAGGGCGACGTGGGCCGCTACTGCATCCTGCCCGGCGATCCCGGCCGCTGCGAGAAGATCGCCGCCTACTTCGACAACCCGGTCAAGGTCCAGTCCAACCGGGAGTACACCACCTACACCGGCACCCTGCTGGGGGAAAAGGTGAGCGTGTGCTCCACCGGCATCGGCGGCCCCTCCGCCGTCATCGCCATGGAGGAGCTGCACAAGATCGGCGCCGACACCTTTCTCCGGGTAGGCACCTGCGGCGGCATCAACCTGAAGGTCAAGAGCGACGACGTGGTCATCGCCACCGGCGCCATCCGCCACGAGGGAGCTAGCCGGGAGTATGCCCCCATCGAGTTCCCCGCCGTGTCCGACTACGAGGTCCAGGAGGCCCTGGTGGCCGCCGCCAAGGACCTGGGCAAGCCCTGGCACGCCGGCGTGGTCCAGTGCAAGGACTCCTTCTACGGGCAGCACGACCCCAGCCGCATGCCTGTGTCCTACGAACTGCTCCACAAGTGGGAGGCCTGGAAGCGCCTGGGCGTGCTGGCCTCCGAGATGGAATCGGCCGCCCTCTTCTGCTGCGCCGCCGCTCTGGGCGTGCGCTGCGGCTCCTGCTTCCACGTGATCTGGAACCAGGAGCGGGAGCTGGCCGGGCTGGATCAAGCCGAGAGCCACGACCTCTCCGCCGCCATCGAGGTGGGCATCGAGGCCCTGAAAAAACTCATCCTGGCCGACCGGGCCAGGCAGGCATGATCCCACACGTCCCCTTTGACCGCTGCCGCGCCGGCATTTCTGTCCGGTGCGGCAGCGGGTTTTGATTCTCATGTGGAGGAGGTCCTTTCCAATGGAAGAAACCACCGTGGTCCGGCTGGAGGCCTGGTATCTGCTGGATGAAGAGCATGGCGCGCCCTATCTCTGCCGGGCCCTGGACCTGTCTGAGGGAGACGCCGACATCCTCTCCCGCCTGTCGGACGCCCTCAGCGAGCGGGACACGTCCCTGGGTCTGGTGCTGATCGGGGCCGACCTGATGCGGGAGAGCTGCTTTGGAAAACGGCTGCTGGGCGTCCTCACCCAGGCTGCCAACACCAACCGGATGCTGCACCTGGTCTTTCGGGACTGAGCCTTTGGCTCTCAAAAGACGCTCGCGTTTTGTGCGCGAAGTGTTTTTCCTGGGGCACATGTCCCCGTAAAAAACGGATTTAAACTTTCTTCCGCCGCCTGCGGGCGGCAGAACCCTGTGAGGCTCCCGCGGCAAAGCCCCATAAATCCACGGAGTGGGAAAGCGTCCCAGACGCTTTCCCACTCTTCTTTTATCCACACATAGACTCAGACAAGGCCCAAAAGACGGGCCAGGGCGGCCGTCAGGATGCACAGCCCCATCCCCACCGCGGTGGGCAGAATCCAGGCCAGCGCCGTCCACTTCCAGCTGCCGCTCTCCTTCCGCACCGTGAGACAGGTGGTGGAGCAGGGCCAGTGGAAGAGGGAGAAGAGGATCATGCACACCGCGGTCAGCCAGGTCCAGCCGCGCTCCACCAACAGGGCGCGCATCTCCTCCAGCTCTCCCAGTTCCAGCAGGCTTCCGGAGGAGAGATAAGTCATCAAGATCAGAGGCAGGACGATCTCGTTGGCCGGAAAGCCCAGGAGAAAGGCCATCAGGATGACTCCGTCCATCCCCATCAGCCGCCCCAGAGGGTCCAGAAAGGCGGTGCAGTGCTGGAGGATGCTCACTCCCTGCACCTCCACATTGGCACACAGCCAGATCACCAGCCCCGCCGGCGCCGCCACCGCCACCGCCCGGCCCAGCACGAAGAGGGTGCGGTCCAGGACCGAGCGCACGATCACCTGCCCCACCCTTGGGCGGCGGTAGGGAGGCAGTTCCAGTGTAAAGGAGGAGGGGGTCCCCTTCAGCACGGTGGCCGAGAGGAGACGGGACACCCAGAAGGTCAGGAGTACTCCCAGAACGATCAGCCCGGTCAGAACGATCGCTGAACTTAGTGTTTCCCGCCATCCCCCCGCAGTCCCCACGAAGAACATGGAGATGAGGGCGATCAAAGTGGGAAAACGGCCGTTGCAGGGCACAAAACTGTTGGTCAGCATGGCGATGAGCCGTTCCCGGGGCGAGTCGATGATGCGGCATCCCGTCACCCCCGCCGCATTGCATCCAAATCCCATGGCCATGGTAAGCGCCTGCTTTCCGCAGGCATGGGCCTTTTGAAAGGCGTGATCCAGCACAAAGGCCACACGGGGCAGGTACCCAAAATCCTCCAGCAGGGTAAAGAGCGGGAAAAAGATCGCCATAGGCGGCAGCATGACCCCCACCACCCAGGCCAGGGTGCGGTACACCCCCAGCACCAGCATATCGTGGAGCCACTGGGGCGCCCCCAAATAAGTAAAGAATGCGCTCAGCCGGTCCTGGAACCAGAACAATCCCTGGGAGAGCAGCTGAGATGGGTAGTTCGCCCCCGCCAAGGTCAGCCAGAACACCCCGGCCAGCAGTAGCAGCATGACCGGAATCCCGGTCCGGCGGCTGGTGAAGATCCGGTCCAGACGCCGGTCCCGGCGGTGGCTGTCCGCCCGGGTGTGTGACACCACCCCGTGGGCGATGTCCTCGGCGCTCCATATGAGGCAGGAGACCAGCCGCTCCCGCAGGAGCTCCCCCTCCAATCCCACCTCGGCCAGCTCGGCGCGCACCTCGGTAAGACAGCGGGCGATACCCGGCTCCTCCCGCAGGTCCCGCCCCAGGGAGCGGGTGATAGCTTCCAGCGCGGAGCCCTCCCCGTCCAGCAGGCGCAGGGCCGTCCAGCGGGGCGGAAGCTCCCCGCACCGCCCGGACACCTGCGTGGTCAGCGCCTCCAGCGCCCGCTCGATGGGCGGGAGATACCGTGGGAGCCTGGCCTGGGGCGGATGGGCGATCACGTCCTCCACGGCCTCCAGGAGTTCCTCCAGGCCCTCTCCCCGGCCGGCCGCCGTCCCCACCACCGGGACCCCCAGCCGCCGGGAGAGCTCCGCAAGCTCCACTTGGATCCCCTTCCGCTCGGCCTCATCCAGGAGATTGACGCACACCACTGTTCGGCTGTGGAGCTCCAGCGTCTGGAGGACCAGGTTGAGGTTGCGTTCCAGGCCGGTGGCGTCGCACACCACCACCGCCGCGTCCGCCCCGCCGAAGCAGAGAAAATCCCGAGCCGCCTCCTCCTCTGCCGAGCGGGCCTGGAGAGAGTAGGTCCCCGGAAGATCTACCAGAAGATAGCCCCGTCCCCTATGTTCGCACCGCCCCTGGGCAGCCGCCACCGTCTTTCCCGGCCAGTTCCCGGTGTGCTGCCGCAGATGGGTCAGCCCATTGAAGAGCGTGGATTTCCCCACGTTTGGGTTCCCCGCCAGGGCCACCACCCGGTCCTCCGGGCTCTCCCGGCGCAGGACCCAGGTCCCCTCCACCGCGCCCGCTCCGGTGGACGCTGCGGTCAGTCCCATGCGCCCACCGCCTCGCCCAGCAAGGGGAGCTCCTCCCTGCCAAAGAGGCAGACCTCTTCCGCGTCCGCCCGGCGCAGGGCGATGACCGCCCCCCGGAAGGAATAGGCCGCCGGGTCCCCCGCCGGACTCTTCCCCACACAGGTCACCCGCGTGCCGGGGACCAGCCCCAGATCCATCAGCCGCCGCCTCAGGGCCGAGGCTGCCTCCACCCGGCACACCCGTGCCTCCTCGCCCACGCGCAGGGCGCTCAGTCGTGGTTGTTCTCTCATATATGAAACCCTCCGGACATATGGATGATGTTGGCAGTCTCTGCACTTCTCAAGCATACAGGTATTCAAAGGATCGCAGTCTCTGCCGGGAGGAAACGGAGTTTCCTCGTCCTATCCTATGGTGTTCGTTCTCCCGGCGTGCCCCCCAAAAGGAGTCTGATATGAAACTGCGTCCCGTTGTCCGTCCCGCCCAGCCCTCTGGAGCCGCCGCCATCGCCGCTTGCTGGGGGGCGCTGCTCCTCTGCCTGTGCCTTGCCCTGCTCTTCACCGCCCGATCCCCCGGGCAGGACACCCCTTCCGCCCCCTCCATGGTCCCCGAGGCCCGCGCCGCCCTGGAGGCCCTGCCTCCCGCCCTCTCCCTCCAGCGCAGGACCCTGCTGGAGCACGCCTGCACCTTGGTGGGCCATGTATCCTACTTCTGGGGCGGAAAGTCCGCCGCCCCCGGCTGGGACCCGACCTGGGGAGAGCTCCGGCAGGTCACCGCCCCCGGCTGGGAAGACTCCGGCAAGCGGCTTCCCTACGGCCTGGACTGCTCCGGCCTGGTCTCCTGGGCCGCGGCCAACACGCTGGACGCCCCCGCCGACCTTGCCATGGTGGGCGACGGGGTGCGGGCCCAGTACGCCGGCAGCATTCCCATCGACTGGTCCCAGCTCCTGCCCGGGGACTTTCTCTGCTTCCCCGACCTCTCCCACATCGGGCTGGCCCTGGCCGCCGCCCCCGACGGCACGGTGCCGGTGCTCCACTGCTCCCGCAGCCTGGGGGGCGTGGTCATCACCGCCGACGCCGCAGGGGCCGGGTTTGCCCTGGCCGCCCGGCCCGGCTGGCTCCCCTCCTCCTAGCCGCCCCGCCCTTTTGTGCAAAGGGAGCCCTCCTTCTCCATGTGTTTGGCCGCTTTTTCGTTTTTTCTAACAAAATTCACGCTTGATAGTTGACGTTTTCTCCAAATCTCGGTAGAATATAGTTTATAAATCCATTCTATCACGGCCGCAGCCTTGTGCTGCGGCTCCAATTTTGCTGGAGGTGCGTCTATGACCGAAAATAAAATGGGCGTTATGCCGGTGGGCAAGCTCATTTTTACCATGTCCCTGCCCATGATCCTATCCATGCTGATCCAGGCCCTCTACAATGTGGTAGACAGCGTGTTTGTCTCCTGGATCAATGAGGAATCCCTCACTGCTGTCTCCATGGCCTTCCCCATCCAGAACCTGATGATCGCCGTAGCAGTGGGCACCGGCGTGGGCGTCAACGCCCTGCTCTCCCGCAGCCTGGGCGAGAAAAATTACAACACCGCCAACCGTGCCGCCGAAAACGCGGTCTTTCTGGCCGTCGTCAGCTGTCTCGTCTTTACCATCCTGGGCACCCTGACCGCGCGGATCTTCTTCGCCGTCCAGACCCCCGATCCCCAGATCGTGGAGTACGGCACTCTCTACCTGCGCATCTGTTCCCTGGGCTGTGTGGGCATCTTCATTGAGATCACCATGGAGCGGCTCCTCCAGGCCACCGGGCGCACCTTCTATACCATGATCACCCAGGGCGTGGGCGCGGTCATTAACATCGTGCTCGATCCCGTCCTGATCTTCGGTCTGGGCCCCTTCCCCCAGATGGGCATTGCCGGCGCGGCCGTGGCCACCGTGACCGGTCAGATCGTGGCCGGCATCCTGGCGGTCTTCTTTAACGCCGCCTGCAACCATGATATTCATCTCTCCCTGCGGGGCTTCCGCCCGGACGGCCATATCATCCTGCGGATCTACTCGGTGGGCATCCCCTCCATTGTGATGAATTCCATTGGCTCGGTGATGACCTTCGGCCTCAACCAGATCGTGGGCGCCTTTACAGCCACGGCCACGGCAGTGTTAGGCATCTACTTTAAGTTCCAGAGTTTTGTGTTCATGCCCATCTTCGGCCTGAACAACGGCATGGTCCCCATCGTGGCCTACAACTACGGCGCCCGGAAGAAGGAGCGTATGGTGCAGGCTATCCGGATGTGCATCATTGCGGCGGTGCTCATCATGCTGGCCGGACTCCTGGTGATCCAGTTCTTCAGCGCCCAGATCCTGATGCTCTTCAAGGCGTCGGAGAATATGCTCGCCATCGGTGTGCCCGCCCTGAAGATCATCTGTATCAGCTTCCTGTTCGCCGGGTTCAACGTGATCGTATCCTCTACCCTCCAGGCCCTGGGCCACGGTTTCCTCAGCATGGTGATCTCCATCATCCGTCAGCTGGTGGTCCTTCTGCCGGTGGCCTACCTCCTCTCCCTGAGCGGGAACCTGACCCTGATTTGGTGGTCCTTCCCCATTGCGGAGCTGGTGGCCTTCCTGCTGTGTATCTTCTATCTGCGGCATCTCAACCAGCAGGTCATCCAGCCTCTGGACGCCGAGAATTGATACGCCCTGTCCCTCCCCTGCCTTCGAGCGGGGGAGGGGCCTTTTGTTTCCCGCCCTCTTTTTTCAAAATTCTCAAAAAAAGCAGTTGACATTTGACGCGCCCCATGCTATTATAACTGAGCTGACATCGCTAAGGCGTCCGCAAGCCCATGCGGGTGTAGTTCAATGGTAGAATCCCAGCCTTCCAAGCTGGTCGCGTGGGTTCGATTCCCATCACCCGCTCCATATGCGCCTGTAGCTCAGGTGGATAGAGCAACTGCCTTCTAAGCAGTGGGTCAGGGGTTCGAGTCCCTTCAGGCGTGCCATTACCACACGGTGTGGTGGTGTCCAGCAGTTGTACATATGGTGGGTGTAGCTCAGTTGGTTAGAGCATCGGATTGTGGTTCCGAGGGTCGTGGGTTCGAGTCCCATTACCCACCCCATAACAACTCAAGGCGGAAGGGCCGGAGCGTCCGCTCCGGTCCTTCTCTTTTGGGTTTACGTTATGTAGGGGTGTAGCCAAGCGGTAAGGCACGGGACTTTGACTCCCGCATTCGCTGGTTCGAACCCAGCCATCCCTGCCATTTTATCTTTATATGACTCGTTAGCTCAGTCGGCAGAGCAACTGCCTTTTAAGCAGTGGGTCCGGGGTTCGAATCCCCGACGGGTCACCATTAAAAAGTCCTAGAGCCGCAATGGTTCTAGGACTTTTTCTTTTCTTAACTTCTGTGAATTTAAGCTAAATACCGGTTCAAAATATCTGTCTGCATCGCTTTCAAACGATACAAAAACAGATATAAGAGATGCATTCGGTTCCTTACCTCTTCGCCACCTGTTCGGCGGCCTGCTGCTGAAGGAAATCTACATACCGCTCCTGGGCCGTCTTGGCCGCCTCCCTGCCCCGCGCAAAGCGCTTGACGCCGCTGATCGTACCGCTGGTGGCCGCCGCCACCGCAATGCCGTTGAGCAGGCCCAGCACGCCCGTGCTGACGGTCAGCGTGCCCGTGAAGAGCTGGGCCAGCTCCAGGATCACCACGGCCGCCATCCAGGCCAGCAGCTGGGTGGGGATGCTCACCACCTTGTCCAGCGCGCCCTTGACCATCTGCGTCACCAGACCCGTGGCCGCCATGCACCCGGCGAAGGTGGCCAGGTACTCCCAGGTGAAAAACTCACTCAATTCCATACTCTTATCCTTCCTCTCTGATGTACTCCGCCATGGCGTGGATGAGGCACACCACGTTGGCGTCCAAATAGCCGCCGCCCGTCTTCCAGTAGTCCGGGCTGGTCACGATCCCGGCCTGGGCCAGTGCCTCCACGTCGGCGTCCAAGTTGGACACCGGGGGCCTCTCCCCTTCGCAGAGCTTCAGGAAGGCGGCCCAGCCGCCGGGCGTGTTCCGGAGGCCTTTGGGGCAGTCCTTGCCGTTCCAGTGGTGGTGCTGCACCACCCGCTCCAGGGGGATGCTGTGCTCTGCCATCAGGAGCCGCACCAGGGCGGCGGCGTTCTCTTTTGCCTTCTCAAAGTTCCCGCCGGCATCCACGCAGATCTCGATTCCGATACCCTTGGTGTTGCCGGGGCCCCTGGCTCCGTCCCCAGCGTGGTAGGCCGTTTCGGTATCCGGCAGGTGCTGGACGATGGCGTGGTCGTCCACGGTGTAGTGCCAGCTCACCATATCGCGCTCCCCTGCGTCGCTGTCCAGGTAGTCCCCGTGGGCCGCGGCGTTGGCGCCCTTGGCCGCGTTACCGGTCTCATGGATGGTGATATAGGTCCCCGGGTTGGTGTCCCTGCCCGGCCGGTTTTTGCGCCCGTCGGAGATGATATGCTCCTGGATGGTGAGACCCGTGTCAGTGGCCCTCTGAGGACCATCCACGGCCTCCAGATAGGCCAGAGAGACCCAGCCCTTGCCGGTGCGTCCCCAGCCGTCCCGCTCCTCCAGAATGGTGACCACCGTGCCGCAGGGATAGGCCCCTGTCTTTCCGTAGCCCGTGCCCGGGCCGCTGCGGATGTTTACGCCGATGGACGGCGTGACCGTGTACTGTGTGCTCATGGTGTCCTCCTTGTCCGGCGGTTCTGCGCCGCCTTTTCGCTTGTAGATCAGCAGCCAGGAGCGGCAGATGCGCCGCTGGCTGGGCGTCACATCCAGTCCCGGTCCCAGGGTGCCCTGGGAGGACCAGGACCCATCCCAGCGCAGGATGTGGACGCACCCACGTGCCCGGAGGACAGCTTCAAGCGCGTCCGTGGTCTCCGGCGTGTCCTTACTGCACAGCAGGACTACCACCGTGCCG
>JAHAEW010000092.1 GCA_018374635.1 Clostridiales bacterium
TTTATGCTGCAAGAGCCTCGCAGAGTTCCGCCGTCCGCAGACGGCGGAAGAGGGTCAAATCGTGTTTTCCGGCGGCGTGTACGTCGGAAAACACACTTCTCCCAGGCCACAAGTGTGCGAGCGAAAGCGAGTGCGCGCAGCGGCCTGCATCCCCTCGAAAAAATGCTTGCATTTTTGAGAAGCGTGTCGAAGTTTTCCGACACGCTGAAAATCCCGGAGTTCCATTGGAACTCCGGGATTTTTTGTCCGTTACAGGCGGCTCCAGTCGATGACGTCCTTGTTCTTCACAAAGTACTCCACACCGGAGTAGACGGTGGTGATGACGATGACCGCCGTCACGACCACATCCACCATGTGGGGCACCGGCAGCAGCATCAGGCAGATGCCCACCATGGTGGAGGCCGTCTTGACCTTGCCCGACCAGGCCGCCGCAATGACCCGGCCGTTGTCCGCCGCGATGAGGCGCAGGCCGCTCACGGCAAACTCCCGCACCACCACGATGAGAAGGGTCCAGGCCGGCATCCGGCCCACCTCCACAAACCACAGCATGGCCGCCATGACCAGCATCTTGTCGGCCAGCGGGTCCATAAACTTGCCGAAATCGGTGATGAGTCCCCGGCTGCGGGCGATGTGCCCATCCACAAAATCGGTGGCGCTGGCCAGGATGAACACCGCAAGGGCCACATAGCGGTTACAGGGGAAGTCCAGGTACAGCACCACCAGAAAGACCGGGATCATCAGGATGCGCAGCATGGTCAGCTTGTTTGCGGTATTCATATCCATCACTCCTCGATCTCGCCGGTGAGGTCTCCGTCCGAGACCCCGGTCAGGTGTACGTAGACGAACTCGCCCGCGGGGATCACGCCTCCCGCGGTAAAGAGCACCCGGCCGTCGATCTCCGGGGAGTCGGCCCAGGTCCGGCCCACATAGCAGCCCTCCTGGGGGTCGAAGCCCTCGCAGAGGACCTCCACCGTCTCGCCCAGGCGGCTCTCGTTCCACTCGTCCATCACCCGGGACTGGAGGTCCACCACCAGCTCCACCCGGCGGCGGGCCGTGTCGTCGTCCACCTGGTCCTCCATCCGGGCGGCCAGAGTCCCCTCCTCCCGGGAGTACTGGAACACGCCCGCACGCTGAAGCTTCTGCTCCCGCAGGAAGTCGCACAGCTCCTCAAAGGCCTCGTCAGTCTCCCCGGGCAGACCACAGATGAGAGAGGTGCGGATGACCACGTCGGGCATAGCCGCGCGGAGCTTGTCAAAGAGGGTGATGAGCTCGGCCTTGGTGGTGCGCCGGCGCATGGCCGAGAGGATACCGTCGTTGCAGTGCTGGATGGGGATATCCAGATAGTGCAGGATCTTCCGCTCGCCGGCGATGGTCTCGATGAGCTCGTCGGTCACCGCCTCGGGGTACAGGTAGTGGAGCCGGATCCAGCGGAAGGGCAGCCTGCACAGCGCCCGGAGCAGCTTGGAGAGGTTGCTCCCGTCCTCCCGGTCCAGGCCGTAGCGGGTGATGTCCTGGGCGATGACGATGAGCTCCTTCACGCCCCGCCCGGCCAGCTCCTCCGCCTCCTGGAGCAGGGACTCCATGGAGCGGCTGCGGTAGCGGCCCCGGAGCTTGGGGATGATGCAGAAGGCGCAGCCGTTGCTGCACCCCTCGGCAATCTTCAGAAAGGCGGTATAGGGGGCGGTGGTGACGACGCGCTCCCCGTCCTCATAGGTGCGGTGGATGTCGCCGAAGTGCTCGGGGTGCTCCCCCGCCATCAGCTCCTCCACGGCGGAGACCACGTCGGTGTAGCTGCCGGTGCCCAGCATACCGTCCACCTCGGGCAGCTCCTCCTTGATCTCCTCCCGGTAGCGCTGGGTGAGACACCCGGCCACCAGGAGCTTTTTGAGCTTCCCGCCGTCCTTGAGCCGGGCCAGCTCCAGGATGTTGTCGATGGCCTCGCTCTTGGCCGACTCGATAAAGCCGCAGGTGTTGAGCACCGCCACGTCGGCCCCGGCGGGCTCGCCGGTGACCTCATACCCGGCCTCCCGGCACAGGGCCATCATCTGCTCGGTGTTCACCAGGTTCTTGGCACAGCCCAGGGACACAAAGGCCACTTTATATTGCTTCAATGAGATTCCTCCCCAATTCCATAACGTCATGGTTCTGGACCGGAGGAAAACAGGGATTCTCCAGCCGGTCCATACTAGGAAAGTTTACACGATATGCCGCAAAAGTCAACCACAAAATGGCCCCGCGGGGCTCAATCCTCCCGTCCCCGCCAAGTTGGGTCGTCGGTGATGCCCAGCAGATAGTCGGTGGAAACGCGCAGAGCATAGGCCAATTCAATCAGCTTTTCCACACTGATACCCCGGCTTCCGCTCTCCAAGGTGCTGATGGCCTTGTGGGACAGACCGATTTTCTCTCCCAGCTCCGCCTGCCTCCATCCCCGCGCTTTCCGCAGGGCACGGACCCGCTCACCTAAAATGTTTTCTTCAAACATAATCTTGATCTCCTACCGCCGGTAACCCCAGCGGCTCAGTGCTTGTGGTCCGCTTCTTCACCCCGCCAAGTCGGGTCGTCCGTAATACCCAGCAAATAGTCGGTGGAAACCTGAAAGAATTCCGCCAATTGAACTAAGCGGGCCAAACTGGTCCCCGTTTTTCCTTTTTCCAAATCACCAATTTGACTGGTACTGGTGCCCAGTAACTTTGCAATATCTGCCAGCACCAATCCCTTTTCCTTTCGAAGCATGTGCAGACGTGTTCCAAACACATTCAAATCAAGCATATGGACTCCTTGACTTTTCAGATATAATCTGATATTCTATTTTCAGATTATATCTGAAAATAGAATATCAGTATTGAGGAGATTTTCATGGATGATTTTTTATTTGACCTCTATTGGTTTTGCACAGAGCATATCCGCCCGCCGGAGCTCACCCCGGAACGCCGGGCCGCCCGGGAACGGCTGAAGGATCTGGAGCGCCGCCTCCGGGAGCACATGGGGGCGGGCTTTCTCCTGGACTACGAGGAGGCCCTCCATCAATATAACCGTTGGGTGGCGCCGGAGATTTTCCGGGCCGGGCTCTGCTTCGGCGCCCGGTTCCAGCTGGAGGCCCTTCGGAAGGACATCTAGTCCTCTCCCTCCGCGCCGTAGCGCTCCAGCCCCTCCTTGATCTCCTCCCACCGGTAGCCCCGGCGGGCCAGGGCGTCGGAGGTGCGCTTGAGGGCCCTGGGGTCCCGGGGGTCCTCCCCCCGCATCTTCCGGCGGATGAACCGGTCGATCTCGTTTTCCGGGTCCTGGACCCCGGACAGAGCCTCCTCCCAGCAGTCCCGGGGCACGCCCCGGCGGTAGAGCTCGTCCCGGAGCTTTCGCTCCCCATAGCCCTTGGCGGAGTAGTGCCGCACCACGCTCTTGGCGTACTCGGCGTCGTTGAGGTAGCCAAGCTCCTCCAGCCAGTCGGCCACCGCTTCGGCCGCCGCCGGGTCGGCCGCCGGTTTTTCCTTCCCGTCCCGGGCGGGCCGGGGGCGGGCGGTGAGCTTCCGCACCAGCTCTCTCCGGGAGAGGGGGCGCAGGGAGAGGGCCCCCACGGCCCGCTCCTTCAGTTCGGCCAGGGCGGCGGCGGCGTGCAGCTCCTCCAGCCGCTCCCCGGAGAGCTCCATGCCCGCGTAGAGGCCGAAGGAGACCACCTCACTCTCCCCCACGCGCAGCAGGGAACCGTCCTCCAGGTGAAGGAGCCACCGCCCCTGCACCCGTTGAGAAGGGACCAGCTTCAGCAGTTTCATTCTGCGTCGGCTCCGTCCTCGCCGTCGGCAAAGTCGTCGGCGCTCACATCCACAGCCCGGCCCGCCGCCTTGGCCGCCGCGCGGCCCTGGCTGGGCATGAGTTTGTAGGCGTTCTTACGGATCTCGGACTCTATGCGCTCGGCCTCCTCCGGATTGTCCCGGAGATACTGCTTCACGGAGTCCTTGCCCTGGCCCAGGCGCATCTCGCCCATGGAGAACCAGGAGCCGGACTTCTGGATGATGTCCAGCTTGACGCCCAGGTCCACCAGCTCGCCCACCTTGGAGATGCCCTCGCCGTACATGATGTCGAATTCGGCCTCCCGGAAAGGCGGGGCCACCTTGTTCTTCACGATCTTGACCCGGGTGCGGTTGCCGATGATCTCAGAGCCGTTCTTGAGAGACTCCACCCGGCGCACATCCATGCGCACCGAGGAGTAGAACTTCAGCGCGCGGCCGCCGGTGGTGACCTCGGGGTTGCCGTAGACCACGCCCACCTTTTCCCGGAGCTGATTGATGAAGATGACGATGCAGTTGGTCTTGGCAATGGAGCCGGCCAGCTTACGCAGGGCCTGGCTCATGAGACGGGCCAGCAGGCCCACATGGGAGTCGCCCATATCTCCCTCGATCTCAGCCCGGGGGGTCAGCGCGGCCACCGAGTCCACCACCACCACGTCGATGGCGCCGGAGCGCACCAGGGCCTCACAGATCTCCAGCCCCTGCTCGCCGGTGTCCGGCTGGGAGATGAGCATGGAGTCGATGTCCACGCCCAGAGCCCGGGCATAGGTGGGGTCCAGGGCGTGCTCAGCGTCGATAAAGGCCACCTCGCCCCCCCGCTTCTGGGCCTCGGCCACGATGTGCAGGGCCAGGGTGGTCTTGCCGGAGGACTCGGGGCCGTATACCTCGATAATGCGCCCCTTGGGCACGCCGCCGATGCCCAGGGCCAGATCCAGCGCCAGGGAACCGGTGGGGATGGCCTCCACCACCACGTGGGAGTTCTCTCCCAGACGCATGACAGTGCCCTTTCCATAGGTCTTTTCAATATTGGCCAGACAGGTCTCCAGCGCCTTCTTCTTATCGGAAGCCGGCGCGGCCGACTCGATGGGTTTCTTCTTTTCTGCCATGATTTTGTATCATCCTTTCCAGCCGGCGGGACGCGCCGGTCTCCTTCGCCAGATTCACGGGGCTTCTCTCCCCTGCTCTGGTCCCATTATCCCACAGATTCAGTCCAATAAACCGGACTTATCCACCAGTGGGACCACGCCGCTCACCACCCGCTGGATGCCCTGGGTATCCGGATAGGTGTCAATATCCTGATAGCCCTCCTGGGCCAGAATGGCCGCTACCTGGGCATCCTGGCCCATCCCCACCTCAAAGAGTAGGGTGCCGCCCAGACGCAGGGCGCTCTTCCAGTTCCGGGCGATGAGGCGGTAGAAATCCAGCCCGTCCGCGCCCCCGTCCAGGGCCAGCCTGGGTTCGTAGTCCCGCACGGACGGGTCCAGGCCCTCGATCTCCCAGCTGGGGATATAGGGCGGATTGCTGGCGATCACGTCAAAATCCCAGAGGGCGGGAGGCGGAACCTCCCGGGCGTCGGCCTGGATACAGGTCACCCGGGCGTTGAGGTCATTGCAGCGCACATTCTGCTTGCAGATGCGCAGCGCCCCCTCGGATACGTCGGCCAGGACCGCCCGACAGCCGGGCACATTGGCGGCTACGGCCAGACCCACACAGCCGCTTCCGGCGCACAGGTCCAGGACCCGTGTCCCCTCTCCGGCGGCCCGGGCCCGCAGAATGGCCTGTTCCGCCAGCACCTCGGTATCCATCCGGGGAATGAGCACCTCCGGGGACACGTTCAGGGGCAGGCCATAGAACTCCCACTCCCCCACCAGATAGGCCACCGGCTCTCCCGCCAGGCGGCGGCGCAGCAGCTCAGCCGTTTTTTCCTCCACCTGGTCGGATGCGTAGAGCATCAGGTCCCGGTAGAACTGGTCCCGGCTCTTTCCCGCCGCGGCGCAGACGATCTCCCGGGCCTCCAGTTGGGCCGATTCCACGCCTGCGCTCTTCAATTGATGTCTGGCGTCCAGGTATAGGTTATTATAGGTGGTCGCCATCAAATCACCCTCACACGATCAAATTTTACAACACACATTTTATCGGGCACCCCGTGCCCGGACTTTGGAAGGACGCCTTACCAGGCGTCTTCAGCGTGTCGAACAAGTGCGACACGCTTCTCAAAAATGCAAGCATTTTTGAGAGGGGATGCAGGCCGCCGCGCGCACTCGCTTCCGCTCGCACACTTGCGGCCTGAGCAGAGTGTTTTCCGACGTACACGCCGCCGGAAAACACGATTTCACTCTATTCCGCCGTCTGCGGATGGCGGAACTCTGCGAGGCTCTTACAGCACAAAGCGCAGAAATACACTTTACCGACAGCCTGAGGATCCCTTACCAGGCGTCCTTTCCCTTTTCACTGGGCAGCACCAGCTCCAGTGACCGGATGCCCACCTCGATCATGCTGTCATCCGGCTCAAAGGTGGTGTAGTTCTGGAGCCACAGCCCGGGGGCGGTCATCACCCGGGTCAGGGCATTGTCGTACCGGCCCACCAGACGGTTGATCTCATAGGTCAGGCTCACCACCACCGGCAGCAGGAGCAGATGGACGCCCATCCGCGCAAAGACATTGGTCACCTCTACAAAGGAGAACACAAAGCTGGAGAGCAGAATGGCCACCACGATGACCACAAAGAGAAAGCTGGTCCCGCACCGGGGATGCTGGCGGGACTGCCTGCGTACATTCTCCACCGTCAGGGGAAGGCCGGCCTCATAGCAGAAGATGGTCTTGTGCTCGGCGCCGTGGTACTGGAACACCCGGTGGATGTCCTTGGTCTTGGAGCACAGCACCAGATAGCCCACAAAGATGACAACACGCACCACGCCCTCCAGCACGTTGCGCACCCACATGGGCATGTCCTGGATCAGAAGGCCCAGCCCGCCCACCACCGCAGTGGGCAGCAGGATGAACAGGCCCACCGAGAAGGCCATGCCCAGGATCACGGCCAGGGTCACGATCATGGAGTACATGGCCTCACTGCCCAGCCGGCGCTCCAGCCACTGCTCGAATTTGGAGGGCTCTTCCTCCTCTTCCTCGTCCCCATAGAATTCTGCTGAAAACATCAGGGCCTTGACCCCGTTGGCCATAGAGGAGCCAAAGTTAAAGACCCCCCGCAGCAGAGGAAGGCCCAGAATGGGATACTTATCCTTGATGAGCACCCGGTCGCTGACCTGCTCTTCCAGCGTCCCGTCCGGCTTGCGCACCACGACGGCCTTTTTCTCCGGTCCCATCATCATGATCCCCTCGATCAGAGCCTGACCGCCGATCATGGTTTTGAACGTGCTCCCGCGGGAGCTTTGCTGTTTCTCTTCTGCCATGTGGTTCTCCTTTATTTTTTCCTCTGGGGAGGGGCCGCCCGCCCCAGAGGGTTCCTCTGTTATCCTACCAAATCGGCCCGGCTTTTGCAAGACCTAATTCGAACCTACGTTCCAATCGGCAGCCGGACCGTCACGATACAGCCGCCGCCCTCCGCATTTCCGATCTCCAGCGTGCCCTGATGGCGCACCACGATCTCCTCGCACACGGCCAGACCGATGCCGCTGCCCCGTGCCTTGGAGCTTCCCTTGTAGAACTTGGTCTTGACGTGGGGCAGCTCCTCCTCTGGGATGCCGGGGCCGTAGTCCCGGATGGTGATGACGGCCTCGTCCCCCTCCCGCCGGATGGCGGTGTCGATGCGTTTCCCGCTCCCGCCATGCTTGGCGGCATTGTCCAGCAGGTTGCAAAGCACCTGCCGCAGCCGCTCCGAGTCCGCGTTCATGAGGGGGAATTCCTCCTCGCAGTCGGTATGGTGCAGCTCGATCCCATCCCGGCGGAAAAACTCCCGGTAAGTATAAACTGCGTCCTCCAGCTCGGCCTTGATGTCCACCGGCTCGATGGAGAGGGTGAAGCGTCCGTCCTGGATGCGGGAGAACTCCAGCAGTTCCTCCACCATGTTGGTCAGGCGCCTGGCCTCACTGACGATGATGCCCATGCCCTTCTTCACATCCTGGGCGTCCCGCACCTCGCCGTTCATGATGGTCTCGGCCCAGCCGTTGATGGCGGTGAGTGGAGTGCGCAGCTCGTGGGAGACCGAGGAGATAAACTCGTTTTTCATCTTCTCCGACTGCTTGATTTTCAGGGACATATCGTTGATGGCGTCGATGAGATCGCCCACCTCGTCGTCAAACTGTTTCTCCATCTGCACGCCGTAGCTCCCTGCGGCGATGTGCTCCGCCGTCCGGGTGATCTGTACCACCGGCTCCACGATGGAGCGCACGAAAAACAGCCCTGAGAAATAGAGCAGCGCCAGCACCAGCAGGCCAACTGTGAGGGCCACGCCCACCACGATGAAGATCTGCCGGTCCACCAGGGCCAGGGATGTGACGATCCGGATGACCGAGACGACCTCCCCGTTGACCTTCAGCGGACAGGAGAGCGCCATAATATGCTCCTCCGTGTTGGGGTCGGCCCCGGTCCAGATCCCCATGGGCTGGCCGCTCAGGGCGTCATGGATGTCCGGCGTGTCCGGCTTGTAGCCGGAGATCTGGATCAGGCTGGAGAAATGCACCACGCCCTCGCTGTCCAGGATCTGAAAATTGAGCCGGTCGCTGTCCTCAAACTGCCCCGTCACAAAGGCGGAGGCGTTCTGGTAATAGTCGGCCTCCGTCTTATAGCCGCTGAACATATTGGCCGCCACGGTGATCTTGCTCTGAAGTCCCGTGCGCAGATTGGAATAATAGTAGCTGACCATGGCCACGGAAAAGGATGTGACCGCCAGCAATACCACCAGCAGGGCCGCGCTGATGCTGTTCATCATCCAGCGCTTTCGAATGCCCTTCATTCTCTTCATGGATGCACCACCCGGATAAAAGATAGCAGCCTCAGGCGCCCCACTTGTAGCCGTATCCCCACACCGTATTGATGTAGGTCGGATTCGTGGGATCGTCCTCGATCTTGATGCGCAGACGGCGGATATTCACGTCCACGATCTTCAGCTCACCGAAATAGTCCCGGCCCCACACCGTGTCCAGGATCTCCTCCCGGGAGAGAGCCTTGCCAGGGTTGTCCATAAAGAGCTTGACAATGGAGTACTCCACCTGGGTCAGCTTGACCCGCTGGCCGTTTTTCTCCAGGGTGCGGTTGCGGGTATTGAGCAGGAAGGGCGGCTGGTTAATCTCATCGGTGTTCTCCAGCACCACGCCGCCGGCCCGGCGGTAGAGGGCGTCCACCCGGGCGGTGAGCTCCGCCGGGGAGAAGGGTTTGGTCACATAGTCGTCCGCCCCGGTCATCAGCCCCGTCACCTTGTCCATCTCCTGGGTCCGGGCGGTCAGCATGATGATGCCGATCTGGCTGTTGCTGGCCCGGATGCGGCGGCAGACCTCAAAGCCGTCGATGCCGGGGAGCATGATGTCCAGCAGGGCCACCTTGATGTCCGGATTCTGCTGGAGCAGCTCCAGGGCCTCTTCGCCGGTCCCCGCCTCGATGGTCTCATATCCAGCCCGTTTCAGGTTGATGACCACAAAGCTGCGGATATTGGCCTCATCCTCCAGGACCAGTACTTTTTTCATGTCTTGTTCCTCCTTACTTCCTTCCGCTCTTCCTCAGTCAAAGGAGTCCCAGTCGGTCTGGATGATGCGGAAGCGCTCCCGCACGCCGGCCTCATCCAGGCCGCAGTTCCAGCCGTCCATCAGCTCGGCCGCGTAGATCACGGCTGGATTGTCCTCGCCGCTGTCCCCCAGCCGGAAACGGCCGGGCAGGTTGGCGCGGCTCACCCGGTTGCTGCCTGAAAGGCGGTAGATGGTCAAAAACGGGACGGGCTCCGCGCCGTTCTCCTTATCCCAATAAGAGAAGATGACGGCCCGCTCCCCGCCGCCCGCCGCATCACTGCGGGAGAGGGTGATCTTCCCCTCCCACTCGTCCGGCAGGATCAGGTACCATCCATCCTGTTTATTGTAATAGGTGGTGCAAACATAATATGGGGCGCCGCTGACGTCATACTGGCTCCACCGGTTGAGCCAGAAATTCGGCGCGCTTCCGCTGGGGCGGTACTCCTCCACCGCGTTGGAAGTGGCCAGCTCCAGAATGCCGTCCCGGTTGATGTCGGTGGGCTTGAGGGCGGCGTAGATATTGAGCGTCCCTTCGCTGGTATTGCTCTCGGGCTGGAGCGTAATATTGCGCAGCTGCTTGCGCGCATTCCCGTTCTTCTGCTCCCAGACGAGAATATCGGTGATCTGTCCGCTGCTGGTCTCGTTGATCCCATTGGACAGCTCGCTTGTCACAAAAAGCGCGGGGACGGAATCCCGCAGATAGCCCTTGCGCATGCCCTCCTCCTGCACCGCACCGATATTTTTGGACAGCGGCGCGATAGAGTCCGGCACCATAAGACCATCCCGGAAATCATACAGTTCTACCTCGCTGCCCCCCTCGGGTCTGGTGTTGAGGATAAGGACCTCTTCATTACTGTCCCGGTCCATGTCGTAGAGCTTAAAGGTGGTATAGTCTGTGCGCAGCAGCTCTACCACCTGCTCGCTGGACACCGAATAAGCCGAGAGGAAATGGAGCTGATCGCTCAGCTGCCAGCTCACCACCACTTCTTTGTCCGGGGAAGCATCCAAATTGACATAGTCGATGTAATTGATCCCGGTCCCCGGTCCCTCGATCACGGCCTCCAGCTCGTAGGTCTCCCCCATTTGCCGGTAGATATAGATTTTGGGCTGGCTCTCCTCGCCCATCATACGAAAAAAGGCAATGGCGGAATCCACCACGCCATCCCCGTCCATATCCTGAAGCTGGATATTCTGAATATTTTCACCGCCCAGCGGCGCGCAGTACTCCGCCCCCTGGCCGAGCACCTCGTTGATCTCGCTGGTCAGGTTCTTGAACTCCCGCGGAAGCTCCGGCAGGCGGTACAGATTGTCGTCTGACTGCTGGGCGCACCCAGTCAGCAGCAGACACATCGCCGCAGACAGTATCCACCGCCTCCTGATCTTATGTTCCTTCATAGTGCGTGACCTCTCCCGTAAAAATCCAAGCCACGGCCGGAGAAACCTGCATTTTCTCCATTTCACATGCCGGACCGGTCATTCAGCAGAGAATATTGTAGCATAATTTCCGGCCAAATGGTATGCCCAATTGTAATTTTACTCCTCTTCCGACCTCACTTCTTCTGTTCTGGCGCAAATTTTCTCTTGTCAAACGATATGGTTTCCTGTATAATATGAAATCGATCCGCCGGTATGATGGAATTGGTAGACGTGACGGACTCAAAATCCGTTGGTGGCGACACCGTGTCGGTTCGAGTCCGACTACCGGCACCACGTGGCCGCAAAGCCTGCTTTGCGGCCACGTCTTTTTATGTTGAGAGCAGCGGCCCACTCTCTTGCTTTTTGCTTCCAAACCGCAATCTCTTATGCTGGGTTACGCCGGTACGGGTCCGGGAGCACGGGCATCTATACTGTTTCGGCCGTATATCGGCACGAAATTTGAAAAACCAAGTTGTCGACCGGTGCATGGGAGGCCTATCATGAACAAGCAGCAGGCGTTCTCCTATTGGAAATACCCATACCAAAAGTGGCTTCTATTTCTCGCCGGGGTGCTCCAGCTCCTGTGCCTGCTCTTGAATGTGGGGGAGTATCAAAAATACAGGCGCATCTTGGACACCGGGTTTTTGAGCGCTTCTCAATGGGAGGTCTATTCTGTTGGGCAGTTCTGTCAGTGCGCCTTGAACGGCATGGCAGCCGCGCTCTTTTTTGGAATCCTGCTGATTGGAAGATCGGTCCGGAGTTTCCAATCCTCCCGCCGGTCTGAAGGTATGCTTCTCCTGTGTATGGCCGCGCTTTGGGCTGTGGCCGGCCCTCTGCTGCGTTTTCCGGCATTTGGCGCCACCTATTTTTTCTGGGGTTTGATCCTCGTTTCCCTGCTTTTCGGTAGTGCTTTTTCTTTCTGGCGGAGCTTCAAAAAGACTGACAACGGTGATTGAACGTTCACCACCGTTCCCCCCTCTATTGAACCTCCCCCTGAAAGAAAAAGAAAAAAGCAAAAAAAGGTTGACAAGCAGAGCATCTCGTGGTAGTATATTACCTGCGCTGAGCGGTGCACAGCGCAGAAACGCACGAGTGGTGGAATTGGCAGACTCGCTAGATTCAGGTTCTAGTGTGCATTACGCACGTGCGGGTTCAAGTCCCGCCTCGTGCACCAAAAAGAAAGACATCTGCTTTCAGCAGATGTCTTTCTTTTTGGGTTCCGGCCGCCGGAGGCGGCCCTCACCCTTCGGTATCAAAATGCTCAGCGGAAGTAAATTCCGCCTGCGCCAAGGTTTTCGCCTGCGGCGAAAACGCTTGTACGGCGCAAAAGCGCCGCCGGCCAGGAGGCCGGTGGGGTGATTCTCCTGCAACGGCCCTGTCAATCCCAAATATCGATTTTAACCGGCCCTTCCAAAATGTGTAGACAAAAGCATACACGACAGAAACGCCGTACATAAGTATGGCGTTTCTCAGCGTGTCGAAAAACTTCGACACGCTTCTCAAAAATGCAAGCATTTTTTCGAGGGGATGCAGGCCTCTGCGCGCACTCGCTTTCGCTCGCACACTT
>JAHAEW010000225.1 GCA_018374635.1 Clostridiales bacterium
CGGCTTTGGATCAGCTTCAGCGTTTCGCCGCTGCCAAAGGACAGCGTTCCATAGTGCGCGGCGCAATACTCCACCACATCCCGCACCGCATCGGCCGCGTTGGCCTGAGTCATAATGTCCTGATGCTTGCGGCCATAGTAAAGCTCGATGGTCATGCCCCCGGCCTGGATATCCTCCCGGATGTAATCTCCGGCATAGAGGATGCCGCCGGCGCCGATATCTTCCCAGCGCCAGATTCTGGTGCCGTCCTCATGCTCTGCAACGACCTCCGCCCGGCTGGAACCAAAAGGGATCGCCGTCATGGTATCCGGAAGTGTAATTTCCATCTCTGTGGGATAGTAGTTCTCATCGGGCAGTACATTCAGCAGCCGCGGGAAGAGCGCCGCGTTTTCCAGCTGTAAATATGTCCCACTGATCTCTGTGCTTCCTTGGCTGTCCGACAGGTTTTGGTCCTCGCGCGGGAACCCGCCGTATTCCATGGTCAATTCGATCTGAGCCTCGGCGGGAAGGGTAACTTCCAGCAGCGCCTCATTGAATTCCTGGTAATCCCCCACCGAAAAAGGAACGGTCTCGCCGTTGGCCCGCACATTGGAAATCGTGTAGCCCGGGGTAACGCCCAAGGCTACCTTTTGTTCCTGACCGGAGCTGTTTTCAAAGGAATAGCCCGCCTTGCCGCGCACCGTTCCGGCAGATACATCGGGAAATACCTGCGCCGAGCGGCCGGTACAGATCACGCCGTCCAGGTAGGGGATCTCAAAAAAGGTCATCGCCGTCTGATCCGGATTGCTGTTGTCCACCATGGGCTGGGCCGCATAGGCAGCGCCGGAACAGGCCAGCAAGGTCACGGCGATCACCGGACGGTAAGCCCGCCGGATGCTCCGGGCTAACGAGCCCAACGCCCCCTTCCCGTACTGACGGATGCAGAGATACGACAGCGTCCAAACTCCGGCCAGACCCGCCAGCCAGGTCAGGCGCATGTAGGCCACGGACCGGTAGATCCGAAAGTTGGAAAAATCATCGGACAACGCCCACACGCAGGGGTTGAGCCAGCACAGCTGCCAGTTCTCCGCCCATACAGTCAGGCTCAGCCCGCAAAACGCGGCAAATACCACAAGGGACAGGTCCGCCCGGCGGGTGAACTGGTAGGCAGACGCCGCCGCCAGAACGCCCAGCGGCAGGGCAAGGCCCAGGAAGAGCAAGTAGGCCAGCACATAATCCACCAGGTCGAACACCGCACCGATCCGCCCCGCGCTGATGGGGAGCCACACCAGCATGGTGAGGGTCGTGGTCAAAACCGCAGTGGTCAACAGAGCCGACAGCCGCGTCAGGGCTGCGGTCAAAGGGGACACTACCGCGTCCACGAGAACGTCCACCCGGCTGCGGCAGGCCCGGTCCAGTTCAAGGATGGCAAGCAGGCCAAACAGGATCCCGCCTGCAATGCCCCCGGCAATCGCGGGGTT
>JAHAEW010000226.1 GCA_018374635.1 Clostridiales bacterium
CGCCGCCTGGGCCGAGGACGAGGGCCTCACCACCGGCGTGAGCAAGGGCGTCTTTGGCGGCGAGCGCTCCATGACCCGCCAGGAGCTGGCCAAGGTCTTCGCCGACTACGCCGCGCTCAACCGCATCCTGCCCGCCGAGAGCGCCGATCTGCGCGCCTACTCCGACGCCGACGCCGTGGCCACCTGGGCCAAGGACGGCGTGGAAGACGCTGTGGCTCTGGGCATCCTCTCCGGCAGCAAGGGCAAGCTCAATCCCACCGGCACCGCCCAGCGCGCTGAGCTGGCCCAGATCCTCAAGAGCTTTGACGCGCTGGAGCCCACCTACACCGAGACCGTGGTCTCCATCCCCGTGAAGGCCCAGGACGGCATCCCCGCCCATGACATCCCCGCCACCGTCACCATGCCCACCGCCGCCTCCAAGGACGCCAAGGTCCCCGGCGTGGTCATGCTCCACGGCACCGGCTCCAACCGCGAGGAGGCCGGCAACGGCTACGCCATGGCCGCTCCCGTGATGGCCACTCAGGGCATCGCCACCATCCGCATCGACTTCATGGGCAACGGCGAATCCAAGGCCGACTATGTCAACTACAACAACACCTCCGCCGTGATCGACGCCAAGGCCGCCGCCGACTATCTGGCCGGTCTGGAGACCGTGGACGCCGCCAACCTGGGCGTCATGGGCTGGAGCCAGGGCGGCACCGACGCTCTGCTGGCCGCTGAGGCCCATCCCGACACCTTCCAGGCTGTGGTCACCTGGTCCGGCGCCCTCTCCCTGGGCGACGGTATCTTTGGCGGCGAGGAGGGCGCTTTTGACGCCGCCTATGAGACCGCCAAGAAGGACGGCTACTATGAGCAGACCTTTGATTGGCGCGAGCCTCTGCACTTTGGCGAGCGCTGGTTCAAGGAGGTCGCTGAGACCGATATGAACAAGGTCGTCGCCGGCGTCAAGGCCCCCATCCTGGCCATCAACGGCAAGAATGACACCACGGTCACCCCCGACAACGCCGAGAAGATCGTGGAGGCCTCTGCCAACGACGCCAGCCAGGTGCTGCTGGTGGACAACTGCGACCACACCTACAACGTGTTCTCCGGCGACTTCACCGCTCTTTTCCAGACGGTGGACGCCACGATCGCCTTCTTCCAGGCCCAGCTCATCCCCGCCGCCGCGGACGCTGCCGCCTGATCCAATTCCATCCTACCCAGTCTGCGGGGCCGGCCGAATGGCCGGCCCCCTTTTGTCCTCCACTTTTTGAATGGAAAGGTATGTGAAACAGACATGAAAAAGCCCCTCTCTCTGGCGCTGACCGGCGCCCTGGCGCTCTCCCTGGCCGTCCCTGCCCTGGCGGCCGAGACCGCGGCCTTCACCGACGTGGCGGAGAACGCCTGGTACGCGCCCGCCGTCTCCTATGTGACCGCCGAGGGCATCATGAACGGCACCGGCAAGACCACCTTCGGTC
>JAHAEW010000227.1 GCA_018374635.1 Clostridiales bacterium
TGGGGCCGCCGGATCCGGCGGCCCCACGGCCGTTTTATGAGCTTATTCCGGGATAAATTCCGTGGTGCAGTCCATGCCGTTCCATACCTCCCCGTCGGAGCGGTAGTACTTCCGCTCTGATGTTCCGTCCTTCCGGGTGTAGCCCAGGACAAACACCTGCCCGGCCTCAATCGGCATGGGATAGTCGTTGCAGGGCAGCACATCGCTGCTCTCGGGACAGTCCTCGAAGTCCTCATAGGCCCCCTCCAGCCGCCAGAAGGCCCGGGACTGGTAGTCCCCGGCCCAGCCGGAGATATCCTCCTCCCCGAAGTAGGACGCCTGGTACTCCTTCCCCGCCACGGTGAGGGTATCCGTCCGCTGGGGCTCCCAGGCAATCCAGGAGATGTCCTCGGTGTGAAGGGAGTCCCCGTACCGCTCTACCAGCTGAGCGGCCATGGAGGGGACGGTTCCCGCGGAGTCCGCCATGGCATCCGGGTCGGTGTGGGCCGCGCCATAGATGCCCATGACGCTCTCCCCATCCAGGGCGTCAAACTCCCGGATGAAGTTCTCTGCCATCCGGTTTTCCCGGTAAATATCGGAGCCACGCTCGGCAAAGGTTTTCCCCTGCTGGATGGCCTCCAGGGTCAGGCGGTAGTCCTCCGTGTCCGCCAGGCCCCGCTCCTCCAGATAGTCTTGGTAACGGGCCCCGGTGCTGTCGTACTGGTGGCCCACGTCGGTGCCGTGGAACACCGTCTCGGGGCACTGCTCCTTGATGGTGCGGTAAAAATCCAGCGTCTCGGCGCCGGATGAGAGCGTGCTCTCCCAATCCTGGTGGAGCTGCTCCAGAATCTCATCGTCCTCCGCGTCCATCCACAGGTTGAGCCACTGGGCCGTGTAGTGCGAGAGCTCCACAAACAGGTGCCGCATCCCCCGTTCGTAGCACTCCTTCCACCGCTCCGCCTCGTACTCCTCGATGGCGGCGATTCCGTGGATCTCCCCGTAGAGGTAGATCTGCCCCGCTGGAATGCCCTCATCCGTCGCCACCGGGGACTCTTGTACCGGCTTCCCGGCGCAGCCCGCCAGCATCAGGAGCGCCAGTACGACCGCAAATTCTTTAACATACCTCATATTCGGCACCTCCCAAGGCCTTTTTCCCAGTGTAGCAGATCCCACCCTGTCAAAAAAGGGTTCTCAGATTAAAATTTGCTGTAATCCACCCACCCGGCGGGCCCGGCCCAACTTTTACAAAAAAGAGCTTGACAAACCGGGCCGCCGCCGTTATACTGTAGCAAATCAAATCGGTAAACCGATGACGAAGAGGAGTAGTCCGGTATCAATGCCTCTCAGAGAGCCGCGGGTGGTGGAATCGCGGCAGGCAGCGCTCGGATGAATGGACTTTTGAGGGCACAGCGAACAGCCTTTGGGCTCAGTAGCGCGACGGGGACTCCACCCGTTATCCGGGGAGCATGGGCTGAT
>JAHAEW010000228.1 GCA_018374635.1 Clostridiales bacterium
AATTCATTTTGTTTCCTCCTCTCCGTCAGCGTCATCCTCGTCCCAGGGCGGGCCGTCCTCTTCCTCGTCCCCATAGGGCTCCGCGCCGTCATAGTCCTCCAGCTCCCCGCCATAGTCCTCCTCGGGCTCGGCGGCCTTTTGATGTTTGGGGCGGTAAATCTTAAAGTACCAGCCAGCTCCGCCGCCGATCACCGCCACAGCCAGCACCAGCAGGAGCATCCCCATATTTCCGCCCGTTTCCGGCTCGGCCTCCTCCGGGGCAGGCTCCTCAGTTTCCACCGTTTCCGCTAGCTCGGGCTCCACCCCCGCGCACTCGGTCATATTGAGGGAGCAGACCGGGCAATCCATATTGACGGCTCCCACCGCGCATTTTTCCTGGCAGGAGCAGGCGGCCTGTTCCACCCCGGCGGCCTCCACAGCAGCCAGCAGATCGGCCTCATCCACCATGCTTAAAAAGTAGGTTTCGTACTGTTCGCCCTCCTCGTCCACGGGCTTGTCGTAGTCGATGACAAGATAAAAAGTGTTGCCGCCCGCCGTCTGGACGGTAATAACCGCCCTGACTTTCGCAGCTGGTCCGGGTCGATCGGCGGCCAATTCGCGGCCCATGAGACAGCTTGAACAGCAGGTGCCCCATCCGTTTTCCCAGGGCTCCCAGCTTGCCCTCCGGCACATCGGTGAGGACCCGCGGCAGGTATACATTGACAGATTCCGCGTCCAGGTGGCCGGAGTAAAATCGGATGGCCTTCTCAACAAATTTGTTTTTGGCCGTGCAGTTGTCCCTCTGGTAGTGCGACTCCGCCTGGCTCCCACACATCGCCGTCCATCCAAACCGTGTGTCGGTGTCTATTTTCATCCATCGTCAAACACCTCCAAACTCTGTCATAGCGTTAGCGGGTATCCCCCAACAGCAGAGATATCCGCCTGTTCTTCTGGAAACAGCGTCAATCGCAGTATTTATCTGTCACAAGACAATGGGCACGGCCGAAAGCCGAGGCCCCATAAGGAACTAATATCGTCTTAGTGAAACGGCATAGTCTCTCGGGGCCATGCCGTTTTGCTGTCCATTGTGCCCTGTATCGTTACCTCACCCGCTAGATTATCTGCTTTCCGGGGGCTACTCCCCGTGGGAATTGCGTCGCTCTCATGCCCTGCGGGGCATAGGACGGAGGACGAGGGACCAGAGCACAACCAGAGGAACCAGAGCGCAGAGACCCAGCACCAGGAGCCGTGAAGGCATAAAAAGATAGGGGGCCGACTTTCTTAGTCGGTCCCCTGTTCTCTTTTCACCACTCGCCTGTCTGCCCGTTCTGTCCTGCTGTTTCCTTATAGGATGCCGGCAAAGGACCGTGCCCATTGTCTTCAGCGTGTCGAAAAACTTCGACACGCTTCTCAAAAATGCAAGCATTTTTTCGAGGGGATGCAGGCCTCTGCGCGCACTCGCTTTCGCTCGCACAC
>JAHAEW010000229.1 GCA_018374635.1 Clostridiales bacterium
GGTGGACACCCTGCGGGGTACATTGGCAGACAACGAAAATCGGCTGCGCACTTTGCTGTTCAAGCTCTGCGTGGAGGTGAACATGATGAGCCACACCGTTGCCGCCCACTTCCGCGCTGATCCGGTGAACCGCCGGGAGCTGCGGGCCTATGCGGTGGACGAGGTGCTGCGTACCAACGGGAAGATCAGCTTCGATGATGCGCTGGATCTCCAGCGCCAGGTCTACCCTGACGGATGAGCCGCGTCCGGTTCATGTCCCCCTACCTGAAGGGGGGCAGGGATACGGCCAAGCTGACCAACCGGGCCCGCTACATCGCCACCCGCCCCGGCGTGGAGGTGCTCAGGGGCGAGCACAGTGGCCAGCCCGCCACGAAGAAACAGCAGGCTTATATCCAGCGTCTTCTGCGGGACTTCCCCGGCGCGGAGGAATTGCTGGAATACGAGGACTACCAGAACGCGCCCACACAGGGGCACGCCAATGCCTTCATCCGCCAGGTGCAGGAGGACTTCGCGGAGCCCATGAGCCGGATGGAGAATTACCTGGACTAGGTGTCCCACCGCCCCGGCGTGCAGATGGACGGTGAGCACGGCCTGTGGTGCGCGAGAGGCAAGGTGCGCAATCTCTCCCAGGCCGTCCGGGGGGTGGCGGAGCACACCGGCAGCGTGTGGACGCCAGTGGTGGCTATCCGGCGGGAGGACGCGGAGCGGCTGGGCTACAACGACGCGGAGAGCTGGAGGCAGCTGGTGTGTGCCTGCGCGCCGGAGATCGCCAGGGGGGTACAGGATCCCGCTGGAACACCTGCGCTGGTACGCCGCCTTCCACCGCAAGGAGGACAGCGTTCACATCCACATGGTAGTGTTTTCCTCCAATCTCAAGGAGGGCTATCTCACCAAACAGGGCATCCGGCAGGTGAAGTCCGCCTTCGGCCGACGGATCTTCCGACAGGATCTGCTCCACATCTACGAACAGAAAACCGAATACCGGGACGCCCTGGGCCGGGATGCGGAGCGCACCATGGCAGAGCTGATTGCGCAGATGGAGACCGGCCAGCTCCAAAATGAAAACCTGGAGCAGCCGATTCTGGAACTATCCCGTCGCTTGCAGAACACCAAAGGCAAAACGGTGTACGGCTACCTGCCGCCCACAGCCAAGGCACTGGTGGACGCAATCGTGGATGAACTGGCAAAGGAGGAACGGGTAGCTGCCGCCTATGACCTGTGGAACCAGATGCGGGAAGAGGTGTGCCGTACCTACTCAGAACAACTGCCGGAGCGCCTGCTTCTTTCCAAACAGAAAGAGTTCAAGGCCGTGCGCAACATGGTCGTCCGGGAGGTGCTTCAGCTGGGGCGGGGTGAGCATCCCACAGCAGATGAGATAGTACACATGCCCACACCGTCGGGCACACCGCCTGCACAATCGGGCCTGCCGTATGGGGCACATCACCCACAGC
>JAHAEW010000230.1 GCA_018374635.1 Clostridiales bacterium
GACCAAGCCCTTCTCCCTGGCGGTGCTGCTGGCCAAAACCGAGGCGCTTATCCGCCGCAGCCGGGGAGGGGGCGCGGAGACACTCGCCTGCGGGGCGATCACCCTGAAGCCGGGCCGCCGGGCCTGCACGGTGGGCGGCCGTCTGGTGGCCCTCCCGCCCAGAGAGTACGAGCTGCTGCTCTGCCTGATGCGCAACAAGGGCCAGGTGCTCCGCCGGGAGCAGCTCCTGGACAAGGTGTGGGGCATCGACTTCGAGGGGGGAGACCGGGCGGTGGACGGCCGGATCAAGGCCCTCCGCGCCGCCCTCGGTCCGGCGGGAAAACAGATCAGGACGGTCTTCAAGGTAGGCTACAAGCTGGAGGGGGAGCAGCATGGGGCGGATTAGACGGTTGTTCAAAGGGACGCTTCCAATGTTTTCAGCCCTCTGGCTTGGGATGATGCTGGTGCTGCTGTGGCTCAATTCCGAGGGGCAGAGCGCACGCATGGGGGCATCTATGCAGTCGTACCGGTGGTCTGTGGAGTACCAGTATTCCGAGATCTGGAATGGATCTGCGGCGGAGACAAAAAAGCCGGTGATTTTGACTTGGCGGCTGATGGAAGAGCCGCTGTATTCCATCGGCGGTATCACGCAGACACGGGTGTATGATCGTAGGGGTAGGGAGCTGGCCCGGCGGCCCATGGCTATGGGGACAGCCAGTCCCATTGGGACGGGGGTTTATACCTGGAGCCTTCTGTTGGACCCGGTGCTGAGCGAGGAAGAACAGCTCTCGCTGGCTGAGCGGTTGCGGGCCGAACCGGGCCTTGGAAATTTTTTTGGCACAGCCGGTGGATTCTATGAGGAGCTGGAGACCGGGGGACTCTACTGCGAGGTGGTGGGGGTGGTGGACGAGAAGCGGGAGGTCATCTATCCTCAGAGGCTCACCTACTGCTATGCTGACCGGGAGATCACCTTGGTGGACACTGACAGCGGATTTTTCGACGGTAGGGAGTTAGTTACGCTCCGGTTCGACGGGGTTCAGTTGAATTCTGCGTTGGTAGGCGTGTCGGCCTCCCCACGGGAGCTGTTACAAACCTTCCGGGCGGCAGAGACAAGCCTGGATGCGCTGCTGGGCGGCGACACCCCCACAACGAGCCGTGTTTCCATATCGTCTGACGGCAGTGAGTGCGCCCCCATGAGTGATGGGGAGATCATCGTCGCCACCGCATATACCTGCAATCCTCTGCGTGTAGCCCTGAGGGGGCAGGGGCCCACAGCAGTGCTCACGCTGCTGGCAGCGGTGGGCATGGCCGTCTTTACGGACCGCCGCCAGCGGGAAACGTTGGAGCGGGAACGGGCCTTCACCCGGGCGGCGGCCCATGAGCTGAAGACCCCCCTTGCGGTGCTCCGCACCCACGCGGAGGCGCTGAGGGAGGACATTGCCCCG
>JAHAEW010000006.1 GCA_018374635.1 Clostridiales bacterium
TCCTCATAGCGGTGGACGATCTCAAAGATGCGCTCCCGGACCTCAGGCGTGGCGGCGCGGCGGGCCAGGATGTGCTCGGCGCCGATGAACTCGGTGGTCTCGCTGAGGATGGAGGTACCGCCCTCCCGGACCATCAGGTCGGAGAGCTGGCCGATGAGCACGTTGGCGGCCAGGCCGCTGGTGGGATCGGAGCCGCCGCACTCGGTGCCCACGATGAGCTCGGAGAGGGGGAACTCCTCCTTCTGGAGCAGGGAGGCCTCCGCCACCATCTCCTTGGCGTAGCGCACCGCCTGGTCGATGGCCTTCAGGGTGCCGCCGGCCTCCTGGATGATGACCTGCTTGAGGGGCTTGTTAGTCCGCTCCTGGATGGCCTTCACCACCAGGTCCATCTGGCAGTTCTCGCAGCCCAGGGAGACCACCACCGTGCCGTAGACGTTGGGGTTGGCCGCGAAGCCGGCCATCACGTCCATGGTCAGCTGCTGGTCGGAGGCCACCTGAGAGCAGCCGTTCTGGTTGTTGAAGGTGACCGAGCCCACCACCTGCTGGGCGATGATGCGGGTGGTGTCCGACGCGCAGACGCTGGCGGGCAGGATCAGGACCTTGTTCCGGATGCCCACCCGGCCGTCGGAACGCTTATAACCGTAGAAATTCATGCCTTTTTCCTCCTTTTCCTTATGCCTCGGCTTCGAGGTCCTCGCGGTGGCTCTCCACGTTGTGGACGTGGACATGCTCGCCGGCCTTGATGTCGCAGGAGGCAATGCCGATGTGCTCGCCGTACTTGCAGATGGGGGAACCCTTGGAAATGTCGCGGACAGCCAGCTTGTGGTAGATGGTGATGTCCTGCCGGGCGGTGAGGCTCTTCTCCTCGCTCCCGCTGAGGTAGGTGACGGTGTCGCCGCTCTGGATGGCCTCAATGGCCACGGCCACATTGTCCTTCGGATCAATGATCATTGCCTTCGGATCAATGATCATTGCATTACGCATAGTAACCTCCAGGCGCTCAAGCGCATAAAATCAGAATAAAAACTTCCCCTGCCGCATCTTTGCAGGTCTGCTGGAACCGGTTCAAAAGGCGGCAGGGGAATGGAAAGGGAGCCGCAGAATAAATTACCAGAGATTTCCCTTCTCATCAAAGGGCCACGCTTCCGGTTCGCCCTCCAACTCCAGGTTTGGATGGGCCTTGACCTCGTCGATCAGCGCCTCGGAGACCCAGATATGGCCGATCTCCATCGTATTGGCGATGCGGACGATACGGGGATGCTCCTTGTCGATCTCGTTGCAGATCCGGACCGCCAGCCGGATCGCGCCCTGATCGCTGTGGGAGAAGATGGGCATCTTTACCATGTTGACCAGAGTAGAGGTAAGGGCGTTGGGATAGGTAATATCCACATCCGTCTTATCGATCAGACGCTTGGTCGTCACGTCGGCCACGCCGATCCCGTTTGCGTTGCCATGGCTCTCATCGGTCAGATCCAGAACCACCGTGCGCTGGGCGCAGATGGGACCGGGTACCTCGTTGCGCTGCCGCCCCGGGCTGCCGAAGGTGCCGGAGACGTTGGGGTCCATGCCGTCGCCGGAGATGTTTTTGCCGAGACGGTCCACCACCAGGACATCGGCCTTTTCGATCCAGAGACGGCCCATCATGCGGTTGGCCTCCTGAAGCAGGACGGGCTCCTGCTCCCAGATCTCCTGGGCGTCCAGCGCGGCGATCTTGTAGGTCTGGTCATAGGCGTTCTCAATGATGCCGACGCCGGCCAAAATGTTGGTGTGGTCAAACACCACACGGGCAAACTGAGGCATAATGCGTCCCATGTTCTGGAAACCGGACTCATGGACCGACTCCGCGCCGTGCTGCTTGCCCATGCCGATCACGGCCATTTTCAGCAGGCCGCTCTCGTAGGGACCGCGGAACGAGGTGTGGGGCTTGATCCGGCCGCAGAGGATGACGCCGTCCGCCTCATGGGCATATTTATCGCTGTAAACGGGCTTTCCCTCCACGGTATCGCCCAGGTAGACCGTCTCCATGGTCGCACGGATGGGGCAGCCCATCGTCTCCTCCGTCACATGATAGCTGCGCAGAACCTCCAGCTGACCCTCGGGGGTAGCGCCGCCATGGCTGCCCATGGCAGGGAAGACGAAGGGATTCGCGCCGCACTCCTTCACAAAGTCGACGATGGCGCGGACAATGATGGCAATATTGGCGATGCCGCGGCTGCCGCAGGTGATGGCGACAGACATGCCGGGGCGGATCTGGCTGCGGATATTCTCCCGCTCCAGCTGGGCGTGGACCACCGCGGGGAGTTCCTCCGGTTCAAAGTGGGTAGGATCAAATTTTTGGTGGACGCGCACCATTTTGGGAAGGGAGACACTCTGGCAGAGCTGCTCCACAACACTGTTTGGACTGCTTTCAAAGGCCATGATAAAACTCCTTTCTAAATCATGGAGGGGGACGGGCAGATTCGGCCACCTCCAAAGAGAGGTGGCCGAATGGAGGTAAATGATTATACCATGGGGAACAGAAGAGCGCCCACAATGGCGGCAATCAGGGTAAACACGGTCACGGTGAAGATAGGCCAGGTGTAAGTCTTCAGACCGCCGGTGACGGTGAAGCCAGACAGGTTGGTGCAGACCCAGAAGCCGGAGTCGTTGACGTGGCCGATGGAAATGCCGCCGGCCAGACAGGCCATGGCGATCCACACGGGATGCACGGGCACGGAGGGGACAATGGTGGACATGATGGTCATGGAGGTGATACCGGCAACGGTACCGGAGCCCTGAGCCACACGGAAGATAAAGCCGATGAAGTAAGCAAAGAGCAGCACGCTCACCACGGAGCCGGTGCCGATGTTCAGGGCGCTGATGAGGGCGTCGCCGATGTTGGTGGCGGCGATCACGCTGCCGAAGGAGCCGCCGGCGCCGGTAATGGCCAGCGCCACGCCGGCGGTGCCAAGAGCATTGCTGGCAGAGGCCTCAGCCTTCTTGCGGCCGATGTACTTCCAGGCCACGACGTAGGCCACCAGAACGGCCATGAGCAGGGTGAAGATCTTATTGCTCAGCAGGTAAACAACCAGGGAATCGGAAGGAGTGCCGGTAGCCTGAAGCACAGAGCTGATCAGGATGAGCACAACGGGCAGCAGCAGGGGGACCATGGACAGAGCGAAGGAGGGCTGGGGCAGATCCTTGCGGTTGGCCTCGTGCTCCGAGAGGTTCTTGAGCACGTCCACCTCATGGTTGACGTCCTTCTCCTCATTGAAGAGACCGGCATCCAGAGCCTTGGTGGTGACGAGCATGGAGGGGATCAGCACGATGGCGCCCACGATCAGGCCGACCACCAGCTGGGTGCCCAGGCTGTAGCCCAGCAGGTCAGGAGCGGCCAGAGGGTTGGGCGTGGGGGGGATGTAGGTCTGGGCGATCACGTCGCCGATGATGAGAGCGGTGCTGACGTAAGCCATGGGCTTATTGATCTCCTTGGCAACAGCAATGCCGATGGGGATCAGGATGATAAAGGTGATATCAAAGAACACGGGAATGGCGAGCAGGAAGCCGGCGCCAGCCAGAGCCCACATGACAAACTTGGAGGGAACGGCATGGACCAGGGTGGTGGCGATTTTCTGGGCCATACCGGTGTCGCTCATCAGCTGGCCCAGCAGGACGCCCAGGCCGATGGGAAGGCCGATGCTGGTCATCATGCTGCCGAAGCCGGAAGCAATGGTATCCATAGTGGTGAGAACGCCGAGTCCACAGGAAATGCCCATGTAGGCGCTGGCGATGACCAGGCTGACCATGGGATTGAGCTTGGGGATGAGAATCAGGCCAATGATCAGCGCAATGGAGATGGCCAGATTCACAACTAACATAGTGCTATTCATTTACTTCTCTCCTCTTTGTAATAATAATGGGTGCTTAGTCGGTCAAAAAGGCGATCCCCTCCTTAGTATCCAGTCCCAACTGTGGAGGTGTGGAAAATCTCAACAGTTTGTTCCTGTCCATTGTAACGAAAACTGTCTATTTTTGCAATTCCTATTTGAGTGGTTTTCTGTTTCTTTTTGAAACATAAAATAAAATATTGTCTATATTTTATTTGCGTAGTAAAATTGATTTCAAAAAGAAACAGAAAAGGGGAGATGATAATGGAACAGAATGTGCGGATACTCGGAATCGTACCCTACGAGGGCATGAAGACGCTCCTGTACAGCCTGGCCGAGGAGTACCCGCAGGTGAGTATGAATGTATTTGTGGGAAATATGGAAAAAGGCGAGGAGATCGCCGAGCACTACTTTCATACGGACTATGATGTGATCCTCTCCAGAGGCGGCACGGCCAAGATGCTCCAAGGAAAAGGTCTGCCCGTCGTAGAGGTGGAGATCTCGCTCTATGACGTCTTCTGCGCGCTGCGCCTTTCCAACGGCATCTGGGGGAAAGTGGCCATGGTGGCCTACGCCAACATTACCATCAGCGCAAAGGTCCTGTGCGACCTGCTCAACTACCATGTGGATATTTTTACCGTGGAATCCCTGGAGGCCCTGGAGCCCAAGCTGCGGGAATTGCAGACGGAGCGGTATGACACCGTTTTGTGCGACATGACGGCCAGCATCATTGCCCGGCGGCTGGGATTCAACGCGATCCTGATCACGTCCGGGGTCGAAAGCCTGCGAAAAGCATTGGAGCAGACCCTGAGCCTTTGCCGGAGGCATGAGCGCCTGCGGCAGGAAAACAACTTTTTTCGGGCGATCCTGCGGGGACAGGTGGGGAAGATCGCCGTGCTGGAGAATCAGAGCGGCGAGGTGTTCTTCTCCAACATGGAGCATCTGACGCCCGAACTGCTGGAAGTACTGCGGGGAGCCCTCCTTACGCCCGGCATGGAAGAGGAGCGGGGACTGACAAAGCAGCTCAACGCCATGCGCTACACGATCCAGGCCAGACGGGTGCTCTTTGGAAACAGAGGCTATACGGCCTTTTTTGTGGAAGAGCACCGCATCCCTCTGGGAGCCGCGCAGATCGGGATCTCCTATCTCTCGCGGCAGGAGGCGGAGGAGGCCATCGCCGAGCGCATGCAGTGCCTGCCCGGGCATGAGCTGCGGGAGCAGATCCGGCACTTTGCCGGGAATACGGCGCCGCTGGTCCTCTGCGGCGAAGATGGGACCGGAAAAGAGACCGTCGTGCACCTTTTGTATGTACAGGGCCCCTTTCGGGGGAGCGCACTGGTGTCCATCCACTGCGGCCTGCTCCACGAAAAGGGATGGAATTTCCTTCTGGAGCATCACAACTCCCCGCTGCTGGACACGGGGCATGTGATCCACATGTCACACGTGCAGGCCCTCGCCCCCGAGCGGAGGGATCAGCTCATCGGCGTGCTGCGGGAGACCGACGTGTGCCGGCGCAACCATGTCATCATCTCCTGCCTCTCGCAGGAGGGAGAACAGGTCTCCGCGGAGGGGGCGCAGTGGCTCAACGGGCTGGGGGCCCTCTCCCTGTACCTTCCCCCCCTGCGCAGGATGCGCGGGGAGATCCCCACCATGCTGCATCTGATCCTGGGGCGGCTCAACGCAAACGCGCCCCACCCCATCCTGGGGGCGGAAGAACGGGCGATCGAACTGCTCCAGGAATTCCACTGGCCCCACAATTACACCCAGTTCCAGCGGATCGTGGAGGAGGCGGCCACCACCGCGCCGGGACAGACCATCACAGCCGAGGATATCCGGCGCGTTCTGCAGAAAGAGCGGTATGAGTGTGTGCTCTCGCCCGCCACAAAGGGGATCTGTGCGCCCCTGGACCTGAACCGCCCGCTGGCCGAGATCGAGCAGGACATCGTGTTCCGCGTCCTGGAGGAGCTGGACGGGAATCAGACCGCCGCGGCCAAACGCCTGGGCATCAGCCGCACGACCCTCTGGCGTCTGACCCGCACAGCCGGGGCCGAGCGGTAACATTATTATATTATAATTATATATGTAGGGGCCGGCGTCCCCGACGGCCCGCATCGAGGTGGGGCCCCATAGGGCGGAAGGACAGGGCGCGGGAGGAAACAAAACCGAATTCTGCTAGAAAGATTACGCTTGTGTTACGGATGCGGGAAATCTATTGACCTTTTTTTGTTTGCCATGTATAGTATGGATGAACCCAAGGGAGAGCATCGCCTCTCCGAGGGAAAATGTTAAAAGGAGGAACTCCATATGAACAACCTGAAGCGAGTGCTCAGTGTTGGTATGGCTTCTACCATGGTTCTTGGTATGATGGCCACCGCCAGCGCTGCGAGCTTCAACGATTTCACCGATAAGGATGATATCGTCAACAAGGACGCCGTGTCCATGGTCACCGAGCTGGGCATCATTGCCGGTCTGCCCGATGGCTCCTACGGCGCCACCCAGAACATCGACCGCGCTTCCTTCGCCCGCCTGGTGTGCGTGGCTCTGAACGGCGGCAAGGAGCCCAACCTGGGCAACCTGAAGACCACCTTCACCGACACCCAGGGCCACTGGGCTGAGAAGTACATCGCCTACTGCGTGCAGCAGGGCATCATCGCCGGCAAGGGCAACAACACCTTTGCTCCTTCCGCCAACGTGACCGGCTCCGAGGCCGCCAAGATGCTGCTGGTGGCGCTGGGCTACAACACCACCTATGAGAAGATCGGCGGCGCCACCTGGCAGGTCAGCACCGACGTTCTGGCCAACCAGGCCGGCCTGTACGAGGACCTGTCCGGCATGAACACCTCCGCTGCTCTGACCCGCGATCAGGCCGCTCAGATGATCTACAACACTCTGAACGCCGATCTGGTCAAGTACGAGATGGTCCCCGGCATCTCCAGCAACGGCCAGGTCACCATGACCACTCAGCGCGTCAACGTGACCAAGACCGTCAACGGCACCACCAAGAACGTCACCATGCTGGAGGACGCCTTTAATGCCGTGAAGATCGAGGGTGTTGCTGTCGCTAACGACCAGGCTTCTGTTACCACTGAGGCGGTTCAGGGCGATGGTAAGACCTTTATCGATGTCACCGACGGCTCTGTGAATGATGGCACCTTCAAGGTCGACTCCTCTCTGGACGTGCTCGGCAAGTCCGTGACCCTGTATGTGCAGACCAGCGGCAAGACCGACAACAATGGCAACTACTCCGCTTCCAACTGCAAGGTGCTGGGCAGCGTCATCGTGAACGACAACAACACCGTCGTGTCCACCACCGCCAAGAAGAGCAGCATCTCTGACTACGCCAAGGACAACGACCTGAAGGTCGACTCTGCTAAGTACCTGCGTAACTTCACTACGGCGAGCTTTAGCAGCAATGTTGCCGGTTCCACTCTGACCCTGATCGACAATGACGACAACGGCAAGGTGGACTATGTCCTGCAGACCATGAAGACCTTCGGTAAGGTCTCTGCTTACAGCGATAAGTCCGACGGCTCCATCACTGTGAAGATCTCCGATCAGGACAACACCAGCTTTAGTGGTACCTTCTACTCCAACAACGCCGCTGAGGATGTTGATGGCTTTGAGGACGTGAAGAAGGACGACTATGTCTTCGTGTACAAGATCGGCAACGACATGTATGTGGAGAAGGCCGAGTCCGTCGAGGGCACCGTTACTTCCGTGAAGGGCGATAAGGCCACCGTGGACGGCACCGAGTATGAGATGTCCGGCCTGGTGACTGGCGTCAACGACAAGGACGAGAAGCTGAGCAAGGCTCTGGAGAACAGCCTGAAGGAGTCCGTCAAGCTGGTTCTGGATGCTGCCGGCAACGTGGTCCTGGTGACCGACGTGGATTCCACCAGCGACTACCTGGTCGTGACCAAGGCTGACGAGAACAATACCTTCTCTAACACTCAGAAGGCTAAGGTTGTCTTTGCTGACGGCACCAAGGCTACCATCACTATCGACACCGATGAAGGCGAGACGGTTACTAAGGGCGATGTTACTGCGCTCTACACCTACACCAAGGACAAGAACGACGTCTACACCCTGAAGAAGGTCAATAGCAGCAACAACGAAATCACTCTGACCGATGGCAAGATCGTGAAGGGCCGCGTGAATATTGCTAGCAACCTGAAGGCTGACAGCGCCACTATCTTCGTGATCGGCAACAAGGACGGCGACGGTTACAGCGTGTACACCGGTATCGCCAATGTTCCCGACCTGACGGTTGAGGGCGGTGCGAAGGTTGTGGCCGACAAGCAGAGCGGCACTGCCGACTTCGTGTTTGTTGCCAAGTCCAACATCAGCGGCGGCAACCAGAAGAGCATCTATGTCATGGACAGCGCCAGCGTGACCGTTGACGCCAACGATGACAAGGTCTACACCTGGGATGTGGTTCTGGACGGCAAGGTCATCACTGTGACCGACGACAAGAACAGCCTGGACCAGACCGGTATCTGGAATGTCTACCTGAACGGCGACGAGATCACCAGCTATACCTTCGGTGCGGATGCCAAGACCGTGGACGAGGCTGGCGACGGCGTTCTGACCGTGACCGGCGACAAGACCTACTCCTACAACGATGACACCGTGTTCATGATCGTCGACAAGGACGAGGATGGGTATGTCACCGATGCCTCCGTTGACCGCATCACCACTACCAAGGACACCACCAACCAGAAGGATTGGAGCAAGGTCGTGGTCGTGACCGATAAGGACAACGAGAACCTGGCTACCTACGTCTACATCTGCGAGTAATCGTTACGTAGGCTGTAAGGCTTAAAAAACAACCGTTTCACCCCCGGGGATTTCCCCGGGGGTGTTTTTATTTGACAGAACCGGCCGAAACGGGGTAAAATAGACCCTGCGATACCCAATGAAATGGACGGGATATGCCATGATAAAGGAAAATCAGGCCCTGCTCAACCGCCTGAATGTGGTTTCCGACGGACTGATCATTTTTCTCACGCTGCCCATCGCCTTTTGGCTGCGCTTTTATGTGCTGCCCGGGGGCGTGATCAGCGTTCCCTTTTCCCAATACCTGATGTTGGCCGGGGTGCTGGTGGCGGTGCATCTGTTTACCTATGCCGCCTTCGGCCTGTACCGCTCTTTCCGGCAGACCCGGCTGCTGCGGGAGCTGGCCAGGCTCTGGTGGGCCAGTATCCTGGATATGGCGGTGCTGCTCAGCGTGCTCTTTGTGCGGCATGAGATCCATGTCTCCCGGTGGACGCTGGCCATTTTCTTTGCCCTGAACCTGTTTTTGCTCAGCGCGAAACGGGTGCTGCTGCGCAGCGCTCTGCGCCGCGCCCGGCAGCAGGGGTACAATCAAAAGCATGTGATCCTGCTGGGCCGGGGCCAAATGGCCCGCCGCTATCGGGAGACCATCCAGCGGGAGCGGGAGCTGGGCTATCATCTGGTGGGCTATGTGGCCGCCCCAATCGGGGAGAGCGACTGGCAGGGCCTGCGCTATCTGGGGGACTATGAGGCGCTGGAGTCCATTCTGGACCTCTACCGCCCGGACGAGGTGGTCTCAGCGGTGGACCTGGAGGACTATCCCCAGACGCCCCATATCATCGCCGCCTGTGAAAAGACGGGGACCAAGCTCTCCATTATCCCCTTCTATGCGGAATACATGCCCTCCCGGCCCCAGTTTGACGATCTCAACGGCATTCCCATGCTCAATATCCGGCGCATCCCTCTGGACAACTGGGCAAACGCCTTTTGCAAGCGGGCCATGGACGTGGTGGGTTCTCTGGCGCTGCTGGTGGTCACGTCCCCCATCATGCTGGCCGCCGCCATTGGGGTGAAGCTCTCCTCCCCGGGGCCGGTGATCTTTCGCCAGAAGCGCATCGGGCGGAAGAAAAAGCCCTTTTATATGTACAAATTCCGCTCCATGCGGGTGAACGACCGGCAGGAGACCGGCTGGAGCAGCTCCTCCGACGACCGTAAGACCCGCTTCGGGGCTCTGCTGCGCAAGTGCTCCATCGACGAATTCCCCCAGTTTTTCAATGTGCTCCGGGGGGACATGAGCCTCGTGGGGCCCCGTCCGGAGGTGCCCTACTATGTGGAACAGTTCAAGGAGGAGGTGCCCCTCTACATGGTCAAGCACCAGGTCCGGCCCGGCATCACCGGCTGGGCCCAGGTCAACGGCCTGCGGGGGGACACCTCCATCCAGGCCCGGATCGAGCACGACATCTATTATATCGAGCACTGGAGCTTGCTCTTTGACATCAAGATCCTGTGCCTGACGCTGGTGAAGGGGTTCATCAACGATGAGAAATTACACTGATTGAGGAGATGGATGAATGGGTAAGCACAACACCTTCCCCCGCCGGCCGGGGGGGATTCCGCGGTCGAACGGGCTGTTTGCGCTGATCGGGACCGGGTTCTTTTTCCTGCTGGCGGCCCAGGCGGGCGGATCGGACAAGCATATTGCCATAGGCGCGGTCGTGGTCTTTCTGGCCTGCTCCATCGGCCGGGCTCCGGCCCGGCGCCTGGGGGAGCGGCTGAGCATTCCGGTGCTGGCGGTATTCGCCTATCTGCTGCTCAATGGGGCGGCCAGCCTGTACAGCCGCTTCGGCAGCTTCGCGGGGACGGAGTTTTCCAAGATCCTGGCGGCGCTGTGCGTGTACGGCGTGGTGCTGGTGCGCGCCAAGCGGGAGGACGCCCCCAGGCTGGCGGCTATGACCGCGTCCGTGACCGCGGCCTTTTCCCTGCTGAGCCTGGACGCCGCCGCAGGCAGGCTGCTGGCGGGGCCCTTTTTCCGGATGATGGACGCGCTGGGCTGTCAGTTCCAGTCTATGTCCACCGGCTATGAGGAGGGGGTGCGTATCACGGGCATCCTGGGAAATCCAAACGTGCTGGGCGGGATGCTGGCGCTGGGCGTACTGCTCTCCTTCTATCTGGCGATGACGGCCCGGACCACCCGGAGCCGTGTGGGCGCGAGCATGCTGCTGGGCATCAATACCCTGGGCTTTTTGCTGGCCTTCAGTATGGGCGCTATCGCCATGTTTGCGGTATCGGTGCTGCTCTATCTGCTGGCCGCCCCGGCCGGGAAGCGGCTGCCCCTCTTCCTGCTCATGGCGCAGGATGCGCTGGTATCCCTGGTGATGATGTTTGCGGCCTTCCAGGGCCTGGGGAAGAGCGGGGCGCTGGGGCTTGTGCCGGTCCTCTCCGCCGTGGCGGCGGGCGGACTGCTCTATGGGGTGCAGCGTCTGGCCGGGGACCGGCTGACGGCGGCCCTCGCGTCCCATGGAAAGGCCGCCGGGATCACGGTGGCTGTGCTGGCCGTGCTGGCGGTGTCCTATGTGGTGCTGGGGTACCAGCTCTCCGGCGGGATCTCCCTGCGCGCGGGGGAGGATCTGCGCCGCTCGGTCTATCCCGACCCCGGTACCTATACGCTGGAGGGAAGCTGGGAGGGACCCGTCTCCGTTGTGGTGGAGAGCCAGAACGCCTCCCAGACCATCATGCACACCAGCACGGTGCTCTATTCCGGCGCTCTGGAGGGGGCGTCCTTTACGGTGCCGGAGGATTCCAAGGTGGTCTACCTGAATCTCGCCGCGCCGGAGGGGGCGCGTCTGGACAGCCTCTCCCTCTCCGGCGGGGAAAAGGTCCGCCTGGGCTACCTGCTGCTGCCGGAGTTTGCGGCAAACCGCATCCAGGGCCTCTGGGCCAACCAGAACGCGATTCAGCGTGTGGAGTTCTGGCGGGACGGCCTGAAGATCTACCAGGAGAGCCCCCTCATCGGAAACGGCCTGGGCTGCGTGGAGGGCATGGTCACCCAGGTGCAGAGCTTCTACTACGCCAGCCGCTATGTGCACAACCACTATATCCAGGTGCTGGCCGAGATGGGAATCCCCGGGCTGCTGGTGTTCCTGGTCCTGCTGGGCAGCAGCGCCGTGATGCTGCTGCGCCGCCGCCGGGAGGGGGAGGAGGATCTGCTCCTCTCCACGCTGCTGGCCTGTCTGGCCATGCTGGCCCTCCACGGGGCGGTGGAGGCGGTCTGGTCCATCAGCGCCTATCAGGCGCTGGCCCTGCTGCTGCTGGCTGTGACGGCGGTCTGCTATGGCAGGCCGGTGGCCAAGCTGAGCGGGAAGGCGGCCGGATGGATCGCCCTGGGCGGACTGTGGCTCTTCCAGCTGGTCTTTGGCTGGTTTGTGCTCAGCCACATTATGGCCAGCCGCCAGTATGAGGAGATCCAGGCGGGGGTCCGGGAGCAGACCCCCTATACCATGAGCACCCTGGCCGCCCGGGACCCCTACGGCTGGGCCCAGTACAAGCTGGATATGGCGGTCAACGCGGCCACGTCCGAGGTGCCCGAGTTCCGGGAGCGGGCGGCGGAGTATGCCAGAGAGCTGCGCGGCTTGAAGATCCACTCCATCAACCACAGCCTGGAGAAGTACCACTACGCCGACCTGGGACAGTATGAGGAGCTCTTTGCCGCGTCCCGGGAGGGCATCCCCCAGAGGGCCTCGATGGCCGAGACCTGGCAGGAGGAATTCGATCTCTACCGGGAGATCTTCCCCTGGAGCGCGGAGGAGGACGGGGACCGGATCGGACAGATCGACTGGTACGCGGACCAGATCCTCCTGACCTGGAAGATGCTGGAGGAGTACAACGCCGGACGCCTGGAGCAGATCACGCTCAGCGAGGAAAATCAGACCTTCGTGGAACAGATGCAGGCGCTGGACGAGACGGGAGTCACCGGAGAAGCGGCGCTGGCGCTGCTTGCGGCCATGGGCGCCCGGCCCGGAGTATAGAAATCATCTTTTGTATGCCGGACCGGCGGACCCTTTTTGAGGTCCGCCGGTTTTTTATATCCGCTGTGTGTACGCAAACGTGCAACATTCCGCCGCTGGAAGGTATGGGTAAGGAGGGATTTTGATGGCAAACGCATATACACCCGGATATCATCTCAATCAGTGGGCAGCGGCGGATTCCTTTTTGCGGGAGGAATTCAATAACGACAATCGCATTCTGGATGAGACGCTCCTCGGTCTGGCCGGCCGGACCGACCTGCTGGAGCGGCAGGTGAAGCCCCTGGGACTGGAGGTCTATAACCTCATGCTGCAACATTACTATGAGGGGAAAGAGACTGGATACCGTCAGGCCCTGGCCTTTGACGGCTTTCAGGACAGCAGCTTTCTCGCGTCCGTGACCCCGGGCGCCTACCATGATGCGTCCCAGAAACAGATCCGGATTCTGCCGGATGTGCCGAATTCCAGCACCGGCTTTGGAGTGGAGGTCGGTTATAACGATGGGGGAAGAGAGGATTTTAAGAGGTTCTTCCCGGTAGGTTGGACCAATACGCAGACGGATACCGGAGAGACAAGTTTTGTGCCCACTGGATTTGGCACATTGCAGCAGATCAAGATGCGCCTTGCCTGCGGCAGCAGCTCCGCCGACAGTCAAAATATTCAGACGCAGGTGGAGATCAAGCGGGGGGAGGAGTCCTTGGGAATGAGCGACATACAGGTGATTCCCAGTACGGCGGTGGCCGAGCTGACCTATCAGTTTTCCGGAGTGCGGCTCCAGCCTTACCAGAGCTATAAGCTGGTCCTGCATAATGTGGGGCGCAAGTATTTCATCCGGGTTGCCCGTATCAAAGCGGACAGCAGCAGCGGGATGGGGGTTACCTGCATCTATGCCCCGGATGGACTGACCAGCGGAACGGTGACCAGTCAAGAGATCGCCCTGACCGGTGATTACCGGAAGGCCATCGCCTGGGTGCGGCATACGGGAACGGTTGGGGTCAAGGTGCGGGATTCTGCCGGGGGCTATACGGAGCTGGTCCGGGAGAGTGTGCGCAATACACAGGAACTGAACGGAAACGCCTGTCAGGAGAGTACGTTCTCCGTTTTACAGCCGGATGGGACCAAAAACGCGTCCACAGCGGTGCAGCTGGTCTTGACCCGGGGGAGCGACGGGACGGGGATACTCTACGACTACGGTGTGGCATTCGTGTAAATGGTCAACCGCAGCCGTTCACAAAGCAGGGATACCACAGGGGAAAAGAACCTGTGGTATCCCTGCTTTTTCTGTTGTCCCCGGTGTTTTTTGCCGTTCCCTGTGGAAAAAGACGCCCTTTTCCAGTAGACGGGAGAGGGGAGGGTATGATATGCTGTGTGCAAAGAAGGTGATCTCCTATGGGCCAGAAGGTACTCTTTACGGCCTCTACATATTCCCATATTCTGCATTTTCACCGCCCCTACCTGCGCCTTTTCCGGGAGGAGGGATGGGAGGTCCACGCGGCCTGCGGCGGAGCGCCAGCCGCCATTCCGGAGGCGGATGAGGTGATCCACCTGCCTCTGGAGAAGAAGATGACGGCACCTGCCAACTGGGCCGCCGCAGGGCTCCTGCGCCGGAAAATACGGGCGGAAGGCTATGCGCTCATTATCACCCACACCTCCCTGGCCGCCTTTTTCACCCGGATGGCGGTGAAGGGGATGAAGGGGCGGCCCAAGGTGATCAATATGGTGCACGGCTATCTCTTTGATGACGATATGGCGCCGGTAAAACGGACCATTCTGCGTACGGCAGAACAGCTGGTGGCGGGAGAGACCGACCTGCTCCTCACCATGAACCGCGCCGACCTGAATTTGGCCCATCGGTACCGGTTGGGGAAGGAGATCGGCTCGGTTCCCGGCGTGGGGGTGGATTTTTCCCGCCTGGATGGGACCTCCAGGGAACAGGGCCTGGAGCTCCGGGCCCGGTATGGTCTGAAACGGGAGGACTTCGTACTGGTCTATGCCGCGGAGTTCTCCCGGCGGAAGAGCCAGGCTGTGCTCATCCGGGCTATGGCGGAACTGCCGGAGCGGGTACGCCTCATCCTGCCGGGAGAGGGCGCGCTGCTGGAGGAGTGCCGGGCGCTGGCGGAGGAGCTCGGGGTAGGGGAGCGGGTCCTCTTTCCGGGATACTGTACCCAGATGGCGACCTGGTATGCCGCCGCCGATGCGGCCGCGGCGGCCAGCCGGATCGAGGGCCTTCCATTCCATGTGATGGAGGCCATGTATTTGAGCCTTCCTGTGATTGCAAGTGCCGTCAAAGGCCATGTAGATCTGATCGAAGAGGGCAGGAATGGGCTGCTCTGCCCCTATGGAGACAGCGCCGCCTTTGCCCGGCAGGTGCGGCGCTTTTTGGACGAGCCCGGACTGCGGGATGGGATGGCGGCGCAGGCGCGGGCATCTGTTTTGCAGTATAGTCTGGAGCGGGTGCTGCCTCAGGTATGGGACTGCTATACGGTTCTGCTGCCTCAGAAGAGCCGGGAGACACAGCCGGTATAGCCGGATATATGAAATCGTATAGTTATATTTTGCTCTAATATAACAAATTGGAATCAAAAGAGGGCCGGCGCCTATCAGGCGCCGGCCCTGGTATTGTATGGATCGAAGTTGGGGATCAACCGCTGCATCGAACGATACAGGTGAGCTCTTTGCCGTCCACCTTGCAGATCAGAGTGGTGGTGCCTTTTCCGACCATGGAGACCAGGCCGCTGCTGTCCACTGTGGCCACAGCGGAATTGGCGGTGGACCAGGAGGGCGTGGACGCGGCGCCTGAAACGCTCATCTGTACGGTAGTGCCCTTAGGCATGGTAAAGTCGGTCTTATTCAGCACCGGGGTGCTCGTGGAGGTGGATGTGCCGGGCGTGGGGGAAGGGGCGGCACTCGTCCCGGCATCCGCCGGGGCGTCAAAGCTGCACCGGACGATGCAGGTCTGGAAGATCTGGGTTCCCTTGAGAGTGGCCGTGATGGTGACACTGCTCACACCGCCGGACTTGCCCAGTCCCTTGACCGTGCCGTTTTCGTCCACGCTGACCACCTCGGGATTGCTGCTGGTCCATTCCAGATAGCCTATGCTGCCGCCGGGGGAGAAGGCAGCGTGAATGGTGTGGACCTGGCCGTAATTTTGCAGAGTGAAATCGCTCTGATCCAGCGTAAAGCCGGTGGCGGTCTGATCGGCAGGCACTGTGGGCGAGGGGGAGACCTCTGGCGAAGGGGAGACCTGCGCGCTCTCTGAGGGGGCGGGGGTGGCTGAGGTAAGGGGCGGCGTACTGCCCCGGTCGATCATAGGCTTGACGATGGAGACTACGATGCATACGGCGGCCACGATAAAGGCCAGGGAGACCACCGTGCTGATGATTTTTGCGGGAGTTGGACCGCTGGAGTAACCGCCGCCCCGGGTATTGGTGGTCATGCGCCGCCCGGTCCGGCGGGAAGGACGGTTATCCTCCGCCTCAGGCGGACGGCCATCGCAGAAGGGGCAGCGTTTATAGGTAGCGGCATAGTCTTCGCCGCAGATATCACAGTGGATCATTTGATTGCGGGTGGGAGTCCGCGCCATAAAAAATCCCTCCGATTGACAAGTTTTATCCTCTCAGAACCTTATTTTACACGGGAATACAAGGTGCGTCAACGGTCGTGGGGAAATGTTCCGGAAAATTTAATAATCTGGGAGAATCGGAAGAGTGCGCGGGGAGAAACGCCCTCCCTTCTTGCATCTGACGGGGGATTCCAGTATAATCAAAAAATACGATAACCACAGAAGAGGTGGAGCAGATGAATGGTTCCATGACCGCCGCGGCGGTACACAGACAATATGTGGACGGATTGAATGCGTTTTCCAGGCAGATCACAGATCCCGTTTTACGCATACGGCTGGGGCAGGAGGCCGATGTATTTTTCCGGGCGTGCGCCCTGGGGGTATGGCAGAGGGACGGCGGGGCCCTCTCCCCGCGGCATGTGGAGTACTATAACGCCATTTACCAGCCGGGCCATCCCGTACCCGCCATCCTCTTCTGGGAATTGAGCACTGCGGTGAGCGAGTATCCCGGGTTCCGGCCACTGGACTGCTTTGTGCGGATGCGCTCCTGTGATAAGGTGTCCGGCACCGATCTGGCCAGGCGTTTTATTGATCTGGTCACCCTGATGATCCTGCTCTTTGCGGCGGTGGACGACTGTGTCAGTTCTGAGGAGGCCGCCTTTGCCAAGGCCTGTGCCGGCACCCTCTCCACCCTGTGCGAGGGGGATGGACTCAAAGCGGGGAAACCGCCCCTGGACCCCATGGAATTTGTCACCCGCCTTCCGGCGGAGAAGAAACCGGCATCTTCCCAGCCTGTCCCGGCTCCGCCGCCGGAGGAGAAGAAGCCGGAGGCGGAGGAGAGCCTCCCCACGCTGGAGGAACTGATGGCGGAGCTGGACAGTCTGTGCGGCCTGGAACAGGTCAAGGCTGATGTCAAGAGCCTCATCAATCTGGTCAAGGTGCGCAAGCTGCGGGAGGAACACGGTCTGCCGGTGCCCCCCATGTCCCTTCATCTGGTCTTTCTGGGGAATCCGGGCACCGGGAAGACCACCGTGGCCCGCCTGCTGGCCCAGATCTACCGGGCCATCGGGGTGCTCTCCAAGGGCCAGCTGGTGGAAGTGGACCGGTCCGGCCTGGTGGCGGGATTTGTGGGACAGACTGCCATCAAGACCCAGGAGGCGGTGCAGCGGGCTCTGGGCGGGGTGCTCTTTATCGACGAGGCATACGCATTGGCCGCGTCGGACCAGGCCGGTGATTTTGGGCGGGAGGCCATTGAGGTCCTGCTCAAACATATGGAGGATCACCGGAAGGACCTGATCGTGATTGCGGCCGGGTATACCGAGGAGATGGGACGGTTCATTCACGCCAATCCCGGACTGGAGAGCCGCTTCAACAAGTACTTCTATTTTGAGGATTACAGCGCCTCCCAGCTGGTGGAGATTTTTCGGTCTATGTGCCGGAAAAATGGATACACGCTGGACGAGGACGCCCTGGCCTGTGTGGAAGAGGTCTTTCAGGCGCTCCATGCCGAGCGGGATGAGAACTTCGGAAACGCCCGTGAGGTGCGCAACGTCTTTGAAAAAGCGGTGGCCCGGCAGGCCGACCGGGTGGCGCAGATGGGCGACCCCGGCCGGGAGGAGCTGATGGCCCTGCGCAGAGCGGATCTGGAGGAGGAGCGGGGGAACGGGGGTGCGTAAGCTCGCCTCCTTTGCCGCGCCATGCTCAGCGGCCATCCTGCTCTCGGTTTTGCTGCTGCCGGAGGGATGGCTGCCGCTGCTGGGGGCAGGATGTCTGTGCCTGGGCCTGTGCCTGCTCCTGCGGGAGGAGAAGGGGCGCGGGTTGCTGCCCCGGCTCATTTGCTTCGGACTGGCCGCCGGGTTTCTGTGGACGGCCCTCTATCAGGGCCGTACCCTGGCGCCTGCCCGGCAGATGAGCGGGAGAGAGCATCTATTCACCGCCGTGGTGACCGACTGGCCCGGTACCACACGGTATGGCGCGTCTGTGGAGGTCGCCCTCCCGGCGGAGAATGGAACGGTGCTGGGGGCGGTGCTCTATGCGGACGAGCAGCTCCTGACCCTGCGTCCGGGAGACCGCGTGCGGGGAAGGGCGGAACTGGAGCTGGCCCACACTTTGGGCGGAGAGGAGAGCGACTCCTTCTACGCCAAGGGGATCTTTCTCACCGGCAGTCTCCGGGGGGAGCTGGAGGTGGATGCGCCGGAGCGGACGCCGCTCCGGTACTGGCCCGCTTTTTGGGCGCGGCATCTGAAAGAGCAGATCGGCCGCTCCTTTCCGGCGGATGTGGCGGGGTTTGTCTCCGGCCTGGTGACCGGGGATAAAAGCGGCTTGGACGACGGGACCTATACCGCCTTTCAGCGTACGGGGACGGCCCATGTGGTGGCAGTCTCAGGGCTGCATGTCTCCTTTCTGGCCGGAGTGGCCCTGCGCCTGCTTGGCCGGGGACGCCGCCGTACGGCGGTGCTGACCATTTTGCTCATGGCGGCCCTTGCGGGGATCGCTGGCTATACGCCCTCCGTGCTGCGGGCCGCGTTCCTCCAGACCATGCTGCTGATCGCGCCCCTGGTGGAACGGGAGGGCGATGGTCCCACCTCTCTGTCGCTGGCCCTGCTTCTTCTGCTGCTTCAGAATCCATACGCCGGAGCTGGGATCGGATTGCAGCTCTCCTTCGCCTCCGTGGCCGGGATACAGCTGTGCTCCCAGCGGCTCTACGAGTGCTGGACTTGGTGGCTGCCCTGCCGGGTCCGGGGACTGCGTCGGTGGGGAAAGCAGGCATTCCGGGTGCTGGCGGCCTCTCTGGCCACGACCCTGGGAGCCCTCCTCTTCACCACACCACTGACCGTCCTCGCCTTTGGGGAACTCTCGCTGGCGGCACCGCTGGCCAATCTGATGGTGCTGGGCGCGGTGGCGGTGTGCTTTGCGGGCGGGCTGGGCGTCGCGGTGCTGGGAATCCTTGCGCCTGCCTTGGCCGGCTTTTTGGGCGAGGTATTCGCGCTGCCCGGGCGGTATGTGCTGTGGGTGGTGCGGGGGATGAGCCGGTTTCCACTGGCCGCGGTCCCCCTGGACAGCATCTACCTGCGGGGATGGCTGATCCTGCTCTATATCCTGCTGATTTTGTGGGCGGTTCTGCGGAGAGGGCCGGGGGTGCGGATTCGACCGGTCATCCCGCTGTGTGCCGGGGTTCTCTCCCTGTGCGCCGCCCTGATGTGCGGCGCGGCCGAGCTGCGCCTGGCCGGCCTGACCCTGTCTGTTCTGGATGTGGGACAGGGGCAGAGCGTGGCCCTGGTCTCCCAGGGGCGCACCGCGCTGGTGGACTGCGGCGGCAGCGGCTGGGAGAACGGGGGAGATGTGGCCGCCGACTACTTCCAGAGCCGGGGCGTGACGCGGCTGGATACACTTATCCTGACCCACTTTCACGCCGACCACACCAACGGGGTGGAGCAGCTGCTGGAGCGCATGGAGGTGGGATTGCTCGTCGCCCCCGATGTGGAAGAGGAGAGTCCGGAGCGGCAGGCGCTGCTCTCCAAGGCCGCAGAGCATGGGACACAGATCCTGCTGTTGGACGAGAATGCGTGGCTCGAGCTGGGACAGGCCCGCATCCAGATCTATCGCCCCATGGGAGATGGGGGCGGCAATGAGGAGGGGCTGGCACTGCTGGTCTCCGCGGATACCTTTAACGCACTTCTGACCGGGGACATGAATACCACTCTGGAAGAGCGGCTGGTGAAATACGGGGCGCTGCCAGATGTGGATGTGCTGATTGCGGGGCATCACGGCTCCAAATACGCCTCTTCGGACCGCCTGCTGGAGGCGGTCCGGCCGGAGTATGCCGTCCTCTCGGTGGGGTATAACTCGTATGGACATCCCGCGCCCGAGGCCCTCGCCCGGCTGGAAGCGGCGGGATGTGACATTTACCGCACCGACTGGATGGGGACCATCACCTTCCGGGTACGGGAATAACAGAAAGGAGGGCGGCCCATGGCCCCGAAAGCAAAGGCGGACGACACCGCCTATAAACAGCTGAAAAAGGACATCGCCGCTGGGACCATCGGCTCCCTCTATGTGTTTCACGGGGAGGAGTCCTACCTGCGGGACTTCTATCTGGGGAAGATGCGCCAGAAGCTCCTGCCGGCAGGTATGGAGGAATTCAACCTCCATACCCTGACAGGGAAAGAATTTGACGTGAAAAAGCTCCAGGAGATGGTGGACTGCCTGCCCATGATGAGCGAGCGCACCCTTATCGTGGTCAACGACTACGACCTCTACAAGGGAGATAAGGAGGGACTGATCCGGGTCCTCTCCGACCTGCCGGAGTACGTGTGCCTGGTCTTTGTCTACGACCTGATCGAGTACAAGGCCGACGCCCGCACGAAGCTTGCGGGACTGCTCAAGGGCAGGGGGAGCGTAGTGCCCTTCAACCGGCAGGGACAAAACGACCTGGTGGACTGGATCTCCCGCCGGTTCCGGGCGCTGGACCATGACATCGGCACCGAGGACGCCAAGTACCTGATGTTCCTCTGCGGCGATCTGATGAACGGCCTGATCTCGGAGATCGGCAAGATCGGGGCCTATGCCAAGGGGCACCGGGTCACCCGGGCCGATATCGACGCGGTGGCCACGCCGCAGCTGGACGCGGTGGTCTTTCAGATGACCGACGCCATCGCCGCAGGGAACTTTGACCGGGCGGCGTCAGTGCTGGGGGATCTCTTCCACATGCAGGAGGCTCCCATCAAGCTGCTGGCTGTGCTGGGCAAGCAGATCCGGCAGCTCTACTCGGCCCGGCTGGCGTTGGAGCACCGGAAAGGGACGGCCTACCTCATGGAGCAGTGGGGGATGCGCAACTCCTATCCGGCGGAAAAGCTGATGAATGCGGCGCGAAAGTTCTCCCTCGCCTGGTGCCGCCGGGCGGTCATCCGGTGCGGCGAGGTGGATCTGGCCATGAAATCCACCGGCGCCGACGGAGAGGAGCTGCTCATCGGCCTCCTGATGGAGCTGGCCATGCCAGCCCGGGACCGGTGATAAAAATGACCCACAGAGAGGAGAAAAGCCATGCTGCATATCCGGGAGGCCATCGTAGTGGAGGGCCGCTATGACAAACACACCCTGTCCCAGGTGGTGGATGCGCTCATTGTAGAGACCTCCGGCTTTGGGATTTTCAAAGACGTGAAACAGCTTGCCTTTCTGCGCAAGCTGGCGGAGGAGCGGGGGCTCATCATCCTGACCGACTCGGACGGAGCGGGGTTTGTCATCCGTAATTTTCTCAAGGGGAGCATCCCGCCAAGTCAGGTAAAGCACGCCTATATCCCGGACCGGTACGGCAAGGAGCGGCGCAAGCGCCAGCCGGGGAAAGAGGGAAAACTGGGCGTGGAGGGGATGCGTCCCCAGGTCCTGGAGGAGGTCCTGCGCCGGGCGGGCGCTACCTTTCTGGAGGGGAACGGGGAGGAGGCGCCCACCGGACGGCCGGTCACAAAAGCGGACCTGATGCGGGATGGCCTCACAGGGGGCGCCGGTTCGGCCGAGCGGCGCCGCGCCCTCCAGCGGACCCTGGATCTGCCCGAGCACCTCACCGCAAACGCCCTTGTGGAGGTGCTCAACCGGCTGTATGGCTATGAGGCCTACCGCCGAGCGGTGGAGGCGCTGGAAGAGCTGTCCGAATAGAAAAATAGGACAAAGGGACGTGTGTGGAGAGAGCTTCAACATGCGTCCCTTTTTCTGGTTGGAAATAAAGAAGAACTCCAGCCCGTTTGGGCTGGCAGTCTTTCGTAAAAAAGGGTATAATAAAAAAGGATCTGCCCATGCAGAGCGGCACGGTACGGAAAATATTTTAGTAAAAAACAAAAAAACACTTGACGAATCGATAATTGCGTGGTATCTTAATAACTGTAAATGATAATCATTACTGATTATAACCTACAACTGTTTGGAGAAATAGAATTTTAGTTAGGAGGAACATTTTATGAAGAAGTTTGTTTGCTCTGTCTGCGGTTATGTCCATGAGGGTGAGTCTGCTCCCGATATCTGCCCCATCTGCAAGGCCCCCAAGGAGAAGTTTGTTGAGCAGGCCGGCGAGAAGAGCTGGGCTGCTGAGCATGTGGTGGGCGTGGCTCAGGGCGCTCCCGAGGAGATCATGCAGGGCCTGCGGGAGAACTTCCAGGGCGAGTGCACCGAGGTCGGCATGTATCTGGCCATGGCCCGTGTGGCTCACCGGGAGGGCTATCCCGAGATCGGCCTGTACTGGGAGAAGGCTGCCTACGAGGAGGCTGAGCATGCCGCTAAGTTCGCCGAGCTGCTGGGCGAGGTCGTGACCGCTTCCACCAAGAAGAACCTGGAGATGCGCGTTGACGCCGAGAACGGCGCTACCGCCGGCAAGTTCGAGCTGGCCAAGCTGGCCAAGCAGCACAACCTGGACGCCATCCACGACACCGTCCACGAGATGGCCCGCGACGAGGCCCGCCACGGCAAGGCGTTCGAGGGCCTGCTGAAGCGCTACTTCGGCTAATCGAAAAGTCTGTATATCTGTTCTGAGATGCGCCTTGATAATGGCGGAGATCCATTAAAATAAGCGAAAATAGGAACAAAAGATACACAGTAACAGAAATGCGGTTCACATGAAAGTGTGAACCGCATTTTTTCGCCTATATGCCGGCCCGACAAAATTTCGGGGCACTTCGTGAGCAACTTTTTGCCCTCGTCCGTTCTGCTTGCTATACTGAAAGCTCAAGATGAAGGGCGCTTGAATGCCTTCCGGGTGGACCCCCAAAAAAGCCGCTGCAAGTCCATTGGACTGCAGCGGCTTTGCTCGTACTTTGGCTGAAAAATAAGGTGTCCGGCGGATATTCAGAGCCAATTCTTATGTATCAACTCAACGATTTTTTGCCTGTGGGCCGGCGCCGCTCAGCCATGCTGGCTCCCGGTCTCCTGCCAATCGGCTGGATAGACGAAATAGACGTACCGGGCCCGTGTGGGCGTGCGGAAGTGGATGTGGGTATTTTTCGGGATGTAGAGCACGTCACCGGGCTGGCCGGTGAGTACCTGCCCGCTGTCCAGTACAATTTCCAGGGTGCCCTCCATTACATAGTCATACTCGTCATAGGTCAGGGTCCACTCGAAATCGGCGCGGTCCAGCAATTCCATTAGGCCGGCGCCCATACGGGGGGCCTCCTCCAGTGTGGTGAGATCCTGCACCCGCACATCCTCGCGGCCCTCAAAAGGCTGGGTCTGGATCTGGCTGGGATGGATCAGCAGAGCGCCGCTGGGATCGCTCTGCTTGGCCACGCCGCCGGAAACCTGGGAGACCACACGGCTGACAATCTCTCGGATCAAATCTTCCTGTAATTGCATGTCTGTAATGCTTCCTTTCTATTTCATGAAAGGAACGCTCTCGATATTCAGCAACAGCGTATCAGGACTGGGATCAAAAGTCAAGGGGAGAGGGGCAAATAAAAATTTTTAAAAAAGTGGCTTGACTTTTGCGTTGCACAAAGGATTACCATGTAGTCACTGCGGAAGGGGCGCCGCAAAGAAAGGCATCGCTCTCAATATTCATCTAGGGGAGGAAGGGGCGCCGCGGCCCGAAAAAACTGCCTCCGCCTGACACAGCGCATGCCGCATATTCTGGTTTGTGGAAAAGGAGACATAAGTCATGATCAAGTACAAGGCTAAGAACTCTCTGAAGTCCCCCCGGTTCTCCGGCATCAAGACTTTCATGCGCATGGAGAACATCGCTACCGTCGACGACGTGGATTTCGTTGTGGTGGGCATTCCCTATGACACCTGTGCGTCTTACCGCGTGGGCACCCGCCTGGGGCCCGCCGCCATCCGCGACATGTCCTGCCTGGCGGCCAAGCCTTACAGCGGTCCCCTGCAGGTAGGCATCTTTGACGAGTGCTCCGGCGTGGACTACGGCGACATCGGCTCCGTGCCTGGCTACATCGAGGAGTCTTTTGACATCATCACCGAGGGCATGCTGCCCATCTTTGAGAAGGGCGTGGTGCCCATTGCCATGGGCGGTGACCACAGCGTCACCCTGCCGGAACTGCGCGCCTGTGCCAAAGCGAACGGCCCCGTGGCCCTGATCCACTTTGACGCTCACTACGATACCATCCACGAGTATTTTGGCAAGCCCTACAACCATGGCACCCCCTTCTATCACGCCGCCAAGGAGGGCCTGGTGGATACCTCCAAGTCCATCCAGGTGGGCATCCGCGAGGGCCTGTACGGTCCCGAGGATCTGACCAACTCCACTGATCTGGGCTACAAGGTGCTCAAGGCCGACGAGTGCCACAAGATGACCATGCAGGAGATCGTGGACACCATCAAGGAGCGGGTGGGCAGCGCCAAGGCCTTCCTGACCTTTGACATCGACTTCCTGGATCCCGCCTATGCCCCCGGTACCGGTACTCCTGTGCCCGGCGGCTTCTCCACGGCCCAGGCTCTGGAACTCATCCGCGGCCTGAAGGATCTGAACATCATCGGCTACGACATCGTGGAGGTTTCTCCCCCGTATGATCCCACCGGCATTACCGCGATCGCCGCCGCCGGCCTTATGCAGGAGTTCATCTCCCACGTGGCCTACCGCAAGAAGAACAACATCACGTTCTGACCGGGATTTCCGATACCCGGCAGACAGATACAAGCTGCAAGGACCCCGCCATATCCATGGCGGGGTCCTTCGTCGTTATATGCTCTTGACTGGCACCTGGATCTCCAGCAGGGTCTCGCAGGGATCGCTGGTAAGGGTCTTGTCGATTTTGTAGATCTGGAAGAGCCTCCCGTCCACCGCCAGGCTGTGGACGCGGAGGTAGTCCTTGATCAATTCGAAGGAGGGGCTGTACTCCTCCAGGCCGCCGTCGTGGTAGTACATGCAGATATATTTCCCGGCGGGGATCTCCTGCTTGTATTCGGACTGGATGTCGCTGTCCTCCACAAACAGCATGGGCACGGAGGGGATATATCCCTCCGCCTTTTCCAGCAGCCGCTCATCGGCGTAGACGCCCACCCGGTCGCTTGCCAGGATGGGGGCGGTCTCGTCCAGATACCACTCCAGCTTGGTAAAGGCGTAGGCGTGCTCCCGGGGGCCGCCGGCGGGCTCATCAAACGTGATTATATAGCGCTTGGGGAAATGGCACTCAAAGACCACATCGGTGACCGGAGGTTCTCCCAGCTGCTCCAGAAAGTGTAGCTTCCGGCTCAAAGTCTTACTCAGCAGCATCTTCTGACGAATCTCCTCCTGGAGCAGTTGATGGTGATGCGCCAGGATCTCTCTGGACTTTTTCAGGTTGCGGTCCCTGAAGTAGTCCATCACATCCTCCACCGACATGCCCAGCTGGCGCAGCTCCTTGATGGTGCCCAGGCGCTCGTACTGGCGGATGGAGTAGTACCGGTATTTGGTCTCCGGGTCCACGTAGACCGGCTTGATCAGACCGATCCTGTCGTAGTAGCGGAGAGTCTCGCTGGTCACCTTCCGCAGCTTGGCCAGCTCTGTGATCGAGAGGAGATCCTGTTTCATGCCATGCCTCCATTTTGCTCTTTCCGGAAAGATTTGACTCATTTTATCACAGCCCGACCGGGTTGTCAAAAGATCTCGGCCTTGACCTTGGAGCAGCACAAGGGATAAGATGTTCCCGGCCAAAATCGCAGGAAGGGACAGAATCACCGACCAGCCAATGCGGCTTGTGATGACGGCTGGATGCCCTGCGGGACGGGGCGCATCATCCAAGCCTTCAGACCGCCGCCCGAGAGACGGTCAGGGACAGCCTTTTCCTGCTCCAAGATTTGGACGAACGGCCACGGCCGGAAGCGTTTTGCCTTGCACAGGCCGTTATTTCCCGGCAGGATGGGCGCGGGTATGCGCTGATATAATACTAAAACAAGAAAAAGAGGAAGAAACACCCAGACACTGCTGGCTGGAATGCCCTCGATTCTTGTGCAGTTTATCTAAAATATATAAAATAAAATCGACCAATTCGTACAAAAAGAGCGCGAAAGCAGTGGAATTGCGGAAAATGCATTGACCCTTTTGTAACACAAGGGTATACGATTGACCCAGAAAGCAGGGCGGGCGCCCCCACGCCGCCCTGCGGACGAAACAAGGCACCCAACCACCGCGGCACCAACATCATCGACGATAAGGAGAATTTGCTGTGGAACAGAAGAATTTGTCTGTATTTGGAACCGTGATCCGCAATGAAGAGATCGCCGACTTTGTGCGCCTGGTCAACCTGACCCGTGAGATCTTTCAGCAGGAGCTGACCATTCTGGAGATTATGCCCGGCGGCCTGACCAATAAGAACTTCCGGGCTGTCACGAAGGACGGCACCCAGGTGGCCATCCGCCTGGCCGGCCAGGGCACTGCCAACTACATCAACCGCCCCGGCGAGAAGCACAACGCCACTCAGATGGCCAGCCTCGGCATCGCCCCCGAGATTTACTATTACGATCCCAAGACCGGCTCCCAGATCGTCGAGTACATCGATGCGCCCACCATGCATCCCATGGACTTCCAGACCCGGGACGAGGTGCTGACCAAGGCCGGTCAGGTCATGCGCCGCTACCACGACAGCGGCATGGAGTTCAAGACCTCCTTCAATCCCATCACCAAGATCGAGGAGTACAAGGCCATTATGGCTGAGCACAAGTACGAGAAGCGCTACGAGGGCTGGAACCGTATCGTGGAGAATCTGGACCGGATCGCCGCCGCCTACAAGAAGAACCCGCCCCGCCAGGTGCCCTGCCACAATGACACTCTGGCCGAGAACTTCATGTTCCAGGGGGAGAAAATGCGTGTCATCGACTGGGAGTACGGCGGCATGAACGACGGCTACTACGACATTGCCTGCGTCTGTGTGGAGAACCCCCTGGACGCCAAGTGTGAGGAGACCTATCTGCGGGCCTACTGCGGCGGTGAGCCCAGCGAGGAGGCCCGGGCCCGGGTGCTCATCAACAAGTTCCTGGTGACCGCCCACTGGTCCACCTGGTCTCTGGTGCAGATCTGCTACGGCAAGGACGCCGATTTCTACTGGGAGTATGGCCGCACCCGCGACGTCCAGGCCTGTTCCTTCCTCGACGATCCCAACTTCCCCCGCTATCTGGAGCTCATCGGCGGCTGAGCCGGCACGGATGCTGAACTGAGAGGAGAGATCAGAACCTATGGCAGTGATCGGCACTAAGGAACAGCCTATCCGCCGGGCCTGCCTGGTCTGCGACCCATTCCTGGTGAAAAACGGGGCAGCCGGGCGGGTGACCGGCCTGCTGGACGCCATGGGGGCCCAATGGGAGATCTTTGACCAGGTCATCCCCAATCCTACCGTGGAGCTGGTGAGCCAGGGCGTGGCCCACATCCTGGACTACCAGCCGGACACGGTGATCGCCCTGGGCGGCGGCTCCGCCATCGACACCGGCAAGGCCATCAGCTTCATCTATACCAATGCCACGGGGGCGGAGAAGCCCCGGTGCATCGCGATCCCCACCACCTCCGGGACAGGCAGCGAGGTCACCTCCTTCTCCGTGCTCTCCGACCCGTCCGCCGGCGCCAAGTACCCTCTGGTGGACAACCAGATGCTCCCTGAGGTGGCCCTGCTGGACCCCTCCCTTACCGTAAGCGTGCCGCCGCAGGTCACGGCAGATACCGGCCTGGACGTGCTCACCCACGCCGCGGAGGCCTATGCGTCCACCGGGGCCAGCGACTTTACCGATGCCCTGGCGGAGAAGGCGTGCGCCCTGGTCCTGGAGCACCTGCCCCGGGCGGTGAAGAACGGAGAGGATCTGGAGGCCCGGGAGAAGCTGCACGCTGCATCCTGCATGGCGGGCATGGCCTTCAACAGCGCTGGGCTGGGCATGTGCCACGCCATGGCCCACGCTCTGGGAGAACAGCTGCACCTGCCTCACGGCAGATGCAACGCCCTGCTGCTCCCCCATGTGATCGGCTTCAACGCGGGGCTGGGGGAGACCGGGAGCTTTTCCGCCCAGGCCCGGTATGCGGCCCTGGCCAAGCGGATGGGCCTCTGCTGCTACAACGAGGGAGTGGCCGTGCGCAGCCTGATTAAGCAGGTCCAGGAGCTTATGAGCCAGGTCTCCATCGCTCCAAAGCTGGCGGAGCAGGCCCAGCGGGAGGAGCTGCGCGGCGCGCTGGAGCAGATCTGTGCATTGGCACAGAAGGACTCCTGTCTGGAGAGTAACCCGCGGCCGGCAAGCGCGGAACAGATGGCATCCATTCTGTCGCAGCTCTGAATGATACGGAATGTCAGCGGCCGGCAGAAGCAAAATTGTTTCACCAGCTGTTTAAAAACTGGATAAGGAAGCGTGCCTTGAGAGGGGATCGGGAAACCGGTTCCCTCTTTTTTGCGCTCTGGCATCGATGTGATGCCATAAAAATGGAAAAAAAAGTAAAAATAAAACGGAAAATACCGTATTTTGAGACTCAAAAGAATTGAAATACTATATCATGTGGAAAACACGGTGGACAATGTGGACAAGTAAAAAAACGGGAGACCGCACAGGGCGGTCTCCCGGCAGGGGGTATTTCCGTTGAGAGGAAAAAACTTACTACACGATCTCGCCGGTGAGGACGGTTTTGCTGTCCACTTCCAGTGCGCCGTCCCGGACGTCCACCGTGAGAGTGTCCCCGGGCAGGACCTGGTCGGCAATGATCTTGCGGCTGATGAGGGTCTCCACCGTGTGCTGGAGATAGCGGCGCAGGGGACGGGCGCCGTAGACAGGATCGTAGGCGGCGTCAATGATGAACTGCTTGGCCGCGCCGGTGAGGGTGCAGGAGAGCTGCTTCTCCCGCAGGCGGGCATTGAGCTCGTGGACCATCAGGTCGATGATGTGGGTGATATTGCCCTTGGTAAGGGGCTTATAGAACACGATCTCATCCAGGCGGTTGAGGAATTCCGGCCGGAAGGAGCGCTTGAGCAGTTCGTTGACCTGCTCCTTGGCCGCCTCGCGGATCTCCCCGTCGGAGCCGATGCCGTCCAGCAGATACTGGGAACCCAGGTTCGAGGTGAGAATGATGATGGTATTTTTGAAATCCACGGTGCGGCCTTGACTATCTGTAATACGGCCATCGTCCAATACCTGGAGTAGTACATTAAATACGTCGGGATGGGCCTTCTCCACCTCGTCAAAGAGGATGACGGAGTAGGGCTTGCGCCGGACGGCCTCGGTGAGCTGGCCGCCCTCCTCATAGCCCACATATCCCGGAGGGGCGCCGATGAGGCGGGAGACCGAGAATTTCTCCATATACTCGCTCATGTCGATGCGCACCATGTTCTTCTCACTGTCAAAGAGGGCCTCGGCCAGGGTCTTGGCCAGCTCGGTCTTGCCCACACCGGTGGGGCCCAGGAAGAGGAAGGAGCCAATGGGGCGGTTGGGATCGGCGATGCCGGCCCGGCTTCTCAGAATGGACTCGGAGACCAGACGCACCGCCTCGTCCTGCCCCACCACCCGCTGGTGGAGAATGTCCTCCAGGTGGAGGAGCTTCTCCCGTTCGCCCTCCATGAGCTTGCTGACCGGGATGCCGGTCCAGCGTTCGATGATGCGGGCGATCTCCTCCTCGGTGACTTTGTCCCGCAGGAGGGAGGCGTCCCGGCCCTGCTGGGCCACGGCCTCTTCAGCCTCGAGAGCCCGGCGGAGCTCGGGGATGCGGCCGTACTGAAGCTGCGCGGCCTGCTCCAGGTCATACTCCCGCTGGGCCTTCTCCAGCTGTGCGTTGGCCTCCTCCAGCTCGGCCCGGAGCTGCTGGACCTTGCCGATGGCATTCTTCTCGTTCTCCCACTGGGCCTTTTTTGCGTTGAACTCGTCCCGCATCTCGGCCAGGTCCTTCTGGATCTCCTCCAGATGCTCCCGGGAGAGGGCGTCGTCCTCCTTCTTGAGGGCGGCCTCCTCGATCTCGTGCTGGATGATCTTACGCTGGATCACATCCAGCTCGGTGGGCATGGAGTCGATCTCGGTTCGGATCATGGCGCAGGCCTCGTCGATGAGGTCGATGGCCTTGTCGGGGAGGAAGCGGTCGGTGATATAGCGGTTGGAGAGGGTGGCGGCGGCAATGATGGCGCTGTCCTGGATCTTCACGCCGTGGAAGACCTCGTAGCGCTCCTTCAGGCCGCGGAGGATGGCGATGGTGTCCTCCACCGTGGGCTCGTTGACCAGCACAGGCTGGAAGCGGCGTTCCAGGGCGGCGTCCTTCTCGATATACTGGCGGTACTCGTTGAGGGTGGTGGCGCCGATGCAGTGGAGCTCGCCCCGGGCCAGCAGGGGCTTGAGCAGGTTGCCCGCGTCCATGGCGCCCTCGGTCTTACCGGCGCCCACAATGGTGTGGAGCTCATCGATGAAGAGGAGGATGCGCCCTTCGCTCTTCTTGACCTCGTTGAGGACGGCCTTGAGCCGCTCCTCAAACTCGCCCCGGTACTTGGCCCCGGCGATGAGGGAGCCCATATCCAGGGCAAAGATGGTCTTGTCCTTCAGAGAGGCGGGCACGTCGCCCTTCACGATCCGCTGGGCCAGCCCCTCGGCGATGGCGGTCTTGCCCACGCCGGGCTCGCCGATGAGAACAGGGTTGTTCTTGCTCTTGCGGGAGAGGATGCGGATCACGTTGCGGATCTCGTCATCCCGGCCGATGACCGGGTCCAGCTTGTTCTGCCGGGCCCGCTCCACCAGGTCGGAGCCGTATTTCTTCAGGGCGTCGTAGGTCTCCTCCGGGTTGTCCGAGGTGACGCGCTGGTTGCCCCGGACGGCGGAGAGGGCCTGCAAGATCCCCTCCTTGGTCACGTTGTAAATGCGGAAGAGCTCCTTCAGGGCGGCGTTGGGGTACTCCGCCAGCGCCAGGAGCAGATGCTCCACCGAGACATATTCATCTTTCATGGAGGCGGCGATGGACTCGGCGCTATTGAGAGCCTGGTCCACGTCCTGGGCCACATAGACCTTGCCCTGCTCCCGGCCGGAGCCGGTGACACGGGGCAGCTTTTCCACCTCGGCTTTGACCGCGGCGGTGAGGGAGGGGACAGTCAGGCCCATGTGGGTGAGCAGCTGGGGGATCAGACCGTTTTCGGCCAGCAGAAGGGCGAGCAGGATATGGGGCTGCTCGATCTGCTGATTGGCGTATTCGGTGCAGATGGCCTGGGCGTTCTGGATGGCCTCCAGGGATTTCTGGGTATATTTCTGAGCGTTCATAACGCAGTTCACATCCTTTCAGAGAAAAAATAAAGTAACATACGGATGGCCGATAAAAAGATAAGCTTGGTTGGGTGTAAAGTCAACAGTTTCCTCTATGTTTCTGGGGAAATTGCCGTGCGGCAGGGGCCCTACTAGCATTCGATAGTAGAATCAACACGGTTCCAAAAAATATGATACAATGCCCTTGAGGTGATAAACATGAAAACGACACGCTACTACATGGTGGAGGCGGAGGTGTGCGGGATGTGCAAACACTACTACCAACACTTCGTACTGGGACGGGGCGAGCGCTTCCATCCCCTCTGGTATGGGCACTGCGGCCGACGGGGAATGCCCCATCCCCAGCCGGGCGAGGTCTGCCCCCACTGGACCCCCGCGCTGAAAACGGAAGAGGAGCCGGCCAGTGTGGACTGACCGGCTCCCCGTCTGCGAGGTTTAGTCGATGGCGATGCGCTTGGCCTCAGGCACAACGGGGCGGGCCTTGGGGAGCCGGAGCTCCAGGATACCATCCTTGTAGGCGGCGGTGATGCCGCTCTCATCGATGCCGGTCACGTCAAAGCTGCGGGAGAAGGTGCCGTAGCGGCGCTCCCGCCGGATGTACTGGCCCTTCTGCGCCTTGTCCTCCTCACTCTCACTGCGCTGGGCGGCGATGGTGAGGATGCCATCCTTCAGATCCAGTCGGATGTCCTCTTTGCAGAAGCCGGGCAGCTCACATTCTAAAATGAAGCACTCGCCGGCGTCCCGGATGTCGGTGCGGAAGGCGGGCATATTGGCGCCGCTCTCCCCAAAGAATTTGCGCTGGAAGTTATCAAAGGTGTCGAAAAAGTTGTCATTTGTGCGCTCAAACGGAAGCATACCAAACATAATGAGGTCTCCTTTCAAATTCGGCGGCGGGGAACAGAGGTTAGCAATAAAAGAAATAGACTGCTATTTCTACGTTTTTCTCTGGTCCGAGCCGCTGTGAGAAGGTCCAGCGGCGGCCGGTTTGACTCCTCACCTCGTTTTGTTGCCTCTAGTATAGGGCGGATTTATGAACAAATATACAATAGATTATGTCTAAATTGTAAATTTAGCACTTAAGTACGTAGAGTGCTAATTCGGGTCCCGAAGGAATTCCCTCCGCTGAACTGCCAGCCCAAAGAGAGCGGTCAGCAGCTCGGCGGCGGGGAAAGCCAGCCATACGCCGGTCAGGCCGAAACAGATGGCCAGCGCCACGATCCCCACAAAGCCCCGGAAAAAGGAGAGAAGGGCGGAGGGGAGGGGGCGCTCCGTGGCCCCCAGATAGGAGGCGGTGATGAGATTGAAGCCGACGAAGAGAAATCCGAGAAAGTACAGGTGCATCCCGCCCTCTGCCAGGGCCTGGAGGGCCGGGTCGCCCGCCGAGTTGAAGAGGGCCACCAGGGGCGGTGCGGCAAAGAGGCCCAGCGCGGTGATCCCCAGGCCGAACGCGGCGGCCAGGGCCAGGGCCATGCGGTATAGGGTGCGCTGCCGGGGCAGGTCGCCCCGGCCGCAGGCCATGCTGACCAGGGGCTGAGTCCCGTTGGAGATGCCGTTGAAGATGCCAAGCATGACGAAGGCCAGGTTGGCCACGATGCTGTACGCGGCCACGCCCAGGTTTCCGGCCAGACGCAGGATCAGCAGGTTAAAGACCACCAGCACCACGCTGGTGGAACACTCGTTGAGGAATGCCGCGCCGCCCAGGGCGGAGAGGTCCACAAGGTGGCGGGGGCGCATGGGCTCACGGACCAGGCGGAAGCGGCTGCGCCCGGTGAGGATATGGAGGGAGGAGAGAGCCAGGCCCACCACCGGGGCCACGCCGGTGGCAAAGGCGGCGCCGAAGATCCCCAGATTCAGGGGATAGAGGAACACATAGTCCAGCACGACATTGGTCAGACTGCCGGTGAGCATGGCCGCCATGGCCAGCTTGGGGTTTCCGTCATTGCGGACAAAGGCGGTCATGACCTGATTGAGGATGAAGAAGGGCGCAAAGGAGAGGGCAGTGCGCAGATAGGTGGCGCACATGGGCAGGATGTGCCCCTCGGCGCCCAGCAGAGCGGCCAGCGGGCGGGCGAAGAACAGGCCGCACAGGGCGAAGAACAGCCCCAGGGCCCCGCCGGTCAGAAAGGCAATGGTGAAGGTGCGGTTAGCCTCCCGCTCCATGCCCTGGGCCTGAAAGATGGAGTAGCGAGCGCCGCCGCCGATTCCAAGCATCATGCCAAGCCCGTTGAGAAGACCGAAAATGGAGATGGCCAGATTCAGGGCGGTGAGTCCGTCGGCCCCCAGTCGGCTGGCCACAAAAAAGGTGTCGGCCAGAATGTAGCATGAGAGGCCCAGCGAGCCCAGAATGTTGAGGGCCACATAGGTGCTGAATTCCCGGTACAGAGCAGATTGTCTCATAGAGGCACATCCTTTATTCAGAGTGATCGGACCGGAAGGGGACTCCCGGACACAAAAAAAGCGCCTGCGGCATATCCCTTCAAAGACCTACGGGATATGTACAGGCACTCGGTCTCCAGCCATCCGGTGATGCGCTGGAGCGAGAATGGACTTGATTCTGTCCAAGATACCAGATGGAGTGAAAAACGTCAAGCTTTTTTGTATTCTTTGCGTTGTGTTTGGCTCTTTACGCTCTCTGGAAAAAAGGATATACTATTCCCCGTGTGTACCATATCGGGAGAGGAGAAGGAGCTTATGAGACGGACCAACGACCTGGGACGCGACCCAGTGGGGAGGTTGGTGCTTCGCCTGGCCATTCCCACGATGCTGGCCCAGCTGGTCAACGTGCTTTACAGCATCGTGGACCGGATGTATATTGGAAATATCCCCGACATCGGGGGACTGGCCCTGGCGGGGGTGGGCGTGTGCGGCCCCATCGTGACCCTGCTCAGCTCCTTTGCCAGCCTGGTGGGCCTGGGCGGCAGTCCCATCATGGCCATGCGCATGGGAGAGGGGCGAAAAGAGGAGGCCCGGCGTATCCTGAACAACTGCTTTTTGATGCTGCTGGTGCTCTCGCTGGTCCTGACGGTGGGCTTTTTGCTGGCCAAAGACCATCTGCTCATGTGGTTTGGAGCCAGTGAGATCACCTTTCCCTATGCCAATACCTATATGACCATCTATACGGCGGGCACTTTTTTTGCCCTGATGGCTAACGGTATGAACAACTTCCTCATCTGTCAGGGATTTTCCGGGCTGGGTATGGCCACCGTCATGCTGGGCGCGGTGCTCAACATCATCCTGGACCCCATCTTTATTTTTGGACTGGGAATGGATGTGGCCGGCGCGGCGCTGGCTACCGTGATCTCTCAGATGGCCTCCTGCGCCTTCGTGCTGGGGGCCCTGCTGCGCAAGCGTATGCCGGTGCGGCTGGGATGGGGCGGCTTTGACGGAGCCGTCATGCGCCGGGTCCTGCTCTTCGGACTGTCGCCCTTTCTGATCATTGCCACTGACAGCGTGCTGCTCATTGTCCTCAACACGGTCCTTCAGCGTTATGGAGGGCCCGGGCTGGGTGATACGCTGGTCACCTGCGCCACCATTGTGCAGAGCTACCTGCTCCTCATCACCATGCCCATGGGCGGGATGACCCTGGGGACCCAGCCGGTGGTCAGCTTCAATTTCGGGGCGGGAGAGCCGGAGCGGATCAAAAAAGCCATTCAGACCATTGTGACCCTGTGTCTGATCTTCTGCGGGGTGATGATGGTCGTCACCTATACGGTTTCCCCCTTCTTTGTGCGGCTTTTTACCGCAGACGGAGAGATTGCCGCCCGGTCGGTGCGCTACATCAAGATGTTCACCTGCATGATCATCCCTCTGGCGGTACAGTATCCGCTGGTGGACGAGACCACGGCCCTGGGCCGGGTGCGGCGGGCGCTGTTCTGCTCCCTGTTCCGCAAGAGCGTCTTTCTGGCGGGGCTTCTGCTCCTGCCCTATTTCTTCGGGGCGGAGGCCACCTTCTTCTCGGAACCCATTGCCGATCTGGCGGCGGCCACCGTTACCACGATCCTGTTTGTACGGGGCTTCCCCCAGCTGCTCCTGGAGTGCGCCAACAGCAGAGAACAGCGTGTGGGATAGAACAGGAACAGCCCGGAGCGTCTTTCAGAGACGCTCCGGGCTGTATCACATTCAGGGCATCATCACGCCGGCGCGGAGAAGCGGGGGGCGGATCATCTCCCACAGAGGAACTGCCACTGCCACGGCCAGAATGGCGTTAATCGTAGAGGTCAGGCATTTGGTAGCCAGGAAGATCAGCATGGGCGAACCGGGGGAGAGGCTGAACACAAAGGCGCCCATGAGCCAGCTCTTGCAGAAATAGAGGACCACATAGGCCAGAGAGCCCAGAATGGCGCCGGACAGGTTCCAGCGGAAGGAGAGGCTTTTGCGCCCCCGCCAGTGGGCGATCAGGCCGGTGAGAAAGCCGATGAAGAATTTGTTGAGGAAGGTGATCCAGGCCTCGGGGGCATAGAGCGGGTTGGTCAGGTCGTACAGGGCCGAACCGATGGCACAGGAGAGGCCGCCCGCCGGCCCCAGCAGCAGGCCGGAGAGGACGCACATGATGTTGCCCAGCTGGATGGCGGCGTTATCCACGGAGATGGGCACCAGGATGCGGAAGCCGGAGAAGATGAGCACCAGGGCGGACATGAGGCCGATCAGCACGATTTTATGGGTGGTAAAGCGGGAACGGGTGGTGATCTTCATAAGCAGACACTCCAATCAAGATAACAGGCATGTCCCTCATTATAGCGCGCCGGCCTGTGGGATGCAAGCGGCTTGCGGTGGGACGGACGGGTGCAGGGCGCTTTCCTCCAGAGCGATGCGAAAAAGAAAAAACGCCGGAACCGGCGGCCTCCATTGACACAGCCCTGTCAATTTAGTAAGATAAAGCAACAGAATCTTTCCATTCCAAAGAAATCAGGTGAGTCCACAATGAAGAAGCCTTTTGTCACCCAGGAGCAGCTCCAGAACATTGCTGCGCAGTATCCTACCCCGTTTCATCTCTATGACGAGCGGGGCATCCGGGAAAACGCCCGCCGGCTGAAGGCGGCCTTTTCCTGGAATCCCGGGTTTCGGGAGTATTTTGCCGTCAAAGCTACCCCGACGCCCGCCATTCTCAAGCTCCTGCGGGAGGAGGGGTGCGGCGTGGACTGCTCCTCCCTGACCGAGCTGATGATGTCCGAGCGCTGCGGCTTTCAAGGAGAAGAGATCATGTTTTCCTCCAATGACACCCCGCCGGAGGAGTTTGCCCTGGCCCACCGCCTGGGGGCCACCATCAATCTGGACGACATCACCCACATCGACTGCCTGAAGGAGACCCTGGGCACCCTGCCCGAGACGGTCAGCTGCCGGTTCAATCCGGGGGGCGTGTTCTCCATCGGAGCCTCCAAAGAGGGGTTCCAGGTCATGGATCACCCCGGCGACGCCAAGTACGGATTCACCCGGGAGCAGCTCTTCACGGGCTTCCGCCGGCTCAAGGAGCTGGGGGTGAAGCACTTTGGCCTGCACTCCTTCCTGGCCTCCAACACCCTGTCCAACGAGTACTATCCCACCCTGGCGGGGATTCTCTTCCAGCTGGCCGCCGACCTGAAGCGGGAGACTGGATGCCACATCCGCTTCATCAATCTCTCGGGCGGCGTGGGCGTGCCCTACCGCCCCGAACAGACCGCCAATGACATCTTCGCTATCGGCGAGGGGGTGCGCAGACAGTATGAGTCCATCCTGGCGCCGGCCGGGATGGGAGATGTGGCCATCTTTACCGAGCTGGGCCGGTTCATGCTGGCCCCCTACGGCTGTCTGGTGACCCGGGCCATCCATGAGAAGCATACCTACAAGGAGTACATCGGGGTGGACGCCTGCGCCGCCGACCTGATGCGCCCGGCCATGTACGGGGCCTATCACCACATCACCGTCATGGGGAAGGAGGACGCCCCCCGGGACCACGTCTATGATGTGACCGGCTCCCTGTGTGAGAACAACGACAAGTTTGCCGTAGACCGCGCCCTGCCCCGGATCGACATGGGGGACCTGCTGGTCATCCACGACACCGGCGCCCACGGCCACGCCATGGGCTACAACTACAACGGCCGCCTGCGCTCGGCGGAGATCCTCCTGCGGGAGGACGGCTCTACGGAGCTGATCCGCCGGGCCGAGACGCCGGAGGACTATTTCGCCACCGTGGTGTGGTAAACCAAAAGGAAAGCCGCCCTCCGTCCATGCTGCGCTGCGCAGAGGACGAAGGGCGGCTTTCCCGTCAAGAAAGGGCGGCTCAGGAACGGCGGGAGTCTTTGCGCTCCTGCCGCTTTCCCAGATAGACGGCCAAAAAGATCACCGTGAGGATATTGACCGAGCAGAACCCAAGCAGCCCTATGAGGAGGAGCTGGGCCCCCGCCTCGCCGCCGGCGGAGGACTGGAAGATCAGCACTCCGGCCACGCCCAGAGAAAAGAGAAGCGAGAGCGCGGGCAGAATGAGCCCCGGCCACCGGCTGGGGTGCGCGGACAGGACGCTCTGAAGGGCGCACAGGGCGGCAAAGCAGGCCGTCAGCAGGACAAAGCCTAAGACAAAGGGCAGCATGGAGACACTCCTTTTCCGATGAAAACTGGATCAGAGGTATTATAATGCCGTGGAAGGGGAATTGTCTACCCTCGGAACAGGAAAGAGCGGGGGGCGGACTTGTAAGAATGGAGCGAAAATGGTATAATAATACGACTTTAAAGCAACCGATTGAAGGAGAGACGGGAAGTTATGGCTTACAAAGAAGAATTCATCACCTTCATGGTGCGCTCCGGCGTGCTGACCTTCGGCGACTTCACCACCAAGTCCGGCCGCAAGACCCCCTATTTCATCAACACCGGAAACTATAAGACCGGCGCTCAGGCCGCCAAGCTGGGCGACTACTATGCCGCCTGCATTCAGGAGAACCTGCCCGAGGGCGTGACCTGTCTCTTTGGCCCCGCCTACAAGGGCATCCCCCTGGCCGTAGCCGCTGCCTCCTCCCTGTACCGCAAGTATGACCGGGACCTGCCCTACTGTTTCAACCGCAAGGAGGTCAAGGACCACGGCGAGGGCGGCTCCATGGTGGGCTACAAGCCCCAGGACGGGGACGACGTGGTCATCGTGGAGGATGTGGTCACCGCCGGCACCGCCGTGCGGGAGTCCATCGAGCTCTTCAAGCACGTGGCCAAGGTCCGCATGAAGGCCCTCATTGTCTCGGTGGACCGGATGGAGCGGGGCACCAAGGACTGCTCCACCCTGGACGAGCTGCGGCAGGACTACGGGATCGCCGTCTATCCCATTGTCACCGTGCGGGAGATCATCGCATTCCTGCACAACCGGGAGATCGACGGCAAGGTCTACATTGACGACGCCGTGAAGGCCCGCATGGAGGCCTATCTGGCGGAGTACGGTCCCCGGGGATAACCTATGGGGATCCACGATGGGCACCGGCAGCGGCTGAAGCGCGAATTTCTGACCCGGCCGGAGTCCTTCCCCGACCATAAGGCGCTGGAGCTGCTTCTCTTCTATGCCAATCCCAGGAGCGACACCAATCCTCTGGCCCATGACCTGATGGAGCGCTTCGGTTCCATCGCCGGGGTGCTGGACGCCGCGCCGGAGGAGCTGGAGAAGGTCAAAGGGGTGGGAGAGCACGCCGCCGTGCTCCTCAAGTGCGTCAAGGAACTCTCCGGCCGCTACCTCACCTCCCGGGCCAGTCTGGACGGGATCGTGGAGGATACGCAGACGGCCTGTGCCCTGCTGCGCCCCTATTTCTTCGGGGCCAGGAATGAGCGTGTGTGCGTGCTGTGTATGGACGGCAAGCGCAAGGCGCTGGGCGTACGGGCGGTGGGGGAGGGCAATGTGAACGCTGTGGAGGTCACCAGCCGCCGCATCGCGGAGGCCGCGCTGGCCCTCAATGCCACGGGGCTGATCCTGGCCCACAACCATGTTTCCGGCCTGGCCTTTCCCTCAGTGGAGGACAAGCTCACCACCCGGCAGTTGGCGGAACTGCTAGCCCGGCTGGGCGTGGAGCTGGTAGACCACATCATCTTTACCGATGATGACGCGGTATCCCTGCGGGACAGCGGCTTTTTTGCCGTTATCTGACACTTGAATTAGAACGTGCGTTCTGATACAATGGACGTACGGCGGCCGCGGGGAGATGTGGATGCACGTCGCCCCGCGCCCTTTTTCCGGGGGAGAGCGCCCGGCGGATCACAAGAGCAAGGAGGAGGAGACATGCCAGATTTTCAGGTGGTATCGGAATACCGGCCCGCGGGCGATCAGCCGGAGGCCATTAAGACCCTGGCCCGGGGGGTGGAGATGGGCTTGCAGGAGCAGACCCTGCTGGGGGTCACGGGCTCGGGCAAGACCTTCACCATGGCCAAGACCATTGAACGCATCCAGCGCCCAACCCTGGTCCTGGCCCACAATAAGACCCTGGCAGCCCAGCTCTGCGCCGAATTCCGGGAGTTTTTCCCCCACAACGCGGTGGAGTATTTTGTCTCCTACTACGACTACTACCAGCCGGAGGCCTATATTCCCCACACCGACACCTATATCGAGAAGGATGCCGCCACCAACGATGAGATCGACCGCCTGCGCCTCTCGGCCACCTGCGCCCTGCTGGAGCGGCGGGATGTGATTGTGGTCTCCTCCGTGTCCTGCATCTACGGCCTGGGCGAGCCGGAGGATTTTGCCAAGATGATGGTCTCCCTCCGGGTGGGCGGCACGCTGGAGCGGGACGAGCTCCTCCGGCGGCTGGTGGAGATCCGGTATGAGCGCAACGACATCGCCTTTGAGCGCAATATGTTCCGGGTGCGGGGGGATACCGTGGAGGTCTTCCCGGCCTATTGGAAGGACACCGCCATCCGGGTGGAGTTTTTTGGGGACGAGATCGACCGCATCAGCGAGATCAACGTGGTCACGGGCGCCGTCATCCGGAACCTAAATCACATCCCCATCTGGCCCGCCACCCACTATGTCACCCCGAAGGAGAAGATGGACGCCGCCATCGGGGAGATCTACCGGGAACTGGAGGAGCGACTCAAGTTCTTCCAGGACAACGAGCAGCTGGTGGAGGCCCAGCGCCTCAAGCAGCGGGTGCTCTACGACATCGAGATGATGCAGGAGCTGGGATACTGCTCCGGCATCGAGAATTACTCCCGGGTCATCGAGGGACGGCCGGTGGGGTCCCCGCCCCATACCCTGCTGGACTATTTCCCCAAAGACTTTGTCCTCTTCATCGATGAGAGCCATGTGACCCTCCCCCAGGTGCGGGCCATGTACAACGGGGACCGGGCCCGCAAGACCACGCTGGTGGACTACGGCTTCCGCCTGCCCTGCGCCTTTGATAACCGTCCGTTGAAATTTGAGGAATTTGAACAGAGAGTAAACCAGGTCATCTATGTTTCGGCCACCCCCGGGGAGTATGAACGCACCCGTTCCGGCCAGATCGTGGAGCAGGTCATCCGGCCCACGGGACTCCTGGACCCCCGGATCGAGGTCCGGCCGGTGGAGGGACAGATCGACGACCTCATCGGCGAGATCAACGAGCGCGCGGAGCGGAAGGAGCGGGTGCTGGTCACCACGCTCACCAAGAAGATGGCGGAGGATCTGACCACTTATCTCCAGGGAGCGGGCGTCAAGGTGCGCTACATGCACCACGACATCGACACCATGGAGCGCATGGAGATCATCCGGGACCTGCGTCTGGGGACCTTCGACGTGCTGGTTGGCATCAACCTGCTGCGGGAGGGTCTGGACCTGCCCGAGGTGAGTCTGGTGGCGATCCTGGACGCGGACAAGGAGGGCTTCCTCCGCTCCGAGACCTCCCTCATCCAGACCATCGGCCGGGCGGCCCGCAACGCCGACGGCCTGGTGGTCATGTATGCCGACACCATTACCCCCTCCATGCGCCGGGCCATTGACGAGACCGAGCGGAGACGGGCCAAGCAGGACGCCTTCAACCAGGCCCACGGCATCGTGCCCAAGACCGTCATCAAGTCGGTGCGGGAGCTCATCCGCCTCTCGGAGGAGGAGAAGAAGGACCGGGAGGCCAAGCATGCGGGCAAGATGACCCGAAGCGAGCGGGAGGCCGCCATCAAGAAGCTGGAAAAGGAGATGAAGGAGGCCAGCTCCCGGCTGGAGTTCGAGTATGCCGCCGTCCTGCGGGACCGGATCATCGAACTGCGGGGGCAGTCCTAGCCTCCTTCAGCTCCGCAGGGGCCCCGCAGGGCGGGGCGGCGCTTGCGCCGTACAAGTGTTTTGACGCAGGCAAAGCCTTGGCGCAGGGCCGATTTATTCGGCCCGAGCATGTGAAAGATTCAGGGTCCCCGCGCGGCGTTGGCCGCGTGGGGCGAGGAAGGAGGCCAGCTCCCGGTTGGAGTTCGAGTATGCCGCCGTCCTGCGGGACCGGATCATCGAACTGCGGGGGCAGCCCTCACACTGACAGCACCCGCCAAAAGAGAAAGGGCGTGTTTTATATGAAAAAGAGAATGGAACTCCTCTGTACCACTGCGATCTTCTCCGGTATTCTTCTCCTGCAGCTGGGCATCCTGTTTGCGGCGGTGCTCTCGGGGGACCCGGGCGCCGGGGCTTCCGTGGAGGAGCAGGCCGCCGCCCTGGGCTGGATGCGGGCCGGACAGGTCAACGCCGTGGCGGGAGCAATTCTCTTTGCCCTCGGTCTGGGGGCAAGGCTGTGGATGGGCCGCCGGCCCCGGCAGTGCCGCCGCTCCCGGGAAACCGGGCGCTCCTGAGAGGGGGAGCTGATATGAACCGTTGGAGAGCCCTTACCCCTTTCCCGCGGATCATGCTGTGCATCCAGGCAGGGCTGCTGGTACTTTTCACCGCTCTCTATCCGGTCCTGGGGATGCAGCGGGGGATCGACTTCCAGGGGCAGTTCCTCCGCCAGGTGGAGCGGGGAGAGGACACAGTTTATACCGGCACACTGGACGGAAAAACAGTGGAGCTCACCTTCACTCCATCGGGCGCCCTCTTCTACCGCTGGGGGGACGTGGAATACGGCCCCTATACCCTGACCGAGGACCCCACCGCCCTTCCTCCGTCGGAGCTCATGGGGGATGTGACTGGCGTGGAGCTCCGCCTGGACGGGGCGATCCTCTTCCGGGGCGGTTACGGCTGGGACGGCCTCTATCTGGTAAATGAGGACGGCACTAAGCTGAATGGTCTGGAAATCGTCACAAATGGGACGGCCTACGGCTTGGACGGAAGCCAGCAGATCTATGAAGAGGGCCTGTCTATCACCCGGGCCATCGGCCTGCTGCTGGAGGGGCCTCCGCTCCGCAGCCGGGCAGATCTGGAATTGTATTTTATAGGAACTCTGATGGCGGCTATCAATGTGGCCTCCATCCTCTTTGCCGATGAGCTGTTCCGCTGGAATCTGCGGTGGCGCATCCGGGACCCGGAACGGGCGGAGCCCTCCGAGTGGGAGCTGTTCAGCCGGGGTTTCAGCTGGGTGCTGCTGACCATTCTGGCCCTGTTCGGATATATGATGGGACTGTCCAGCTCAGCGTAGCACTATTTTTTCTGAAGGAACAAAGGAGAAGCAAACACTATGCTCGACCATATTTTTGTCAAAGGCGCGCGGGAAAACAACCTGAAAAACATCGATGTGGACATCCCCCGGGACAAGCTGGTGGTGCTCACCGGCCTCTCGGGCAGCGGCAAGTCCTCCCTGGCCTTTGACACCATCTACGCCGAGGGACAGCGGCGGTATGTGGAGTCCCTCTCCTCCTACGCCCGGATGTTTCTGGGCCAGATGGAGAAGCCCGATGTGGACTACATCGACGGACTCTCTCCCGCCATCTCCATCGACCAGAAGACCACCAGCAAAAACCCCCGCTCCACCGTGGGCACGGTGACCGAGATCTACGACTACCTGCGCCTCCTCTGGGCCCGGGTGGGCACTCCCCACTGTCCAAAGTGCGGCAAGGAGATCATGCAGCAGACCATCGACCAGATCATCGATCAGGTCCTCACGCTGCCCGAGGCTACCCGCATTCAGGTCATGGCCCCCGTGGTGCGGGGGAAGAAGGGCACCCACCAGAAGCTGCTGGAGGACGCCCGCAAGTCGGGCTATGTCCGCTGCCGGGTGGACGGCTCCCTCTACGACCTGAGCGAGACCATCGAGCTGGACAAGAACAAGAAGCACTCCATCGAGATCGTGGTGGACCGCCTGGTCATCAAGAGCGACATCGCCCGCCGACTCACCGACAGCGTGGAGGTGGCCTCCAACCTGGCGGGGGGACTGGTGGTCATCAATGTGCTGGGGGAGGACCGGGACATCCTCTTCTCCCAAAACTACGCCTGTGAGGACTGCGGCATCTCCATCGAGGAGCTCTCGCCCCGGATGTTCTCCTTCAACAACCCCTACGGGGCCTGTCCCACCTGTACGGGCCTGGGCTCTCAGCGGAAGGTGGACCCCGACCTCATCATCCCCAACAAGGACCTCTCCATCCTGGAGGGGGCCATCACGGCCAGCGGCTGGAACAACATCAAGGGGGACGGCATCTCCCGGATGTACTTTGACGCCCTGGCCAAGCAGTACAAATTCAAACTCTCCACCCCGGTGAAGGACCTGCCCCCCCAGGTGCTGGACGTCATCCTCTACGGCACGAAGGGGGAAAAGCTCAAGCTCACCTACGAGCGGGAGAACGGAAAGGGCACCCTCATGCAGGCCTTTGAGGGCATCTGCAACAACCTGGAGCGGCGCTATCAGGAGACCCAGTCGGACGCGGCCCGCCGGGACCTGGAGGAGTACATGAGCGACCGGCCCTGCCCCGACTGCGGCGGCCGCCGTCTGCGGAAGGAGGCCCTGGCGGTCACGGTGGGGGGCATCAACATCGACGCATTCTGCCACAAATCCGTGACCGCCGCCCTGGACTTTGTGGAGCACCTGGAGCTGAGCGAGCAGAAAATGCGCATCGCCGACCGCATTCTGCGGGAGATCAAGTCCCGCCTGGGCTTTCTCCAGAGCGTGGGGCTCCAGTACCTGACCCTCTCCCGCTCGGCGGCAACCCTCTCGGGCGGCGAGAGCCAGCGCATCCGTCTGGCCACCCAGATCGGCTCCTCCCTGATGGGAGTGCTCTATATTCTGGACGAGCCCTCCATCGGATTGCACCAGCGGGACAACGATATGCTGCTGGCCACTATGAAGCGCCTGCGGGACCTGGGCAACACCCTCCTGGTGGTGGAGCACGACGAGGACACCATGCGCGCGGCCGACTACATCGTGGATATCGGCCCCGGGGCCGGTGTCCACGGCGGACAGGTGGTGGCGGCGGGCACCGCGGAAGAGGTCATGAACACCCCCGGCTCCATCACCGGAGACTACCTCTCCGGGCGGAAGAAGATCCTCGTCCCCGCCCAGCGGAGAACGGGCAGCGGACAGTTCCTCACCGTCCGGGGGGCGGCTGAGAACAACCTGCAAAACGTGGACGTCTCCATCCCCCTGGGGACCTTTACCTGTGTCACCGGCGTGTCCGGCTCGGGCAAATCCTCCCTGGTCAATGAGATCCTCTATAAGCGCCTGGCGGCCGACCTGAACCGGGCCAAGACCCGGCCGGGCAGGCACGCGGGCATCGAGGGGGAGGAGTTTTTGGACAAGGTCATCGACATCGACCAGTCCCCCATCGGGCGCACGCCCCGCTCCAACCCGGCCACCTATACCGGACTCTTCAACGACATCCGGGAGCTCTTTGCCTCCACCCAGGACGCCAAGGCCCGGGGCTATGGCCCGGGGCGGTTCTCCTTCAACGTGCGGGGCGGCCGGTGCGAGGCCTGCTCCGGAGACGGCCTCATCAAGATCGAGATGCACTTCCTCCCCGACATCTATGTGCCCTGCGAGGTCTGTAAGGGCAAGCGGTACAACCGGGAGACCCTGGAAGTGAAGTACAAGGGCAAGAATATCCACGAGGTGCTGGAGATGACGGTGGAGGAGGCGCTGGGATTCTTTGAGAACCTGCCCCGCCTCTACAACAAGATCCAGACCCTCTACGAGGTGGGACTGGGCTATGTGAAGCTGGGGCAGCCCTCCACCACCCTCTCGGGCGGCGAGGCCCAGCGGGTAAAGCTGGCCACGGAGCTGGCGAAACGTTCCACCGGGAAGACCATCTATATCCTGGACGAGCCCACCACCGGACTGCACACTGCCGATGTGCACAAGCTCATCGAGGTGCTCCAGAAGCTGGTGGATGTGGGCAACACGGTGGTGGTCATTGAGCACAACCTGGACGTGATCAAGACGGCCGACCATGTGATCGACCTGGGGCCCGAGGGCGGCGACGGCGGCGGAACTGTCGTTGCGACCGGCACCCCGGAGGAGGTGGCGGCCTGCCCGGCCTCCTACACGGGGCGGTACCTGAAACGGATGCTGGAGGGTTAATCCGGGTCCGATCGGAAACTCTCGGCCAGACCCAGGCCGGTGCGCAGACCCAGCAAAAAGGCCTGGAGGGAGAAAAACTCCCGGCTCTTGGCAAAGTTCTTCCGGTCCTCCGGGTCCAGATTGGACTCCAGGAGGGAGAGCTCCATCTCATAGCCGCTCCCCGGAACGTGCTCCTCCTGGTAGGGGTAGATGTAGCGGGTGTAGAGCCAGGGTAAAAATCGGTCCAAAATACCACCTCCTATGTCGTATATTTTATACGTCTTTTAATGTCGTGTCAAGTGGGTGAGAGACAATGGAAAAGATTATGGAACCTTTTGGCGCCCGGCTGAAGGTCCTGCGGAAGGCAAAAAAACTCAAGCAGTCAGATATGGCCCTTCTGCTGGACTGTACAGACCGGCACTATCAACGTATGGAATATGGATATGTCAACGTACCGTCCCTCACTCTTTTGAAGCTGGCTGACTATTTCGGAGTCACCACGGACTACCTTCTGGGGCGGGATCTGTCGGAGCCGTAGGGGCGAAAACACATATATATGTGACTGTTTTTTCGGGAGGTAGCTGGCGTGGCAACATCTCAAAAGGCTGTCAATCAATATCGAAAGAAAAATTATTATACCTTTTCGGTCTCTGTTCCGGCACAGTACAGAGGGACGATCAAAGCCACTGCGGCGGCCCGGGGGGTATCGGTGTCCCGGCTGGTGTGCGACCTGTTGGGGAAGGAGCTGGGGCTGGACCTGGTTCTGGACGGGGGCTTTCCCGGCGGGAAACCCGCCGGGAAAACGGAAGAAAATTCTTGAATAATCGTTTTATCTGGAGGATTGCAAGCGTGGCATATTCGCAAAAGGCAGTCAATGATTTTCACCGCCGCCGTTATTACCAGATCGTTGCAAATGTGCCGATTGAATACAAAGAGACCATCAAAGCCACTGCGGCGGCCCGGGGGGTATCGGTGTCCCGGCTGGTGTGCGACCTGTTGGGGAAGGAGCTGGGGCTGGACCTGGTCCTGGACGGGGCCTTTCCCGGCGGGAAAACGGGAGAAAGTTCTTAAACTTTCCTTAAATAGGCGGCTTTTGCATTGACATTTCACCAGGTGGATGGTGTAACATGGTGCTATGAAAAGTGCCGGGATTCGGACCGGCGCTGGAAAAAGGAGGTTTCTGTATGAATCGAATCTGTAAACGCCTGGGCGCGGTGGGCAGTGCCGCGGCCCTTGCGGCCACCCTGGGCGTCCCCGCCCTCGCCGCGGAGAACACCGCCGGCATCGCCGTCCAGCTGGACGGTCAGAGTGTCGCCTTCACCGACGCGGCCCCTGTGGCCAAGAGCGGACGCACCTTCCTGCCCTTCCGGGCCGTCTTTGAGGCCATGGGCGTCCAGGTGACCAGCGAGGGAAAGGACATCACCGCCGTCCGGGGGGACACCACCCTGCGCATGACCATCGGTTCTTCCACCGCCACCCTCACGCAGGGGGATAAGACCTCTACTCTCTCCATGGATGTGGCGCCCTATGTGGACAGCGCCACCTGGCGGACCTATGTGCCCGTCCGGTTTGCCGCCGAGGCCTTCGGCTGCAATGTGGGCTGGGACCAGGACGACCAGACCATCCTGATCGTGGATGTGGACAAGCTCCTGGGGGACGCCGCCTTTACCAAGATGGACCAGTATATCTCCAACCTCTATGAGAAGCAGGCGGAAAAGAACCAGGCTGCCGACGGCGCCTTCTCCATGGGCCTGACCATGGATTCCAGCCTTACCGGAACCGAGAAGGACGTTGAAATGAAGGTGGACGGCACCGTCTCCGGCGTGAGCAGCCTGACCGCCGCCCAGCTGGCCATGGAGATGGACCTCTCCGACCTGGCCGCTCTGGCCGCCTCCGATCCCGCCGCCATGACCGAGGCGCAGATGGCGGAGCTGAAGAAGGCCCTGTCCAAGACCGAGCTGGAGCTCCGCATGGATCTGGAGATCGGCATGTACTACATCTACGCCCCCATCCTGGCCCAGCAGACCGGCGGCAGCGGCTGGTACTCCATGGACCTGAACGAACTCTTCCAGGGGAGCGGTATGGACCTGACCCAGCTGATGGGCCTGTACAAGAACTTCAGCCTGGAGGATACTCTGCGCTCCACGCTGGCCTCCATGCCCCTCAGCGACCGGGACGCCGCCTATCCGATGCTGTCCGCGAGCGCGGACAGTTACGTGAAGCTCTTCAGTGACGGCGCGTTCAAGAAGGACGGCGATACCTACAAGGCCACCTATACCATGAGTGAGGGCGGAGCCGGAAACATCACCTATACCACCGTGCTCACCGAGCGGGATGGGGAGATCGCCTCCATGCAGATGGACATGGCTCTCTCGGCCAGCGCCGAGGGCGTGGACCTGACCACCACTGCCAAGGTCTATGCCGACAGCACCAAGAGCACCATCGACATGGAGATGGATCTGCCCGGCATGATGAACCTGAAGCTCCAGATGGATCTGGGCTACAAGGCCACCGACAAGGAGCCTGAGACCGGTCTGCCCGCCGGCGTCACCGCCACGCCCCTGGATTTGGGGATGACGGTCATGCCCTGACCGCTGAAACACGGCCCGCCGGGCCTGCCTGCACGCTGCGGCCCCCCGCTCCGGCGGGGGGCCTTTTGTATGCGGCGGGAAAACAGCGCTGTTTTCTTTTGCTGAAATATGTTACAATCATAGAGACAGAAACCGGACCCATCTGGTTTTGGAAGAACGAATTGGAGGACTTTGACGTTGGATCTCATGTCGTGGCTTACCGGGAACCAGGCGGGTGAGCTGGTCTTTACCATGCTGGTGTCCATGCTGCCCATCATCGAGCTGCGGGGCGGCATCCCCTTCGGCGTGGCCCTGGGCCTCAATCCCTGGGCGGCCTTTGCGGCCAGTGTGGTGGGCAATCTGCTCCCCCTCCCCTTTATCGTGGTCTACATCCGGCGGATCTTTCTGTGGATGCGCCGCCATATGCCCCGGCTCAACGCCCTGGTGGACAAGATGGAGAAAAAAGCCCACCTGAAGGGGCGGAAGGTGACCCGGTACAAATATCTGGGCCTGATGATCTTTGTGGCCATTCCGCTGCCCGGCACAGGGGGATGGACCGGCGCGCTGGTCGCCGCCTTTCTGAACATGCCCCTGCGCAAGGCCATGCCCGCTATGGCGGGCGGAGTGGTCATCGCGGGATTTTTGGTGACCTTCCTCACGTATGTGGTGAAGATGACCATTATCTGAACCATTTTTCCACTTCCGCATAGAATGCTGTGGAGGTGAGCGGGAATGGAATCTTTTCTGCAGGCGATGGTGGCCCTTCTGGCCGCTACGGGACTTCTGGCTCTGGCATGGCTCTGCTTTGGCAAGCTGCTCCTCCCGGTGAGCGGCGGAGCGGGGGGCGGGGCGGTCTACGCCGTGGTGCCCGTCCAGGGAGAGGCCGAGACGCTGGAGCACGATGTGCGGGGCCTGTGCTGGCTCCGGGGCGGGGCGGCCGCCCGGTTTACCATCATCATCGCGGACGCGGGGCTCACGCCCCGGGGCCGCGCGGTGGCCCTTGCCCTGATGGGGGAGCAGGGGGGGATGGTGCTCTGTCCGCTGGAGCGGCTGGGGGAGTATCTCCGCCAGACGTGACGCTTCTCCCGGCGGCCGGTGAGATTGAGACAAAAGGGTGATTCCGGTGGAACAGGTGGAAGAACAGCTCCTGATCGAGGGGACGGTGGATGCAGTCATCTACCAGAATGAAGAAAACGGATATACAGTCCTCCGGATCGACGCCGGGGAACAGGGCGGGATCACCGTGGTGGGCTGTATGCCCGCCGTCGCCCCGGGGGAGAGCCTCTCGGTCCAGGGCCGGTGGATGCGCCACGCCTCCTACGGCGAGCAGTTCAAGGCCGAGATCATCCAGCGCCGGATGCCCGCCGGGGAGAAAGCGATCTTTGAGTACCTCGCCTCCGGCGCGGTGAAGGGCATCGGCGCGGCCACCGCCCGGCGCATGGTGGAGGAATTCGGGGAGGACGCCCTCACGGTCCTGGAGGAGCAGCCCGAGCGTCTGACCCAGATCAAGGGGATCACCCGCAAGCGTGCCCTCGCCATGGGGGAGGCCTTCCGGCTCCAGATGGGGATGCGCCGCCTGCTGGACTTCCTGGGCGAGCACGGCGTGGCCCTCCAGCTGGCCATGCCCCTCTACCGGCGCTACGGCGACCGGGCGCTGGAGGTCATACGGGGCAACCCCTACCTGCTGGTGGACGAGGAGCTGGGGGTGGAGTTCGCCCTGGCCGATCAGCTGGCCCTGGAGATGGGCATGGACGGGGAGGACCCTCAGCGCATCGAGGCCGGGCTCCTCTTTGAGCTCTCCCACAACCTGATGAACGGGCATACCTTCCTGCCCCGGAAAAAGCTGCTTCTGGCCACCGCCCAGCTCATCGGGGTGGAGGCCGAGAGCCTGGAGGACGGGCTGGAGGCCCTGATGGAGCGGGGCGAGGTGGTGCAGGAGGAGGTGGCCGGTGAGAGCGCCTGCTATCTCGCTGAACTTCAGGAGGCGGAGGAGTATGTCTCGGCCCGGATGACCGAGATGGCCTGGCAGGAGCTGCTGCCCCCCGACGGCCTGGAGGAGATTTTGGAGCAGATTCAGCGGGAACAGGGCATTACATACGCTCCCCAGCAGCGGGAGGCGGTGCTTCTGGCGGCCCGGCGGCAGGTGATGCTCCTCACCGGCGGCCCGGGCACCGGAAAGACCACCTCCCTGCGGGGGGTGCTGGCCCTTTTTGACGCGTTGGGGCTGGAGACCGCCCTGGCCGCTCCCACCGGCCGGGCGGCCAAGCGCCTGGGGGACCTGTGCGGGGTGGAGGCGGCCACGATCCACCGCCTGCTGGAGACCCAGTTCGATCCCGGAACCGGGCGGCTGGTCTTTGCCCATGATGAGAGCGAGCCCCTGCGGGCTGACGCGGTCATCGTGGACGAGACCTCCATGGTGGACATCGCCCTCATGCGCGCCCTGCTCTCCGCCCTGCGGAGCGACTGCCGCCTGGTGCTGGTGGGCGACCCGGACCAGCTGCCCAGCGTGGGGCCGGGGAACCTCTTCTCCGACCTCATCCGCAGCGGGGCCATCCCCACGGTGCGCCTCACCGAGATTTTCCGGCAGGCCGCCCAGAGCGGTATCGTCATGAACGCCCACGGGGTCAACCGGGGGGAGCTCCCCGACTTGCGCAACCGGAGCTCCGACTTCTTCTTTCTCCGCCGGAAGGAGCCCGCCCGGCTGGCCGGCACGGTGGTGGAGCTGATCGCACACCGCCTGCCCGAGAACATGGGCATCCCACCCGAGCAGATCCAGGTGCTCTGTCCCACCCGCAAGACGGTGGCGGGGACGGCCTCCCTCAACCGGGCCATTCAGGAGGCGGTCAATCCCGCCGCCCCGGGCAGGGGAGAGCGGCGCTTCGGGGAGTATATCTTCCGGGAGGGGGACCGGGTCATGCAGGTGCGCAACAATTACGACCTGATGTGGAAAGACCGGGACTCCCTCACCTCCGGCATGGGGGTGTTCAATGGGGACATCGGCCAGATTCTGGAGGTGGACAACCGCAACGAGCTCATTACGGTGGATTTTGAGGGCCGCATCGTGGAGTACTCCCCCGATATGCTGGGGGAGCTGGAACCCGCCTATGCCGTCACCGTCCACAAGGCCCAGGGCAGCGAGTACCGGGCGGTGGTGCTGGCGGTGAGCAGGGCCACCCCGCTCCTGCTGACCCGGGGAGTGCTCTACACCGCCATCACCCGGGCCAGAGAGCTGCTGGTGCTGGTGGGGGACGAGGAGGCGGTGGCCCAGATGACCGCCAACAACCGCCAGCAGCGGCGTTATTCCGGCCTGCGCTGGCGTCTGGCCCAGAATAATGGATAAAAGTCAGAGATTTGACCGAAGTAGAGAAGCCCATATAACAAAATATCTTGCACTAATAATGCACTAAATTTAAACTAAAAATGAGTGAAAGCGGATATGCTCTACTCACCACAAAGATGGAGTGTAGAGCATAGATGGAAGATAAAAAGCATCTGAGTATCCGCATGGACGGGGAACTGCACAATAAACTGCAATTTGTTGCGGCTTATGAGGGGCGTTCCATGAGCCGTCAGATACTATACCTCATTAACCAATGTGTCCGCAAGTTTGAAAAGGAGCACGGCCCCATCCGGCCGGAGGACCTGGATTGAACCGGTGGAGGCAGGTCCTTCTGGATCTCCTCTTTCCGCCCCGCTGCGTCTTCTGCGGCAGGCTGCTGGAAGAGGGGGAGGGCATCTGTCCCCACTGCGTCCGGGCGCTGCCCTATACCCATGGGACGGGGGCGGAGCAGCGGGGCGAGGGGATCACCCTGGCGGTCTCGCCCCTCCGGTACGAGGGGGTGGTGCGCCAGTCCATCCGCCGCTACAAGTTCGAGGGGCGCAGATGGTATGCCCGGACCTACGGCGGGCTGATGGCGGCGTGCGTCCGGGAACATCTGGACGGGCGTTTTGACGCGCTGACCTGGGTGCCCCTGTCCGAGCGCCGCCGGAAGGAGCGGGGCTATGACCAGGCCCTTCTCCTGGCCCGGGCCGTGGGGGAACACCTGGGGATGGAGCCGGAGGAAGTTTTGTGCAAAATGCGCCACACACAGGCCCAGTCGGGCCTTTTGGACGGGGCGGCGCGCCGGGAGAATGTGCGGGACGCTTACCGGTGCATCCGGCCCGGGCAGGTGTCCGGGCGGCGTTTTCTGCTGGTGGATGACGTGATCACCACCGGCTCCACGCTGGCCGCCTGCGCGGCGGTATTGCGCCAGGCGGGCGCGGCCGATGTGGTCTGCGTGACGGCGGCCCGTGCCCATTGACGGAAGAGTGGTTGAAATATCCGAAAAACTTATGAAAAATCCTGTTGAAATACGGGAGAAATGTCTTTATAATGTTAGACAGACTTTAAATAGGTGATTTAGGAATGGAATTTTGGGCAAACTTTAAAGAAAAGTTTAAGAGACTTCGAGGTGTGGGTATGTTCAGCAAGGATATCGGCATTGATTTGGGTACGGCGTCGATTCTGGTGTATGTGGCCGGAAAGGGCGTTGTGCTCCGCGAGCCCTCTGTGGTGGCCCTGCACAAGGACACCGGCAAGCTGCTCAAGGTGGGCACTGAGGCTCAGCAGATGCTGGGCAAGACCCCTGGCAATATTGTTGCCATCCGTCCCCTGCGGGAGGGCGTGATCTCCGACTATGATATGACCGAGCGGATGCTCAAGGAGTTCATCCGCAAGGTGACCTCCTTCCGGCTCTTCAAGCCCCGCATCGTCATCTGCGTGCCCTCCGGCATCACCGAGGTGGAGGAGCGCGCCGTTATCGACGCGGGCATCCAGGCCGGCGCCCGCCGGGTCTACCTCATCGAGGAGCCGGTGGCGGCCGCCATCGGCGCGGGCATCGACATCACCCGGCCTGACGGCCATATGATCGTGGACATCGGCGGCGGCACCTCCGACATCGCCGTCATCTCCCTGAGCGGCATCGTGGAGTCCACCTCTATCAAGATCGCCGGCGATCAGTTTGACGAGGCCATCATCAAGTATATCCGCCGCAAGCACAACGTCCTCATCGGCGAGCGCACCGCGGAGGAGCTGAAGATGAAGATCGGCTGTGTGTTCCCCCGTCCCGAGGAGCAGTCCATCGAGATCAAGGGCCGCTGCCTGATGACCGGCCTGCCGAGGGTGTTCACCGTCACCTCCAGCGAGATGATCGAGGCCTTTGAGGAGCCCGCCACCCGCATTCTGGAGGCCATCCACGGCGTGCTGGAGCGCACGCCCCCCGAACTGGTGGCCGACATCGCCACCAACGGCATCGTCATGACCGGCGGCGGAAGCCTGCTGTGGGGCTTTGACAAGCTGATCGAGTCCCACACCGGCATCGAGACCTATGTGGCGGACGACGCCATCTCCTGTGTGGCCTACGGCACCGGCAAGAGCCTGGAGACCATCGGGGATATGCAGGACGGCACCATCAACCTGTCCCGCCGCAAGCAGATGAACTGAACTTGACCGAAAAGGGCGCCGTACAGGGGGTATGGCGCCCTTTTCGTCCTGTCAACACATACCGTTCAGATCAAAAGGAGGAACGCCATCATGCAAAACTTTACGTACTATACCCCCACCCGAGTGGTCTTTGGCAAGGGAGAAGTGGAGCGGGTCGGGGAACTGCTGCGCGCCGAGGGGGCCGGCAAGGTCCTCATCCACTATGGCGGGGAGAGCGCCCGCCGCTCCGGCCTGCTGGAGCGGGTGGAACGGGCGGTGAAGGACCGGGGGATCGAGTTTGTCTCCCTGGGGGGCGTGGTCCCAAACCCCCGGCTCTCCAAGGTGCGGGAAGGCATTGCCCTGGCCCGGGCGGAGGGCGTGGATTTCATCCTGGCCGTGGGCGGCGGCAGCGTCATCGACTCGGCCAAGGCCATCGGCTACGGCATCCCCTACGAGGGGGACGTGTGGGACTTTTACAGCGGCGCGGCCCAGCCGGAGCGGGTCTGCCCGGTGGGCGCGGTGCTCACCCTTTCGGCCGCCGGAAGCGAGATGAGCAACTCCTCCGTCATCACGGATGAGGAGCACGGGCTCAAGTGGGGGCTCAACAACGATATCTGCCGCTGCCGCTTCGCGGTGATGGACCCGGAGCTCACCTATACCCTGCCGCCCTATCAGACCGCCTGCGGCGTGGTGGACATCCTGATGCACACCATGGAGCGCTACTTCACCCATGAGCGGGACACCGCCCTCACCGACGAGCTGGCCGAGGGGCTGATGCGCACCGTGATGGAGTGCGGGCGCAAGGCCATGCGGGACCCGGAGGACTATAATGCCCGGGCCCAGATCATGTGGGCGGGCAGCCTCTCCCACAACGGCCTGACGGGATGTGGGACCGTGGGGGACTGGGCCAGCCACCGCATGGAGCACGAGCTCAGCGCCCGGTTCGACGTGGCCCATGGCGCGGGACTTGCCGCCATCTGGGGGAGCTGGGCGCGCTACGTCTACCGGGAGGAGCCCGAGCGCTTTGCCCAGTTCGCGGTCAAGGTGATGGGCTGCCCCAATGACTTCCGTGATCCGGAAAAGACCGCCCTGGCCGGGATCGAGGCCATGGAGCGCTATTACCGGGAGATCGGCATGCCGACCTCGGTGCGGGAGCTGGGACACGATCTCAATGAGAGTGAGATCCAGCTGCTGGCTGGGAAATGCGCCCGCCGCAACCCCGGTCTGGGCGGCTTTCGGTCCCTGAGTCAGGACGATATGATCCAGATTTTCCGCATGGCCCGCGGATAATAGGGCACAATACCATCGTTTCCCCGGAGTTTTGGGGGAAACGATGGTATTCTTGCGTATGATGGAAAACTTGCAAAAAGAGCTTGCATTTTGCAAGAGAACGTGCTAAATTAGAGGCGACGAAAGAAAAGCTGCATTCACAGTGCAGAAAAACAGGAAGAGGAGCGAGTATTCCATGACAGACAAGCAGCGTGCGGAGTTCGAGCATGGGCCCTACCGTTCGGAGCATGACTCCATCGGCGAGCGTGCGGTCCCCCGGGATGTGTACTACGGCGTGCAGTCCCTGCGGGCGGTGGAAAACTTCCCTATCACCGGCTTGACCATGCACCGGGAGATCATCAACTCCATTGCCGAGATCAAGAAGGCATCCGCCATCACCAACTATGAGATCGGCCTGCTGGACAAGAAGGTGGCCGATGCCATTGTCCGGGCCTGTGAGGAGATCGTGGAGGGCAGCCTCCATGAGGAGTTCATCGTGGACCCCATCCAGGGCGGCGCGGGCACCAGCCTGAACATGAACGCCAACGAGGTCATTGCCAACCGGGCCATCGAGCTGCTGGGTGGGGAGAAGGGAGACTACACCCTGGTCAACCCCAACGACCATGTCAACTGCGGCCAGTCCACCAACGATGTGTTCCCCTCCGCCGGAAAGCTGGCGGTGCTCAAGCTGCTGGTCCGGGCCCAGATCCAGCTGGAACGGCTCCACACCGCCCTCTTGCAGAAGGCGGAGGAGTTTGACGATGTGATCAAAATGGGCCGCACCCAGATGCAGGACGCCGTGCCCATCCGCCTGGGCCAGGAATTCCGGGCGTACAGCGAGGCCATCCGCCGGGATATTGCCCGCTTCGAGCGGGCGATGGACGAGATGCGCTGCCTGAACATGGGCGGCACCGCCATCGGCACCGGACTGAATGCCGACGAGCAGTATCTCCGCCGCATCGTGCCCAACCTCTCCAAAGTGTCCGGCCTGCGGCTGGTCCAGGCCTTCAATCTCATTGACGCCACCCAAAACCTGGACGAGTTTGTGGCGGTCTCCGGTGCGGTCAAGACATGCGCGGTAAACCTCTCCAAGATGTCCAACGACCTGCGGCTTATGTCATCCGGGCCCCGCTGCGGCTTTGGGGAGATCAACCTGCCGCCCCGCCAGAACGGCTCCTCCATCATGCCCGGCAAGGTCAATCCGGTCATCCCCGAGGTGGTCAATCAGGTGGCCTTCAACATCATGGGCAACGACCTGACCATCACCATGGCGGCCGAGGCCGGCCAGCTGGAGCTCAACGCTTTTGAGCCCATCATCTTCTGGAACCTGACTCACGCCGTGGAGTTCCTGACCTATGCGGTGAGTACGCTGGTGGACAACTGCATCCAGGGCATCACCGCCAACCGGGAGCGGTGCAGAGAGATGGTGGAAAACTCCGTGGGCATCATCACTGCCATCTGCCCCCATGTGGGCTATGAGGCGGCCGCCAAGGTGGCCAAGAAGGCCATCCAGAGCGGCCGCAGCGTCCGGGCCATCACCATTGAGGAGGGACTGCTGGACGAGGAGACCCTGAACAGGATCCTGGACCCCTATGCCATGACCGAGCCCGGTATCCCTGCGAAAGAGCTGCTGGATTGAGCGGCGTGCGGTAAAAATAGACGGAGCGCCTCCCCGTGTGGGGAGGCGCTCCGTGCATTTGAACTGGTCAGCTCAGTTTGCGGATCAGTATGGAGCCATTGAGGAAGGTGCTGCCTGCGGTATCGGTGACCAGAGTCAGCGTGGTAGTGCAGGAGCTGGTCAGCGCAGTGGTGTTGGCCAGCAGCACAGGCTTTCCGCTGGTGGCAATAAAGCTGCTTACCAGGGAGCCGGGAACAGGGGCGCCGTTAGCATAGAGCTGGGTGCTGGTCAGCGTGGGGATGGCCGAAGAAGCCGCGTTGACCGTGTAGTGCACTTCATAGCTGCCGGGTTGGGTAAGGATGAAGTCGCCGGAACCTGCCGTATGGGTGATCTCAGTCCCCAGAACCATCTGGTTGGTGGGAAACGTAAGGGAAGAGCCGGCAGAGGCCGGAGTCTGAGCCGCCGGAGCGATGGCGTAGAGCGCCTGAGGCGCGGGAGCGGTTCCGGTGGGGCCGGGATCTGAAACGGTGCTCACCGTGCATGGCTCTGGCCCAGGACAGGGACAGGCCGGGGGACAGCACGAGGGCGGGCAGGCGGGGGGAGGACATCCAAAACGGAAGCGCTTGTTCTGGTATACATTCATTGGGTATAACCTCCGCAGTATCCTATGCTCCGGTGTGCGGAGAGGTGCCAGCCGGGGATGCGCCCGGTATGACCAGGCTGGAAGGAGGCTTAAATATTCCTTAAATCCAGGGGCAGCTACTTGCGCAGTTAGGGCAAAAGGTATAAAATGAAGCCAGCTTAAGGGAACAGGAGGTCATGATATATGGCGCTTTTTGATGATTTGAAGGTAAAAGCTGTGGAGTTGACCCAGGTCGGTATGGCCAAATCCAAGCAGCTGGCGGAAATCGCCCGGCTGAGCCTGGCCAGCACCGGCGAGGAGGATAATATCCGCAAGGCCTATATTGAGATTGGAAAACTTTACTATGCAGAACGGGGCATGGCGCCGGAGGCCGCTTACACATCTCTGTGTGAGAAGATCACTGCGGCCAAGATCAACATTGAGGAAAACAAGGCCCGGATCGCCCAGCTGAAGGAAGAGGGCAGCATCAAAGACAGCGAGGTCGCCGCCGTGGTGGAGACTGAGATTCCCTCGGAGGAGCCGGTCACGACGGTAGAATCCGAGAAGGAAGAGAAGTAAATGTTCACTCCGGCCCGGAATCCATAGAGAAAGCCCCTGATGGTACGCCATCAGGGGCTTTCAACCCGTATTCAGACTGAATGGAATGAGAGAATGTTACAGGATGTGGCGGCCGTAGACATAGACGCGGCTGTAATAGCCGGAATTCAGGTTGTCGATCTTGACCGTATATGTATTGGTGGAGGCGTGAATGAACTGGCCGCCGCCGATGTAGATGCCCACATGGGAGACCGGCTTGGTGGTGTTGGCCTTGAAAAAGACCAGATCGCCGGGCTGAAGCTGGCTCTTGGAGACGGAAGCACCATTGGCTAGCTGATCGGTGGCGGTGCGGTTGAGGGTCACGCCAAAGTGGGCATAGACATACTTGGTAAAGCCGGAGCAGTCAAAGGAGTTGGGGCCGTTTCCGCCGTACACATAGGGAGTGCCCAGGAACTGCTTGGCGTAGGCAACCACCTGCTCCCCCATGCTGGAGGAGGCGGCTGCCGTGGTCTCGCTGCCGCGGGAGGTGGTCTCCTTGGTGGTGATCATGTAATCGCTGCTGACATAGCCGGTCTTGCCGTTGTAATCGACCTTATACCAGCCGCCGTCCACACCGATGATCTTGACAACAGCGCCGTCGGCCAAGGAGGCGACCTTGGAGGAAGAGGTGGAGGGGGCGCTGCGCATATTCAGCGAGGAGCCGCCGGCATTGACCTTACCGTAGCCGATGGCGGCATCCGCCTTCTGAGAAATGGTGAGGTATTCGCCGGACATATAGCCCTGCACAGATTCGTAGTCCACTTTGTACCAGTTGTTCCCGGCGTCTTCCAGCACGATGACGGCATCGCCCTCGGAGGCGGTGGCCAGGATCGCGGAGTCGGTGCTGGCGGCGGAACGCAGGCGGAGTGCGTCGGCCTGAACGGTGCCAACGCCCATGCTGGCAGCGGCAGCGCTCACCAGACAGGCACAGGAAACCGCCGCGGTGACGGCCATAACGCGCAGGAACTTCACAGGCTGTATCATCGGTATAATCCTCCATTCAGTCAAATGCTGCCCGAAGGCAGTCCGTTTATCTTCTCATTCGTTTGGCACTTGGGTGGGTGGGGGTTATTTGTTGGAGAGGGCACGCTCCAGCCAGACGGCGGCCACATCCATGGCGGCGTAGAGGCTGTCCTTCTCGCTTTTCTTAACGACACGGTCCCGGCTCTTCAAATCGGGATCCGTGAGCTGAAGCTGGACCACGACCTTGCTGGCCACATCCAGATCCTTGACCTTTTTGGTACTCATGACCTGCATCATGATGATATATTTATCGGCCATGCTTCCGTAATAGATCAGATTGTCTTTCCGGCGAAGGGGATGGCCCTTATAGACCAGAGGAAACTTTTCGTCTGCCATTCTGTGCCTCCTGAAAATAAATTAAAAATTAAAAACTGTAACCGAATTGTAACACATTGTTTCTGAGTTGTCAAATTCTTATTTTATGTCAAGTATACCGCTGAGAGAACAAACAGGACGGAAAGCCTGAGAAGGGATGGGAAAAAGAGAGACATTATGTCAATAAAAACGAACGCGGCCCTGTCTGCTTTGGACGGAGCCGCGTTCGTTTGGGAAAGGAATCAACACATGGCCTTGTCCCTCTGGCGGAGCAGGGCGCCCAGCGACAGGAGCAGGGCGGCGAGGATACACAGCGCTTCCAATGCCATGGTCCAGGTCTGTCCGAAAAGGTGGATAGGCAGCGTGTATTGCAGGCGCAGGTATACACAGTAGGAGCTGAGAGAGGCCAGCTGCGTGAGCAGGGCAATGGGGACTCGCCGGCGGTCCCACACCGCCCAGACCAGGGTGACCACATCGGCCAGGAAAAAATAGCGCTCGTGCATATAGGGGAGAAAGAAGGGGATACCCAGGGCCAGGACCGCGGCCGCCGCCAGAAAGTGTGCACCGGAAAAGCGGCTTTTGTGGAAAAAGAGCCATCCCAGCACAAAGAGACACAGGGCAAAGGCGGTCAGGATGCCCGCCCGGGCCAGAGGCTGCTGTGCCACATCGGCCCCATAGGGGAGCAGGGCGAAGAGGGAGGGGGCGTTGAACACCAGGGCAGAGCTGTACTGCCCGGCCTGCTTGAAATAGACCCCCAGAATGTCGGCCAGCGGCTTCCCCAGCAGCAAGGCGGGAAGGACGGCCGCAGCGTAGGCGGCTGGGAAGACCAACAAGTGGGAGAAGCGGAGCTTCCGCACCAGCCACAGCCCGCCCCAGAGGGGGATGAGAAAGATGGTCTGGAGCTTAAAGGAGAACGCCACGGCCAGCAGAGCCACCGAGGTCTTTGGATGGTCTGTCCAGGCGGAGGCCATGGCATGGAGGACCAGCGCCCCGTACAGGGCGTCGCACTGTCCCCAGAAGGCGCCGTTGAGGACCACGGTAGGGAGCAGCAGGAGGAGCAGATAGGCCGTAAGGGGGATGGGGCCGTCTTTCCGGCCGGACAGAGCACCCGCCAGTCTCAGTCCGCCCCAGGCCAGAACCCCGTCAAAGAGAATGGAAAAGAGCTTGATGGCGTACAGATCGGGGAAGGGGAGATAGGAGATGGCGGCCATGAAGTAGAGATAGGGCGCGTTGTAGTCGCCAATTGGCTCCTTGATGGCGGAAAATCCGCCGTTCTCCCGGAAAAAGGCGGCCCATTGGGAGAGGAAGTCCCGGTAGTCATAGGTGATATGGTCCAGGCACAGGGAGCGCAGCAGGGCGGCCAGCGCCAGGACCAGAAAGGCAAGGGCCAGCGTGCCGCCTCCATACCCCGCCCGGCGGAGGGGGAGGAGGGCCAGACCGGTCCACAGGAGCAGACAGAGACCTGTGATCCAACCGGCTGCCGGCCCGCCCAGTGCCAGAGCAGAGCAGCGCCAAAGGACTCCGGCCAGCAGGAACGCGCCTAAGAGCAAGGGGCAGAGAAGCCGCGAACGGAGAGCAGGAGAGGGAATTTTCGGCATAATATCACCTCAAAAACAGAAAAAAGTCCGGAATTTCTCCGAACTTTACAGATATAAAAATTGACTCTTTTGTACATCCGTGGTATAATAGAGCGCTATTACAAATAGAGCATCCGATTTCGATACCATCCCATGTTATAGTGAGTATAACAGCTTCCGCCGTGCTCCGCAAGGGGCGGTGGAACACAATTCGCCAACAACTCCGTGTGTGTCGTTTTTGAAGGCGGCGTATCCGCGCTTCCAAAACGGATGGAGTGAGGACGGGAAAATCGGAACCTGACGCAGGAACAGGGTTCTCCGGTCCTGTGGGCCGGGGAAGAGTACGAAAAGTTTGGACGGCTGTCCGAACGACCGCCAGATGCTAAGGGAAAGGAATGGTCATTCAGAATGGTCACAGACAGGATCAAAGACGTCTACTATGGCAAGACCCTCCGCAAGAGTTTCGCCCGCCACAAGGAAATCCTGGAGATGCCGAATCTGCTGGAGATTCAGAAGAAGTCCTACCAGTGGTTCCTGGATAAGGGACTGCGGGAGGTCTTTAAGGATGTCTCCTGTATTACCGACTACGCCGGTAATCTGGAGCTGTCCTTTATCGACTACTCCATGGACGAACCCCCCAAGTACAACGTGGAGGAGTGTAAGGCCCGGGACGCCACGTACGCCGCTCCCATCAAGGTCCGGGTGCGCCTGCGCAACAAGGAGACCGAGGAGATCAAGGAACAGGAGATCTTCATGGGCGACTTCCCCATCATGACCCAGGGGGGCACCTTTGTCATCAACGGCGCCGAGCGCGTCATTGTCTCCCAGATCGTCCGCTCCCCCGGCATGTACTACTCCCGCACCGCCGACAAGGCCGACAACGTCACCTACGCCACCACTGTGATCCCCTACCGGGGCGCCTGGCTGGAGTATGAGACCGACCTCTCCGACGTGTTCTATGTCCGCATTGACAAGAACCGCAAGCTCCCCATCACCTGCCTGATCCGCGCCGTGGGGCCAAAGACCGACGCAGAGATCATCGAGATGTTCGGCGAGGACCCCCGCATCCTGGCCACGCTGGAGAAGGATACCTGCAAGACCTACGAGGAGGCCCTGCTGGAGATCTACCGCAAGCTCCGCCCCGGCGAGCCCCCCACGGTGGATTCCGCCGAGAGTCTCCTGAACGCCCTCTTCTTTGATCCGCGCCGCTACGATGTCTCCGCCGTGGGCCGGTACAAGTTCAACAAGAAAATGTCCATGGGGCCCCGCCTGACCAACCAGAAGCTGGCCCTCCCCGTGGTGGACCCCACCACCGGCGAGATCATCGCCGAGCCCGGCGAGGTCCTCACCCGGGAGCGGGCCCATGAGCTGGAGGACAGAGGGGTCAACGAGGCCGTGGTGGATGTGGACGGCACCCTGGTGCGCGTGTTCGGCAACCACATGGTGGACATGTCCAAGTTCGTGGACTTTGACCCCGAGGAGTGCGGCGTTACCGAGCGGGTGCGCTACACGGTGCTCATGGAGCTTATGGGGCAGTTCTCCGGCGAGGAGCTGAAGGACGCCGTCAAGGAACACCTGGACGACCTGATCCCCAAGCACATCATCGTGGATGACATCATGGCGTCCATCAACTACCTCAACGCCCTGGCCTTCGGCGTGGGCACCCCTGACGACATTGACCACCTGGGCAACCGCCGCCTGCGCTGCGTGGGCGAACTGCTCCAGAACCAGTTCCGCATCGGCTTCAGCCGCATGGAGCGCGTCATCCGTGAGCGCATGACCATCCAGGATCTGGACATCGTCACCCCCCAGTCCCTCATCAACATCCGTCCCGTCACCGCCTCCATCAAGGAGTTCTTCGGCTCTTCCCCCCTGAGCCAGTTTATGGACCAGACCAACCCCCTGGCCGAGCTGACCCATAAGCGCCGCCTGTCCGCCCTGGGCCCCGGCGGTCTGAGCCGTGACCGCGCCTCCTTTGATGTGCGAGACATCCACTACTCTCACTATGGCCGGCTGTGCCCCGTTGAGACCCCAGAAGGTCCCAACATCGGCCTGATCTCCTACCTCTCCGCCTATGCCCGGGTCAACCGCTTCGGTTTCATCGAGGCCCCCTACCGCAAGGTGGACAAGGAGATCGGCCGGGTCACCGATGAGATCCACTATATGACCGCCGATGTGGAGGACGAGTTCACCATCGCCCAGGCCACCGAGCCCATGGACGAGAACAACTGCTTCATCAACGAGCGCATCACCTGCCGCCACCGCAACGAGATCGTCTCGGTGGCCGCCAACCAGGTGGACTATGTGGACGTGTCCCCCCAGATGATGTTCTCCGTGGCTACCGCCATGATCCCCTTCCTCCAGAACGATGACGCCAACCGCGCTCTGATGGGCGCCAACATGCAGCGTCAGGCCGTGCCCCTGCTGACCACGCAGGCCCCCATCGTGGCCACCGGCCAGGAGCACAAGAACTGTGTGGACTCCGAGGTCGCCATCCTGGCCGAGGAGGACGGCGAGGTCGTGAAGGTCTCCGCCCAGTATGTCTCCGTGCGCTATCAGAACCTGGGGCTCAAGGAGTATAAGCTCATCAAGTTCCTGCGTTCCAACCACGCCACCTGTGTCAACCAGCGTCCCATCGTCAAGGCCGGCCAGAAGGTCAGCAAGGGTGAGGTCATCGTGGACGGCCCCTCCACCTGCAACGGCGAGATCGGCCTGGGCAAGAACATCCTCATGGGCTTTATGACCTGGGAAGGCTACAACTACGAGGACGCCATCCTGCTCAATGAGCGCATGGTCAAGGAGGACGTCTTTACCTCCATCCATATCGAGGAGTATGAGACTGAGTCCCGCGATACCAAGCTGGGGCCCGAGGAGATCACCCGGGATATTCCCAACGTGGGTGAGGACGCCCTGAAGGACCTGGATGAGCGCGGCATCATCCGTGTCGGCGCCGAGGTCCGCTCCGGCGACATTCTGGTGGGCAAGGTCACCCCCAAGGGCGAGACCGACCTCACCGCCGAGGAGCGCCTGCTGCGCGCCATCTTCGGTGAGAAGGCCCGCGAGGTCCGTGACACCTCCCTGAAGGTGCCCCACGGCGAGAGCGGCATCATCGTGGACGTGAAGGTCTTTACCCGTGAGGCCGGAGACGAGCTCTCGCCCGGCGTCAACGAGGTGGTCCGCGTCTATATCGCGCAGAAGCGTAAGATCAGCGTGGGCGACAAGATGGCCGGCCGCCACGGCAACAAGGGCGTCGTCTCCCGCATCATGCCCCAGGAGGATATGCCCTTCCTGCCCGACGGCACCCCGCTGGACATCGTTCTGAATCCCCTGGGCGTGCCTTCCCGTATGAACATCGGTCAGGTGCTGGAGGTCCATCTGGGCTATGCGGCCAAGACCCTGGGCTGGAAGGTGGCCACCCCCATTTTCAACGGCGCCGATGAGAAAGACATCGCCGAGGTCCTGAATATGGCCGGCCTGTCCCCCGACGGCAAGAGCTGGCTGTACGACGGCCGCACCGGCGAGCGGTTTGACAACCGCGTCACCGTTGGCTATGTGTACTTCCTCAAGCTCCACCACCTGGTGGATGATAAGATCCACGCCCGTTCCACCGGCCCCTACTCTCTGGTCACCCAGCAGCCTCTGGGCGGCAAGGCCCAGTTCGGCGGTCAGCGCTTCGGCGAAATGGAGGTGTGGGCTCTGGAGGCGTACGGCGCGGCCTACACCCTGCAGGAGATCCTCACCGTCAAGTCGGACGACGTCACCGGCCGTGTGCGCACCTACGAGGCCATTGTCAAGGGCCACAACGTGCCCAAGCCCGGCGTGCCCGAGTCCTTTAAGGTTCTGGTCAAGGAGCTGCAGTCCCTGTGCCTGGATATGAAGGTGCTGGACGAGAACGGCGCTGAGATCGAGCTCAAGGATGATGAAGAGGACAACTACCAGCCTGATCGCATCCGGGACGACGACGATTTCTACAGCTACCGCGAGGGCGACGCCGAGTCCGAGTTCGCGGCCGCCGGCTTCACCCTGAAGGCCGAGAGTGACGACGACGACCTGGCTGTGAGCGACGACGAGAGCGTCGCGTCTGACGACGATGCGTTCCTGGACGACCAGGACATGTAAGAGAGAGGGAGGAACGATCTATTCTATGAGTTACGCTGAGTTTGACGCCATCCAAATCGGCATTGCCTCCCCGGAGAAGATCCGTGAGTGGTCTTACGGCGAGGTCAAGAAGCCGGAGACCATCAACTACCGCACCCTCAAGCCCGAGCGCGACGGCCTGTTCTGCGAGCGCATCTTTGGCCCCACCAAGGACTGGGAGTGTCACTGCGGTAAATATAAGAAGATCCGCTACAAGGGCAAGATCTGTGACCGCTGCGGCGTCGAGGTGACCCGCGCCAAGGTCCGCCGTGAGCGCATGGGCCACATCGAGCTGGCCGCCCCTGTGTCCCACATCTGGTACTTCAAGGGTATCCCCTCCCGGATGGGCCTGCTGCTGGACATCTCTCCCCGTATTCTGGAGAAGGTGCTCTACTTCGCCAGCTATATCGTCACCGATCCCGGCTTCTCTCCTCTGGCCAAGAACCAGATCCTCTCCGAGAAGGAGTACCGCGACATGCGGGAGAAGTACGAGGACGACTTCGAGGCCGGCATGGGCGCCGAGGCCGTGAAGAAGCTCCTGCAGGACATCGATCTGGAGCAGCTCTCCGAGCAGCTCCGGGCCGAGCTGAAGGACGCCTCCGGCCAGAAGAAGATGCGCATTGTCAAGCGCCTGGAAGTGGTGGATGCCTTCCGGATCTCCGGCAACAAGCCTGAGTGGATGATCATTGACGTGCTGCCCGTCATTCCCCCGGAGCTGCGCCCCATGGTGCAGCTGGACGGCGGCCGCTTCGCCACCTCTGACCTGAACGACCTGTATCGCCGGGTCATCAACCGAAACAACCGCCTCAAGCGCCTCATCCAGCTCAACGCGCCCGACATCATCGTGCGCAACGAGAAGCGGATGCTCCAGGAGGCGGTGGACGCCCTCATCGACAACGGCCGCCGCGGCCGTGCCGTCACCGGCGCCAACAACCGCGCCCTCAAGTCTCTGAGCGACATGCTCAAGGGTAAGCAGGGCCGCTTCCGCCAGAACCTGCTGGGCAAGCGCGTGGACTACTCCGGCCGTTCCGTTATCGTGGTCGGCCCTGAGATGAAGATCTACCAGTGCGGCCTGCCCAAGGAGATGGCCATTGAGCTCTTTCGTCCCTTCGTCATGAAGAAGCTGGTGGAGGACGGCGTGGCCAACAACATCAAGTCCGCCAAGAAGATGGTGGACAAGGGCAAGGCCGAGGTGTGGGACGCCCTGGAGTTTGTCATCAAGGAGCATCCCGTCATGCTCAACCGCGCCCCCACGCTGCACCGACTGGGCATCCAGGCCTTTGAGCCCGTGCTGGTCGAGGGCCGCGCCATCAAGCTCCACCCCCTGGTGTGTACCGCCTTCAACGCCGACTTCGACGGCGACCAGATGGCTGTCCACGTTCCTCTGTCCGCCGAGGCCCAGACCGAGGCCCGGGTGCTCATGCTCTCGGCCAACAACCTGCTGCGGCCCCAGGACGGCGGCCCTGTCACCGTACCCACCCAGGACATGGTGCTGGGCTCCTATTACCTGACCTTCGAGCGCTATCCCGTCCACAGCCCCGAGGAGGTCTATGAGGACTGCGCGGCCGTCCGCGCCGCCCTGGCCGAGGGGAAGATCACGGTGGCCGACAGGGTGTGGGTGAAAAATCCCGGCGCTCTGGACGACATCCCCACTGTGGCCGACATCGCCGCCAACACCCCCGACGGAGAGCTTCCCCGGGAGTGCCTGCCCGTCTACGGCAGCGACAATGAGGCCCGCCTGGCCTATGACGAGGGTGAGCTGGAGCTGCATGTGCCCATCATGGTCCGCCGCAGCCTGGAGATCGACGGCGTGGAGCAGCACAAGATGGTGCGCACCACCGTGGGCCGCCTGATTTTCAACGAGGGAATCCCCCAGGATCTGGGCTTTGTGGACCGCACCGATCCCGAGCGCATGTTCGATCCCGAGATCAACTTCATCACCGGGAAGAAGCAGCTGGGCAAGATCATCGACAAGTGCATCACCAAGCACGGCTTCACGGTTTCTGCCGGCGTGCTGGATACCGTCAAGGCCAAGGGCTACAAGTTCTCCACCCGCGGCTCCCTCACCGTTTCCATCTACGACATGACCATCCCCGAGAAGAAGTACGGCATGATCGCCGACACGGAGAAGGAGATCGTCAAGATCGAGCGGCAGTACAAGCGCGGCTTCCTGACCAATGAGGAGCGCTACCGCCTGGTGGTGTCCGCCTGGGAAAAGACCACCGCCGATGTGTCCAACGCCCTGATGGAGGGCCTGGACCGCTACAACCCCATCTGGATGATGGCCGACTCGGGCGCCCGCGGCAGCTCCGCTCAGATCCGTCAGCTGGCCGGCATGCGCGGCCTGATGGCCGATACCTCCGGCCGTACCATCGAGATCCCCATCAAGTCCAACTTCCGTGAGGGCCTGTCCGTGCTGGAGTACTTCATCTCCGCCCGAGGCGCCCGTAAGGGCATGGCCGATACCGCTCTGCGTACCGCCGACTCGGGTTACCTGACCCGCCGCCTGGTGGACGTGTCCCAGGAGGTCATCATCCGCGAGCACGACTGCGGCACCGATGACGGCATCACGGTCTCCGAGATCAGCGAGAACGGCCAGGTCATTGAGACCTTCGGCGAGCGCCTTAAGGGCCGCTATCCGGTGGAGGACATCTGCGATCCCAAGACCGGCGAGGTCCTCATCTCCAAGGACCGCATGATGGTGCCCGACGACGCGGCCATGCTGGAGGAGCACGGCATCCACGCCGTGAAGATCCGCTCCGTGCTGACCTGCCGCGCCCGCAGCGGAGTATGTTCCAAGTGCTACGGCATCAACCTGGCCATCGGCGAGCCGGTGGGCGAGGGCGAGGCCGTCGGCATCATTGCCGCTCAGTCCATCGGTGAGCCCGGCACCCAGCTGACCATGCGAACCTTCCACACCGGCGGCGTCGCCGGCGGCGATATCACCCAGGGTCTTCCCCGCGTCGAGGAACTCTTTGAGTCCCGCCGGCCCAAAAAGATGGCCCAGCTGGCCGAGATCGGCGGCCGGGTGTCCATCGAGGAGACCAAGCGCAATTCCATGTGCAACCTGAGCATCACCGCCCCCGACGGCGAGGTGGTCACCTATCCGCTACCATACAGCGCGGGTATCCGCGTGAAGGACGGCGAGACCGTGGAGAAGGGCTTCGCGCTCACCGAGGGTGCCCTCTATCCGCAGGACGTCATCCGCATCCGGGGCGTCCACGCGGTGTACGATTACCTGATCCGCGAGGTCCAGAAGCCCTACCGCCAGCAGGGCGTTGACATCAACGACAAGCACATCGAGGTCATCTGCCGTCAGATGATGCGCAAGGTGCGGGTCGAGGACGCCGGCGATTCCAACCTGCTCTCCGGCTCCACGGTGGAGCTCATCGAGTTTGAGGACGCCAAGGAGGCGGTCCAGAAGCGCATCGACGCCGGCGAGACCAACGATGGCATGGAGCTGCGCCTCCCCACCGCCACCCGCCTGCTGATGGGTATCACCAAGGCCTCTCTGGCCACTGAGTCCTTCCTGTCCGCGGCCTCCTTCCAGGAGACCACCAAGGTCCTCACCGAGGCCGCCATCAAGGGCAAGGTGGACCACCTGCTGGGCCTGAAGGAAAACGTCATCATCGGTAAGCTCATCCCGGCCGGTTCCGGCCTGTCCGTCTACCGCAAGTATGACAAGATCGAGGACGAGTGCGCCTGCGGCTGCGAGCATGAGCACGGCCATGAGGAGGCCGTCCCCGAGCAGGCCGATGAGGTCATCGGCATCGCCCCCATGGAGGAGGAGATCCTCTCCATCACCATGGACACAGGCACAGAGGACTGATCTCCGGTCTGCGCATTTCTAAAAAAGGCTCCGGAGCCTTGAGGCGTTTTTACGGCACAAAGCCAGGAATACACTGTTTTGACAAACGGAGAACTCCCGTGTGGTATCCACACGGGAGTTCTCTCAGACTGTCGATAAAGTATATTTCTTCGATTTATGCTGCAAGAGCCTCGCAGAGTTCCGCCGTCCGCAGACGGCGGAAGAGGGTCAAATCGTGTTTTC
>JAHAEW010000231.1 GCA_018374635.1 Clostridiales bacterium
TGCAAGAGCCTCGCAGAGTTCCGCCGTCCGCAGACGGCGGAAGAGGGTCAAATCGTGTTTTCCGGCGGCGTGTACGTCGGAAAACACACTTCCCAGGCCTCAAGTGTGCGGGCGAAAGCGAGTGCGCGCAGAGGCCTGCATCCCCTCGAAAAAATGCTTGCATTTTTGAGAAGCGTGTCGAAGTTTTTCGACACGCTGAGGAGGGCTGCTGATATGCAGCCCTCCTTTCGTTCCATTTCCCAAACCACCGAGTGATAATCCCTCGCTGGCTTGGCCAGCTCCACATAGGCGTCCAACTCCCTGGGGGACCATGCCTGCCAGAAGCGGACCGTAGTCGGAGTACCGCATGTTCATGACCGCATACCACCCAGTCTCCGGATCGCTCTGCCCCTTGTCCGGCATCACTACTGAAGGCAGGTGCCGCATTCCACTTCTGCACTGGAACGCACAGCTGCATCATCAAGTGAAACATGGGAGAAATTATTGATACAACAGAAAATCCGGTACAACATGGCCCTGCCCATTCCAAACAGTTTGTTGTTACTGTTCGGAATGGGCAGGGCCGTTCGATCCGGACATCCCGGAATAAAAGAAAGGCCTGTATAAGTACAGGGCCACTCCCTCCGCGCAGAGCGGGGCAGTCCAGCAGCCCGCCCCGCTTTCCTGGGGCCATTGGGGTTTCGAGCGCAAGTATCCCAGTCAGGCCTTCTGCTTAAGTATCTATCTCTGTGTCATCGGTTATCTGTCCCTGTACCGGTCGGTTCATTTCTACCCAAACCCGGTTTACCTCCTCCATGCAGGTAAAATAGAGACTGGTCAGCAGATTCGTAGGAATTCCAAGCTCTCCGGTCAGTTTATCGATCTTTTCCCAATCCGCATGTTCATAGCTCAGGGCCAGATCGTAGAGCATTCCAGCCCGGCCGGTATGATGTAAAAGAGCCTCCTTAGCCTCCGTACACAGAGGAATGGGGTTTAGAATCTCTTCCAACGGGGCGTCAATGAGGTAATTCAGGGTAGAAAACATCCCCATTAGGTAGGCGTCTGGCTTGGAGATCGGCATATCTTTTGCGTAGTTCATCAGCTTGCTGCAGAAGTTCGCCCGCATGAAGGACATCCTGAGAAAGTCCTCCGCGCCCTCCTCCATCTGATTCTCCGCATTACTGGCGTTCAACAGGTAAACCCATTGACGCAGTTCGCTCAGGCCCATGGTCATAATCGCCTGGCGTACGCTGGTTACCCGGTGGCGGAGCGCATAATAACAGGAGTTTGCCATCCGCAGCAGGCCATAGGTCAGCGTGGCATCTACGGAAATAATCTCCTCAATCTCCTCCACATCCGGCTCGTCCCGCGTCATCGCCACCATCAGGCGGAAGAAGTTGCTCTGCAAATAGCCGCTGCTGTGGGTCTGTGTGGTCAG
>JAHAEW010000232.1 GCA_018374635.1 Clostridiales bacterium
CATCGGCCTGATTATGGCGCGCCGCATGACGCTGGAGGGGGCCAATGTATTGGCCTGTGTGGAACTGATGCCCTACTCCAATGGATTAAACCGAAACATAGTGCAATGCCAGAAGGACTAAGGGATTCCCCTTTACCTCACTCACACTATAACGAATATCGTGGGGCGGGAGCGGGTGGAGCAGGTTGTGGTCTCTGAGGTAGGCGCTGACCGCAGGCCAATACCAGGTACGGAAATCAAGTTTGACTGCGACACCGTTCTGCTGAGCGTTGGACTTATTCCTGAAAACGAGCTGACCCGCGCCGCAGGAATTCCCATTGACAGCCGAACCAGCGGCGCCGTAGTTTTTGAAAACATGGAAACGGTGACTCCCGGAATTTTTAGCTGCGGTAATGTCGTCCATGTCCATGATCTGGTCGACTTTGTCACGGCGGAGAGCCGGCGGGCCGGTGCAGCGGCGGCCCGGTATGCGGCGGCAGGTCAGAGCTCCCCTGCCCTGTCCTGCCTGGAGGTGCAGAATGGCGCGGGGGTCACTTATACGGTGCCGCAGAAGATACGGCCCGCCCATGTAGAGAAGGGCGTGGATCTCTTTTTCCGGGTTGACAACGTGTACCGGAACCGTCGTATCTGCGTGACCTCTTCAGGGGAGGAGCTATGCAGCTTCTCCAGGGAGCACATGGCTCCGGGTGAGATGGAGCACATTGTCCTGCCCAAGCGTCTGCTGGAGCGGGCGGGGGACGGGAAACTGACGGTTTCTCTGGCGGCGGAAAGGGGGGCGAAGGAATGACGGAGCTTACCTGTATTGTGTGCCCCAAGGGCTGTCGCCTGAATGTGGATGAGGAGAACGGGTTTCTGGTTACGGGGTATGGATGCCCCAGGGGAAAGGAATATGGACATAAGGAGCTGACAGCGCCCACCCGGACGTTGACCAGCATTGTTCGGATAGAAGGGGCAATTCACCCCTGCTGCCCGGTCAAGACCTCGGGGGAGATTCCAAAGAGATTGATTATCCAAGCCATGAATCTGTTAAAAAAAGTCCGCCTCAGCGCTCCGGTGGCCGCCGGAGCGGTGGTGGTTCAGGATATCTGCGGAACGGGTGTGGACTGGATTACCACAAAGAATATGTAGACAGTCAAGGCGCTCAACAGCCCAGAGGCCCCGGAACCAGACGGTTCCGGGGCCTCTGTTATGCTGATTGCAGTTCGCCCGCCGGAGGCGGGGGTCATGAAGGACAGCGTTCCAGATTACACGTTAAACCGGAACAGCACGATATCGCCGTCCAGCCCCGCGGAATACATTCCGCGGGGGCCCCGAATTGAAAAACAGCCGGTGGAAGTGAATTCCACCGGCTGGCAGGGTTTTGCGGGCAAAACGCCTGCACGGCGCAGGGGCGCCGCGCCGCCTTTGGCGGGGTTC
>JAHAEW010000093.1 GCA_018374635.1 Clostridiales bacterium
AAACACGATTTGACCCTCTTCCGCCGTCTGCGGACGGCGGAACTCTGCGAGGCTCTTGCAGCATAAATCGAAGAAATATACTTTATCGACAGTCTGAAAATCCCGGAGTTCCAATGGAACTCCGGGATTTTTGCACTATATTGCGCGGGGAAGGGGCTTAGATACGCTTCCACCTGGTGCCTTCCTTGGTGTCGATAAGCTCGACGCCCCGGGCCTTGAGTTCATCCCGGATGCGGTCGGCCTCGGCCCAGTTCTTGTCCTTCTTGGCCTGGGTACGGGCGGAAACCAGAGCGTCGATCTCGGGGTCGGACTCCGTGCGCTCCTCCGCCTGGGGGGCGGCGGCTTTGGCGGCCCGGTCCAGGAGGCCCAGGCTCAGCACCTGGTCGAACTCGGCCAGCAGGGCCCGCTTGGCGCGGCCGCTGAGCTTGGCCTTCAACACATCGTAGAGGACAGTCACACCCATGGAGGTGTTCAGGTCGTTGTCCATGGCGGAGCGGAAGGAGGCGCGCAGCATTTCCATAGCGGGCTGGTCCAGCTCACCCTCGTCCTTCAGGGCGGCGGTACGGGCGATGAGCTTGTCATAGGCGGTGCGGGCATTGTCCAGGTTTTCCCAGGAAAAGACCAGGCCCTTCCGGTAGTGGGACTGAAGGCAGAAGAAGCGGTAGACCATAGGGTCGTACCCCTTCTCCTCCAGCAGGGAGACCGTGAGGAACTCGCCCTTGGACTTGCTCATCTTTCCGCTGGTGGTGTTGAGGTGGTGGACATGGAACCACTGGGAGCACCAGGGATGGCCCAGATAGGCCTCGGACTGGGCGATCTCATTGGTGTGGTGGGGGAAGGCGTTGTCGATGCCGCCGCAGTGCAGGTCCAGATACTCGCCGTTGTACTTCATGGAGATGCCGGAGCACTCGATATGCCAGCCGGGATAGCCCACGCCCCAGGGAGAGTCCCACTTGAGGGCCTGGTCCTCGAACTTGGACTTGGTGAACCAGAGGACGAAGTCGGCCTTGCTGCGCTTGTTCTGATCCTCCTCCACGCTGTCCCGGACGCCAACGGCCAGGTCCTCCTCGTCGTGGTCGTTGAACACGTAATACTGCTGGAGCTTGGAGGTGTCAAAGTAGACGTTGCCCCCGGCCAGGTAGGCGAAGCCCTTCTCGATAAGGCCGGAGACGATCTGAATATACTCCTCAATGCAGCCGGTGGCGGGCTGGACCACGTCGGGGCGCTTGATGTGGAGCTTCTCACAGTCGGAGAAAAAGGCGTCGGTGTAGAACTGGGCGATCTCCATGACGGTCTTGTGCTCCCGCTTGGCGCCCTTGAGCATCTTGTCCTCACCGGTATCGGCGTCGGAGGCCAGATGGCCCACGTCGGTGATGTTCATGACCCGGTTGACGTCGTATCCGGCATAGCGGAGGTATTTTTCCAGCACGTCCTCCATGATATAGCTGCGCAGGTTTCCGATGTGGGCGAAGTGGTACACCGTGGGACCGCAGGTGTACATCTCCACCTTGCCCGGGGTATGGGTCTTGAAGTCGTCCTTGGTGCGGGTGAGAGAGTTGTAGAGCCTCATATTGACATTCCTTTCTCCGGTAAATAGATCTTACAGATTGCCCTGCCGGGACTGCTCATCCAGCAGCATTTCGATGAATTCCAGCCGGGAGCTGAGGGCCTGCAGCTCCTTCTGGACCGGGTCGGTGACATGGATCTGGTCCACGCTGGTGGTGTAATCTACCTTCTCCCCGGCAATGCGCACCACCCGGGCGGGTACGCCCACGGCTGTGGCGTTGGGGGGGATCTCCTTGAGCACCACCGCGTTGGAGGCGATGCGGGCGTTGTCTCCCACGGTGAAGGGGCCCAGAACCTTGGCCCCGCTGGAGACCATCACATTATTGCCCAGGGTGGGATGGCGCTTGCCATGGTCCTTTCCGGTGCCGCCCAGGGTGACGCCGTGGTAGAGCAGGCAGTCATCTCCCACCTCCGCGGTCTCGCCGATGACGATACCCATACCGTGGTCGATGACGAAGCGGCGGCCGATCTTGGCCCCGGGGTGGATCTCGATGCCGGTCCAGAAGCGGCTCCACTGGGAGACCAGCCGGGCCAGAAATTTCAGGTCATGACAGTACAGAAAGTGGGCCAGCCGGTGGTATAAGATGGCGTGGACGCCGGGATAGAGGAGAAAGATCTCCAGTTTGCTCCGGGCGGCCGGGTCCCGGGCCTGATAGGCCGTTAAAGTCTCGCCGAGACGTGTCATGTTATCCCTCCTGTCAGGATGATGAGAGGATCGTAAGAATGAAAAAACGCCTCTTATGCCCACCCGGGCACAAGAGGCGGCGTCTCCGTCGCGGTTCCACTCTTGCATTTGCTTACGGCCGGTCCAGCAACCGGCCCGGCCGGTAACGGCGGCCTGCCGGGGGCCATTATGCCCCGCGTTCCCGGGCGCACTTCACATCCTCTTCCGTGGACACGCTTTCAGCCGATGACGCGTCCTCTCTTTCCGTCCGGTCTGGATGCTACTCTTCCCGTTCCTCACGCTCTTCTCGGTTCATTATATTATCATGCCCCCGTCGGAGTGTCAAGGGGAGAGACAGCGGCTTCCTTTTTAAGGATCTGTCAAATTGACGCATCATCTGACAGCCTATTCAAATTTCTTGTACGGACGGCTTTTCTCCCTCGGGTTTCTGTCCGCAGGCATGAAAAAAGGCAATCGATTTTTTCGGCTGCCCTTTCCGGTATTGCCCTATTCGTATGGGTGGTTTCCGGCGGCTGTGTCTGGAGCATCATTCCGATTCGGCGTTAGGAAATTCCGGAAGTCCCGTACAGTTTTCCGTATAAGGGCCTTCGTCAATCGCAATATCTTTTTCTCCGGTTATGATAGACGCCGCCACTTTTACGACTTCCTCAACTTCCATCTGTTCAGCAACGATCTGATACTCGATGCCGTCATGCGTAAATTCCGCTGTATACATATCATAGTAACCAGCCGCTTCATATGTTTCGGAATCGTAAGGGCCATATGGCATAGAACGATAGCCGAATGTGACCGCGGTCCCCTCGATGTCGGAAGTCTTTATTTCGCTGTCTGGCAGAAGATAAAAGCAGGTTTGTACAAGTCCTATTTTTGAAGCTGTAATAGAGAGGCCGTGTTTGACAGAAACATTATCTGATGGATAAAAGACGAGTTGAACGGTATCCTCTGTAACGCTGCCATCCTGCTTAACATAGACCGTTACAGTATCATTTTGCGGAGAAGCCGTCAAGCCATTTGGAATGTAGGCAGGTGTCAGATCAGTTCCATAATAAGCGACGATATCTTCTTTGTTCCAGACAGCTTCGTCATCTGTTTCAGGGTTATATCGCGCATGATCTGCACTTGCAATGGCGTCGACTTGGTTCAGAATAATCTTGCTCATACTGATACGGATTTCATCGGTTGCTGACGGTGTGCCGTCATTTGAGTTATCAGCAATAACGCTGTGCGGGTCATTTGGGGGTGTGGTGCCTTGCCGGCTCCAGTAGTTCGGCAAGATGGATACTGCCGCAGCTGTTATAACAGCAAAGCAGGCTGCCACAGCGCTCCGTTTAAGCCAAACTGGCTTTTTGGCCTTCCGATCTGCAAGGGCCTCTTTCACATAGTTTTCGTTGATGTCACCGAGGACTTCACAAAACGTTTCTTTTTTCACAGTTCAAAGCCCCTTTCCAAAAGGTAATTGTGTAGTTTTGAGCGAAGGCGATTCAGTGTTACGGATACATTGTTTTCTGTCATTCCAAACCGGGAGGCAATATTGGAAATACTGTCAAAATACCAGTATCGGCAGACAAAGATCCTTCGCTTATCAGATGGAAGCCTATCCAAAAACGTGTCGATCGCTTTTATAAGTTCCACACGGTCGATTTCTTGCTCTATGCTGTCTGTATCCGATACTAACGCTGTGATTTCATCAAGAACAACGGGAACCTCTCCGCCTCCACGTTTGCCTGCGGTATTCTGTTTGTAGCGGTTGAGAGACAAATTTCTTGTGAGTTTCCCAAGAAATACGGACAAAGTATTTGGCCTGTGGGGCGGCATGGTGTTCCATGCGCTCATGTATGTATCATTGACGCATTCTTCGGCGTCTTCCGGATTGCCCAGTATGTTCTTGGCGATCGAGTTGCAGTAGCGTCCATATTTCTCAGATGTGGCAGGGATGGCCTGCTCGTCTCTATCCCAGTATAACTGGACGATCCTTGCGTCATCCATCAATGTCCACCTCGCTTTCACACTTGCCCGTTCACCTATATACACAACTTTTGAACACGAATCTTACAGCTGTTTTCAAATTTTATATCTAATTTTCGATTATCCGCATAAACACTATTTTTACCACGATTGAATAAGCCTTGATATGACAGTAAAATCACTCTGGGAGATAGCACAAATAACCGTATATCTCCCGGTTTTCATTTATACAGTTAATTACTTCACTCGTATTTCAAATTTTCTTTTATCTCTCATTTTGAGTCCTATCATACAACGATCTCCATTCTACTATTTAAAGATTATAAATTTTCCATTGTATTTAACGATAATGAATGTGATATACAATACTCCAATAACAATCAAGGCAAGCCCTATATAGTAGCCCAATTCAGAATGAGCGATTAAATTGATAATTGGCATAAATAGTATCATGGCTTTGCCATCAATGCATAGATCAACAGGGTATCATCCATTTCGGAATGAGGAGACAGCGGGGGAGAGCTGTGCAATACTGGAGAAAACGGAGAACGGAGGAGGAATCGCTATGGCGCTGGTCCCGTGCCCCCTGTGCGGGCGGGAGATCTCGGAATATGCCGTCAGCTGCCCGGGCTGTGGAGAGCCCATACCCCACTATGCCCTTCTGGTGCTGGATGACCAGGAGGACTGGTTCGTGCTGCTGACCTATGTGTCCAAGTGGAAGGGATGCACCCAGGAGGAGGCGGAGCAGTGGATCTGCGCGCCCTGTGTGCTCCGGCGGGGGATGACCTGGGCGGAGGCCCAGACGGCGGCGCTGGACCTGTCGGGCTGCACAGTGCAGATCCTCCCCGAGGAGGAGGCCGATCAGCTCTGCCAGACCGCACTGCTGCGCCGGACCCGGAAGCAGGAGGAAAAGCCTCTTCCGCTCACCTTCTGGGAGATGGTCAAGGCGGTCATGGTGGGAGGCTTCTTGCTCTGGCTGATCCTGCTGCTGCTCGGCGGGCTCTTTTTTGGATAGGAGGAGAAGGATATGGCGTTGATTCATTGCCCGGAGTGCGGGCGGGAAATTTCCGATCAGGCGTCGGTCTGTCCCGGGTGCGGGCTGCCGGCGGGCAGTGCCGGAGGACTGGTTTTCTTCTTGCTGATTTTCGCCCTCCTGCTCTCTCATATGCTGTAAGGGCTGGAGAAAAAACACAGCGCCCGCCTCTCCTGCGGCCAGGAGGGCGGGCGCTGTGTGGGTCATGCCTGGGGAGCCAGCTCCACGGAGACGGTGTATCCGTCCAGTTCGGGCAGTGCGGAGAGAAGTCCCTTCACAGCTTCCTCCGCCCGCTGGGCGGCAGCGGTGAGCAGGCCGTTTTCCACGGCCTTGTCCTCAATGGCAGACTTTTGGTCGGCGGTAAAACCGGTGTAATCGGTGATCTCAATGGGGTTGAAGATATTGTGGGTCTGGTCAAAGACCTCGATGCTCTTCTCGTCGATCTCATGGGAGAGAATGACCGGAGCGGGGAGGGAGACGGCGATCTTCTCTCCCTGGACCTGGACCTCCACACCGGAGAGGTCTACGCCCGCCTTGATGAGGCCGTCATAGGCTACGATGAAGCTTTTGGTGGTGAAGGGGACCTTCCAGCCATAAAAGTCCACCTGATTTTCAAACTTTCCCATATTGGTATAATGGTATTCCGCGGTGGACAGCTCACGGATGCTGGAGAGCTGCTGACCCAGCAGCTCACTGGTGATGACGGGCGTGGAATCCCGGTGGGTCAGTACGGCGCCCAGTACAAAGGACGCCGCCAGTGCGGCCAGCAGGGCCGCGATCAGGGTCAGTTTGGTCTTGAGCCGGAGCTTCCGGCGGACGGGATGCTCGGTCGAATCCTGTACCGGCATATGCATTTCTCCTTTCCTCTGTCATGATAACGGATACCATGATAGCGAAATGAAACGAAAAAAGCAAGAAGTGTCGGCACTTTGAGAGAATTTGTCACTCTTTTGTAAGAATCCAGGAGAAGTGGGGCGCGGTACGGTCAGCCCTTCAGTCCCTCCAGGGCGGACTGGGCCAGGAGCGCCGCGCCCAGGGGGAGGGCGTTGTCATCTGTCCGGAAGTGCTCGTTATGCCAGCAGGGGTTGTGCTGTCCGGGGAAGCCGGTGCCCAGCCAATAGAAAAAGGCGGGGACATCCTGCCCAAAGACGGCGAAATCCTCCGAGCCCATATCGCCCCGGGGCTGGACGATACTCTCCGCGCCCAGGGCGGCGCAGGCGGCCCTGCGGGCCAGGGCGGTCATCTCGGGCCCGTTGTCCGTGACAGGGACCTCGGGGATGAAGCGCACCTCGCACTCGCACTGGTAGGAGGCGGCGATCCCCTCGGCCAGGGCCTTGAGGCGGTTCTGAGTCTGCGCGATCACGGCGTCGGAATGGGCGCGCACGTCGCCGGTCATGGTCAGCGTCTCGGGGACGAAGTTCTCCGGCGTGCCGGCGTTGATGGAAAAGACCGCGCATATCAGGGGCTCCTGGGGGTCGGTGTTGCGGCTGACGATGGTCTGGATGCCGTTGACGATGGCGGCCCCCGCTGTGATGACGTCCACACACTTGTGGGGGGAGCCGCAGTGGCCGGTCACGCCGGTGAGGGTGATGACGAAGTGGGACTTGCCCGCCATGACGGCTCCGGGGATCACACCCACCTGACCGCAGGGGATTTCGGGGCGGGTGTGCAGGCCGAAGAGCCGCTCCGGGCGCTGGGGCAGCTTATCCCAGAGGCCGTGACGGATCATGGCCGCGGCGCCCTGGGTGATCTCCTCCGCGGGCTGGAAGAGGAAGACCACGTTGCCGCACAGCGCCTCCCGCTGTTCGGCCAGGAGCTGCGCGGCGCCCAGCAGACAGGCGGTGTGGAAGTCATGGCCGCAGGCGTGCATGACGCCGGGACACTCGGAGACCACGCCGTTGTCGGCGGGCTCCTGCTGCTCGATGGCGTCGATGTCGGCCCGGAGGGCCACGGTGGGGCCGCTCCGGCCGCCCCGGAGGAGGCCGGTCGCGCCGGTTTCCATGCCCAGATCGATCTGCTCGATCCCCAACTGGGCAAGGCGCGCCCGGATGATGCCGGTGGTGCGCCGCTCTGCAAAGGAGAGCTCCGGGTGGCGGTGTATGTCGTCCTTGATGGCTTTGAGGGCGGGGAAGAGCTCCTGCGCACGGGAGAGAAGTTCGGACATAGAAAAGACCTGCCTTTCCAACAGACGGAATATCAGATGGGAAAACACAAAAAATAGTTTCCGGCGCAACCTCTTTCTTGCGGAGCGGAGCGGAACGTACTATAATAACAGCGTGTCGTCTCCGCGGACAGAGGTGCAGTGGGCTTCGTAGACACTATAATACGATGGTTTGGCTTTTTCAAGTGGCAAACCTCCAGAAGTGGAGGAGATTCAAACGCAACAGTCCAAAAGTAATTTTTCCAAGGGGAGCATCCCGCGCAACATCCTGAGCCTGGCTCTCCCCATGACAGCGGCTCAGCTCATCAACATCCTGTACAATATTGTAGACCGCATGTACATCGGGCGGATTCCGGGGGAGGGGCGGCTTGCTCTGACCGGTCTGGGCCTGTGCCTGCCCATCATCTCGATCCTGATCGGCTTTGCAAACCTCTGCGGCATGGGGGGCGCGCCCCTGTGCTCCATCCACCGGGGGAAGGGGGAGCATGAGGAGGCGGAGGCCATCCTGGGCAACTCCTTTGCGCTGCTGCTGATCTTCGGCGTGGTGCTCACAGCCCTGTGCCTCCTCTTTCTGGAGCCTATCCTCTACTTGTTTGGGGCCAGCGATGTGACTTTCCCCTATGCGAAGGAGTATCTGACCGTCTATCTGCTGGGTACGGTCTGCGTGATGATCGGTTTGGGGATGAATCCTTTCATCAACGCCCAGGGCTTTGGGCGGATCGGGATGGGGACGGTGGCGCTGGGCGCGCTGGTCAACATCGTGCTGGACCCCATCTTTATCTTCGTGTTCCACATGGGCGTGCGGGGGGCTGCTTTGGCTACGGTACTCTCCCAGACCTGCTCGGCGGTTTGGGTGCTGCTCTTTCTGACCGGGAAAAAGACCCTGCTTCGGCTGCGCTGGTCCGCCTTCCGGCTCAAAGGGGAGCGAGTGGCCCGGATCCTCGGTTTGGGGTTATCGGGTTTTATGATGTCCATGACCAACAGCCTGGTGCAGGTTCTGTGCAACGCCACGCTCCAGCAGTATGGCGGCGATCTCTATGTGGGGGTCATGACGGTCATCAACTCCATCCGGGAGGTCATCACTATGCCCATCACGGGGCTGACCAACGGCAGCCAGCCGGTGCTGGGCTATAACTACGGCGCCCGGGAGTATGGAAGGGTGCGGGAGGGCATCCGCTTCTCTGTACAGGTGACCATGGCCTATTCCGTGGTGATCTGGCTGGTGACACTGGCCATTCCGGAGCTGTTGATCCGGCTTTTCAACGAGGATCCGGCCCTCATCGCCGCCGGTGTTCCGGCCTTTCGGATTTACTACGCAACCTTTGCGTTCATGTCATTCCAGATGATCGGACAGTCTGTTTTTGTGGGGCTGGGGCGGTCGAAAAGCGCCATTTTCTTCTCTCTGCTCCGCAAGGCCTTTATCGTAGCGCCACTGACTGTGATTCTGCCGGCCTGGTTTGGAATGGGTGTGAACGGTGTTTTCCTGGCTGAACCCATCTCAAACGTGGTGGGTGGTCTGGCCTGTATCCTCACCATGTATGTCACGGTATACCGCCGTCTGGGATCTCAGTAAAAGGGCCTCCGGCTCCACCCTCGGCCAAGGGTGGAGCCGGGAAAAAGTTTTTCGGAAAAGAGAAAAAAGAGTTGACAACTGGAGAAGAAACAGATATAATATCTCATGTTGAATCGCCAATTTGGCGACTGGACAGGTAAATATGGGGGTATAGCTCAGCTGGGAGAGCGCTTGAATGGCATTCAAGAGGTCAGCGGTTCGATCCCGCTTATCTCCACCAAGCAAAAGACTCACATAGTCATCTATGTGAGTCTTTTGCTGTATTATTACCAGGTCACAAGGGGATACGAGGATGAACACCCGATTCCTTGTTCTTTTGTAATTCTCCATAATAAATTCACAATTCCATGATAAATTTGGAATAGGTGATGACGTATGAAACACATTCTGATCGTCGAAGACGAACTGGATATACAAGAACTTCTGCGGACCTATCTGGAGGATGCAGGCTATGAAACTGCCGTGGCCGGAGACGGTGTGGCAGCCCTTTCCTTGTTTCATGCCCAGCCCTTTGATTTGGTCCTGCTGGACCTGATGCTGCCTAAGATCGATGGATTTGGCGTCTGTGAGCTGATCCGACAGCAGTCCCAGGTCCCGATTCTCATGCTTACCGCGCTGGACGGTGAGGAACAGCAGCTCAAGGGCTTCGGCATGGACATTGACGACTATGTGACCAAGCCATTCTCCATGCCGGTGCTGCTGGAAAAGATCCGTGTCATTCTCCGCCGCGGAGGAAGCGCGGATGAGGAGGGCCGCCTCCGATACCGTGATCTGTTCCTTGATTTGGACGCCCGGGAGGCGCTGCTGGAGGACCGCCCCTTGGACCTGACCGCCCGGGAGTTTGAACTGCTCCACACATTTCTGGCCGCGCCGGGGCGGGTGTTCACCCGGGAGATGCTGCTTGCCAAGCTGTGGGGCTATGATTTTTACGGGGATGAGCGGGTGGTGGACAGCCATATCAAAAACCTCCGGCATAAGCTGGGGCGGGATTATATCGAAACAGTCAGGGGGGTGGGCTACCGTGCCGCGAAAGAAGGTCTCTGAGCGTCTGACGGTTCGTGTGTTCCTGATCACCGCCAGTCTTTTGCTCTCTGCCGGGGCCATCACATTTGGCTTCATTGCATGGGCCGCCCCCAGCACCTACACCGCTGTGATGAACGATGATCTCGCCGCGCAGGTGGACACTTTGGTGGAACAGCTGGCAGACACCGCGCCGGAGGACTGTGGGAAGCTGCTGGACGAGTTTACCCTCTCCTCCGGCGCCACCGCCACACTGACGGGACCGGATGGCCGCCTGGTGGACACCGGGGCGCAGATCGCGGTCCAGGCTGTGTATGAGGACAGCGATATGATCGTTACGACCGCCGAGAGGGATACTGCGGTCAGCTTTGGGACAACAGATGCAGAGTCAGGGGATCATGTGTCCGTCACCATGTCGGAGCAGTCAACCATCGCCGCGGAGGTACGCTTTTCCGGGCGGGAGGAGAGCTATACGCTCTATGTCACCCCACAGCTCAAAGCGGAGAATGTGGCGGTGCGGGCGCTGATACAGATGGCCCCATGGCTTCTGTTGGTGCTGCTGGCCTTTTCTCTGCTGTGCGCCTTTTTCTACTCCAGGTATATCACCCGGCCCATCGTGCGGATGAGCGACATTGCCGGGAAAATGGCCGAGCTGGACTTTCACTGGGAATGCGGTGAAACGCGCCGGGACGAGATTGGGCAGTTAGGCCGCAGTCTGGATGCAATGGCAGAAAAACTCTCCCATGCCCTCACAGAGCTGGAGAGCGCCAACCAGGCGCTCCAGGGCGAGGTGGAGCGGGAACGGGAACTGGACCGGCAGCGGATGGCCTTTTTCCATGCGGCTTCCCACGAGTTAAAGACCCCGGTCACCATTCTGAAGGGACAGCTGTCCGGAATGCTGGAGGGCATAGGAGTCTATCAGAACCGGGACAAGTATCTGCTTCGCTCCCTTCAGGTGACGGGGCGCATGGAGAATCTGGTTCAGGAGATGTTGACCATCTCCCGGATGGAGGCCGGAGCCGCAGCGATGAAACAGGAGCCGGTGGAGCTTTCCGCCCTGCTTGAGGAGCAGTTGAAGCTGGACGCCGGGCTTTTGGAGCAGCGGAGCCAGCATCTGGACAAGGAATTGACGCCGGGGATCACCACGGTCGGGGATGCAGTTTTGCTGGGAAAGGTGCTGGGGAACCTGCTCTCCAATGCATCCCTCTATTCTCCGGCTGGAGCCGAGATCCGCGTCTGGTGCGGCTGGCAGGACGGGCGTCCGGCTGTGACGGTGGAGAATACAAAAGCGCATATCGGGGAGGAGTCCCTGCCCCATCTGTATGAGGCGTTCTACCGGGAGGAGCGTTCCCGGAACCGCGCCTCCGGCGGCAGCGGCCTGGGCCTCTACCTGGTAAAGATGATCCTGGATCGCCACGGGGCGGTATGCAGGATTGAAAATGCGGCGGATGGAGTCCGAGCGACGGTATGCTTTCCCGCTATTTCCGATTGAACCGATGCCCAGACTGCGGTCAGGAACGGGTCCGATGCAGAATGATCCCATTCTGCATCGGACCCGTTTTATCACCAGCCGTTTGACCGCTGTTTTCCATGGAAACCACACACGCTCTCCACACATTCTCCATATTGCCCTGGTATCCTTGGCCCATCCCATGCAGAAAGGAACAAGGCACGATGGAAATCCGTATCGAACATCTCAGTATGACCTATCCCAGCGGGAAGCAGGCACTAAAGGACCTGGATCTGGAACTCAAGGCGCCGAGCCTCATTGGCCTTCTGGGGCCCAACGGGGCTGGAAAATCCACATTGATGAAACTGCTGGTGGCGGCACTCCTGCCCACCAGAGGGGAAATTCTGGTGGATGGACAGCCCCTTGACAGAACGGAACGTCTGCTGAAAGCCCGGCTGGGGTATCTGCCCCAGGACTTC
>JAHAEW010000007.1 GCA_018374635.1 Clostridiales bacterium
CGGAGTGAACCCTGGCCGTCAGGCCGGGGCGAACGGTGCGGACTTTGACCCGACGAAGTGCGCGCAGCGGCCTGCATCCCCTCGAAAAAATGCTTGCATATTGCAAGGTTTTTCCCGTTTGAGTGCGTTTATCTGTTCCTGTCTCATGTGGACAGACGGCCGCTTGCTCCATCCCGGCGGCGATCAATCGATCCCCTTGCCGCCGTTCCACTTCCAGTCCCGGACCTCGGGCATGTCGATGCCGTTGGTGGTGATGTACTGCTTGTGCTCCACCAGCTTGTCCTTCATGAGCTGGATGAGGAAGGAGCCCCGGTTGCCCAGCTGGGGCAGACGCTTGACCACGTCCTCCACCAGGTGGAAGCGGTCGATGTCGTTCTGGACCCGCATGTCAAAGGGCGTGGTGATGGTGCCCTCCTCCTTGTAGCCGCGCACGTGGAGGCGCTTGTTATGGCGGCGGTAGGTGAGCTCGTGGATGAGGGTGGGGTAGCCGTGGAAGGCGAAGATGATGGGCTTGTCCACCGTGAAGAGGGCGTCGTAGTCCTCGGCGGTCAGGCCGTGGGGGTGCTCCGTATGGGGCTGGAGCTTCATCAGGTCCACCACGTTGATGACCCGGATCTTGAGCTCCGGGAGATACTTGTGCAGGATGGTGACGGCGGCCAGGGTCTCCAGCGTGGGCGTCTCGCCGCAGCAGGCCATGACCACGTCGGGCTCGCACCCCTGGTCGTTGGAGGCCCACTGCCAGATGCCGATGCCGTGGGTGCAGTGCTTGATGGCCTCATCCATGGTGAGCCACTGGGGACGTGGGTGCTTGGAGGTGACCAGCACGTTCACATAGTTCCGGCTGCGGATGCAGTGGTCGAAGCAGGAGAGCAGGCAGTTCCCGTCCGGGGGGAGGTAGAGGCGCACCACGTCGGCCTTCTTGTTGGCCACATGGTCCAGGAAGCCGGGATCCTGGTGGGTAAAACCGTTGTGGTCCTGCTGCCAGACGTTGGAGGAGAGGATGTAGTTGAGAGAGGCGATGTCCTGCCGCCAGGGGAGCTGGGCGCAGACCTTGAGCCACTTGGCGTGCTGGGCGAACATGGAGTCCACGATGCGGATAAAGGCCTCGTAGCTGTTGAAGACGCCGTGGCGGCCGGTGAGGAGGTAGCCCTCCAGCCAGCCCTGACACATATGCTCGGAGAGCATGGAGTCCATGATGCGCCCGTCCGGAGAGAGAAATTCGTCCCGGTCGGTGCGCTCGGCGTTCCAGCAGCGGTTGGTCTCATGGAACACGGCGCCCAGCCGGTTGGACATGGTCTCATCCGGACCAAAGACCCGGAAGTTGCGGGCCTCGGCGTTGAGCTTGAGGATGTCCCGGACGAATTTGCCCAGCTCGGTCATGTCCTCGCCCTTGACCTCGCCGGGGGCGGGGACCTCCACGGCGTACTCCCGGAAATCGGGGATGCGCAGGTCCCGCAGGAGCAGTCCGCCGTTGGCGTGGGGGTTGGCGCCCATGCGCCTCTCCCCCCTGGGGGCCAGGGCCTGGAGCTCGGGGATGAGGGTGCCGTTGCGGTCAAAGAGCTCCTCGGGATGGTAGCTCTTGAGCCAGTTTTCCAGCAGCTTCAGGTGCTCCGGGTGGTCCTCGCCGATGGAGATGGGCACCTGATGGGCACGGAAGGTCCCCTCCACCCGCAGGCCGTCCACCTCCTTGGGGCCGGTCCAGCCCTTGGGGGAGCGGAAGACGATCATGGGCCAGCGGGGACGGGTGGTGTCGCCGGTGGTGCGGGCGCTCTGCTGGATGCGGTCGATCTCCCGCACGGCCCAGTCCAGGGCGGCCGCCATCTGCTGGTGCATCTTGACCGGGTCGTCCCCCTCCACAAAACGGGGGGTCCAGCCGCAGCCCTTGAAGAAATCCTCCACCTCCTCGTGGGTGATGCGGGAGAAGATGGTGGGGTTGGAGATCTTGAAGCCGTTGAGGTGCAGGATGGGGAGCACCGCGCCGTCAATGACGGGGTTGAGGAACTTGTTGGAGTGCCAGGCGGTGGCCAGGGGGCCGGTCTCGGCCTCGCCGTCGCCCACCACGCAGGCGGCGATGAGGGTGGGGTTATCCAGCACCGCGCCGAAGGCATGGGCCAGGGAATAGCCCAGCTCGCCCCCCTCATTGATGGAGCCGGGGGTCTCGGGGGCCACGTGGCTGGCAATGCCGCCGGGGAAGGAGAACTGCTTGAAGAGCTTCTTCATTCCCTCCAGATCCTGGCTGATGTTGGGGTAGATCTCGCTGTAAGTACCCTCCAGATAGGTCTGGGCCACCATGGCGTTGCCCCCATGGCCCGGGCCGGAGAGGTAGATCATGTTGAGGTCATACTTGGTGATGATGCGGTTGAGGTGGGTGTAGATGAAATTCTGACCGGGCACCGTACCCCAGTGGCCCACAATGGTCTTTTTGAGGTGCTCGCTTTGCAGGGGTTTCCGGAGCAGGGGGTTATCCAGCAGATAGAGCTGTCCGGCGGCCAGATAATTGGCGGCGCGCCAATAGGCGTCGATCTTACGCAGCATGTCAGGGGTAAGGGGCCCCTTCTTTGACATGCGGGTGGATGTTTTAGCAACAGCTTTTGCTGTGGTTGCTGCCTTTCGAGCCAAGATAACGACCTCCTTATTTCGCTTATTACGCTGTTATTATATGCTCAATTAAGAAAAAGTCAAGAAAAATGGATAAAGTTCACGATTTAAAGAGGCGGATAAGGGAGAAAGGACGTAAAAAGTGCCCATAGAGCGGGGAAAATAGCGATGTCATATAAAGACATGCCCCTTCCAACGCTCTGCGGAGGGAGGGGCATGGATGGCTCCGAGGGCAGGGGCTTATGCCGCATAGTTGGATTCGAGTACAAAGCCGGACAGGGGGAGCGCAGCGCCGTCATAGACCACATCGGCCAGCAGCCGGGCGAAGTAGTGGGGTTCCTCCCAGCCGGACAGGCGCAGACCGATGCCGAATACTGCGGTGATGCGTCCGTTCTCTTCCCGGAAGTAGGTCTGTCCCTGAAAGGTGAGGGGCTGCCCCGGATCGGGGTCGGGCAGGTCCTCCAGATAGTAGAGGAGGGAGCTCTCACCCGCGGTGAGCGCCACCGCCCCGGAGAGGGGATCAAATTGGTACTTGACCCTGTCCAGCAGGGCAGGCTCCCAATCCCCGGCCCGCAGGGCGGCGTCGGTCCAGCCGCCCTCCTCCGGGCGGTAGAGGTGCAGCTCAAAGATGTGCTGGTCGGCGGTGTTCAAGGTCAGGTAGTTGACGGCCAGCTCGGAGGAGCCGTCCCCGTCAAAATCCGCCCACCACAGATCGGGGAGGCGGGGAGACTCGTCCGGGAGAAAACGCTGTTCAAAGGGGAAGAGGTCCTCCCCCTGCCGCAGGATCACCCCGCCGCCCAGGTCCGGATGGAGCCCGTAGAGAATGAGTCCGGCCTCGGGGACCTGGCCCAGAAGGAGGGCGCAGGGGCCGTCTGCGGCGAGAAAGGCATCCAGATCGGAGACGGCGCACCCCTCCAGGGTCTCCGCGGTCAGGGGAGCGTCCTGGGCTGGGGCGGACGGAGAAGACACCGCCGGGAAGCTGCTCGGAGGCGTGGGAGCGGCGCAGGAGGCGAGCAGGAGCAGGGAGGCGCTCAGGCAGAGAAGAGAATGACGCAAGTACAAATCAACCTCACAATCCAGAAAAGACGGGCGTTATGGCTGGAGGGGGACCGCGTCGATTTTCGTCTTGGAAAACCAGCGGTACAGCGCCAGCGCGCCGATGCAGGGGAGGACTTCAGCGATCACAAAGGCGTACCAGACGGCGCCTGAGCCCGCCAGAAAGCCCAGAAGCAGGGCCAGGGGAAAGATCAGGATGACCTGCCGCAGCAGGCTAAGGCCCAGGCTGAGGGAGGGCGCGCCCAGTGCCTGGAAGGCCGAACTGAGCAGAATAGAGATCCCGGCGGGCAGGAAGGAGAGGCACAGGATGCGCAGGGCGGGGATCCCGGCGGCCAGGGTGGCGGCGTCGGCGTCAAAGAAGCCCAGCAGCGCCCCGGGGAAGAGGAGAAAGACCGCCGTCCCCAGCAGCAGGATGCCCCCGCCGATCCACAGGGCGAAATGGATGGCCTCCCGGATGCGGTCGGGGCGCTTGGCCCCGTAGTTGTAGCTGACAATGGGGGTGAGGCCGTTGTTCATGCCGAAGATGGGCATGAACACGAAGGACTGCACCTTGAAATAGGCCCCCATGATAAACACGCCGGTATCCGAGAAGAGGGCCAGGATCTTATTGGTCCCCAGGGTCATGATGGTAAAGAGGGACTGCATCGCGATGGCGGGCAGTCCGATGCGGTAGATGTCGGCCACGATGGCCCGCCGGGGACGGAATCCCCGGAAGGAGACGTGGACGATGGAGCTGCGCCCCACCATGACCAGGCCGATAATCATGCCAACCATCTGCCCAAGACCGGTGGCGATGGCCGCGCCGGCCACCTCCAGGCGGGGGAAGCCCAGCAGGCCGAAGATCAGGATGGGGTCCAGGATCAGATTGACGATGGCCCCCACGCCCTGGATCACCATGGGGCCGATGGAATTGCCGCTGGCCTGGAGGACCCGCTCGGCGGCAAACTGCATACAGGAACCCAGAGAGAACAGCACCACGATGCGCAGGTAGGTCACGCCGTACTCGATCACCCGGGGCACATCGGAGTAGAGCTCCAGAAACGGGCGGGCAAAGAGCGTGCCCAGGGTGAGAAAGACCACCCAGCACAGAAAGTAGAGAAAATAGCCGTGGCAGGCCACGGAGCTTGCCTCCTCAGGCCGCCTCTGCCCCAGGCGGCGGGAGAGCATGGTGTTCACGCCCACGCCGGTGCCGGCCTGGATGGCGGTGATCAGGCTCTGCACCGGAAAGGCCAGGGAGAGGGCCACAAAGGCGTCGTTGTTGAGCTGGGCCACAAACATGCTGTCCACCATGTTGTAGAGGGCCTGGACCAGCATGGAGAGCATCATGGGCCAGGACATGGTGAGCAGCAGGGGACGGACGGGCATGACGCCCATCTTGTTTTCGGTGGGGGACAAGGGGGGAGCCTCCTTTCCATTGGGACAGATAGACAAAAACAGCGGGCTTTCCATGGGAAAACCCGCTGTCCGGCTGCTGTCACAGGCTGTGCGGGGGGACGACGGGACAAAATCAGCACAGCCGCTATTGAATTTATGCGTTTATTATAGAGCAAAAAGGAGGAAAAGTCAACCAGAAAGACCTCTGAAGAGAAACCGAAATAGAAGGCGGCCGCTTGCCGGACCAACCTGGGGTCGTATCCCTGCCCTGTCCGGGGGTTACGGCACCTGGCGATGGGTGAAGCTGCCGTCTCCCGTACAGACAGCTCGGATATAATCGCAGGGATGAGCTGTTTTCTCATCGACGATGAGCCATTCACCGTCAATTTTCTCCACACAAAAGAGGCTCATATTCAGCGATTTACCAGCCTCCATCCGCAGGCCGGTCGGCGGTCCGTACAGGCTGTATGCAGAATTGGTGCCTGTAAAATAGTAACGCATCCAGACCTCGTACCGGTCTCCCTTGGGCATGGCGAAAATCTCTTCAATATTTACCCTCAGATCCGGAAAGGCGGCGCACAAATTCAACAGATCCTGCTTGACCGCCGGAATCCCTTTTAAAATAAAGCCGTTTTCCCGAAAGACCTCAATGTTATCTGCGTAGATGTCGTAAACACATCCAAACATCTTGTGGTTGTAAATAAATTCCCAGAAGCCTTTCAGATATGCGCACAAGGAGGCTCCGTCACACACCTCGATGCTGCAGATCTTCATCTCGTGGGCATGGAGCGCATCCGCACGCTCAAAGCAGATCATCGACATGGTTCAACCCTCCTCGCTGTCTTCCGGGACAGGTTCTGTCACGAACGGTGCATCCGCATCACCACTTGGTACAGGCGATGCCATGTCTAGGACCGTCTTACAAAAAGGTCTGGCGCCGGCTTTCCTGCGGCGGAGACGTTATTCACCGTAGCAGAGGAACTCGTCCGTAATGACCCAGCGGCCATTGACTTTATTGACAAAACACTCACAGAACGACCAGTCCTCCCCGCCGAGGAAGGCACTTCCGTCGCCCAAACCGGCAGAAGAAACACTGTCCTTCACAAAAACGCCCCGCTTGGTGGTGACCTGACCAAAATGATAACCGTGCTCCGGGTCGCCCGTGCAGGTGATATTGAAAAATTCAAACCTGTTTTGGCTGAAAGCGGGCAGCGCGGGCAGAGTGTGCTCTTCCGTCACGGCGACGCCGCCAACGAACTTCTCCGCGCCCTCATGATTCAGTGTAGTGTGATCACAGTAGTAGTCATAGACCAATCCGGCCTGGTGATGGGTCCAGATCAGTTTGGTGTAGACCCCAAACAGCTTTGCGACTTCCTCAGGCGTCTCCAGTTTGCAGTTGTAATAATACTCCTCCAGCGCACGCCTTTCTGCCAGTACTTCTTTTCTTCCCATGCTCAGCGCCTCTTTTCCGTATATTTTTACTGGAATACAGGGGTGGACGATATAGCTATATCGTAGGAGCGTCCAGGAGGAATGTCAATGGAATTTCTTCAAAATGAGCGCCTGTTTTCTGTGCCGCCGGAAGATCAAATTCGGGTTTGGGAGCACGCCGCACGGCGGGCCGGGCCTAGAGCGCCCTGGTATAGCGCAGGTCCACACAGACCATATCGTGGGGAAAGGGGATGTCCTTGTGAGTGCCGTCCCAGGCGAAGCCGTGGCGGGCGTAAAACCGGCGGGCGCGCTCGTTTTCCTTCAGGACCAGCACGAAGCAGGAGGAGAAGCCGTCCGCCTTCAGGCGGCGGAGGGTCTCCTCCATCAGCATGGAGCCGCAGCCCCGGCCGATCTCGGCGGGCTCGGCATAGAAGGAGCACACCTCGCCCCAGCCGGAGTAGGCCGCCTCCCCCGGCAGGGAGAGCCGCGCGGGGCCGTAAGTGCAGCAGGCCGCCGGAGCGTCCCCCCGGCAGAGGAGCAGTCCGCGGCGCCGCCCAGTGCGGTAGTCCTCCCGAAAGAGGGGGACCCAGTGGTCCTCGGTGATGACGTCCCGCAGGTAGTCATCGGGGACATAGCCGGGGTAGGTGTCGTGCCAGCCCCGGGCATGGATGGCGCTCATGGCACGGAAGTGTTCCTCCGTGCAGGCGTCCACAAAGTGCAGCCCCTCCATCTTACGCCTCCACGGGCACCCGCTCTTCCACGGCCGGGGCGTGGGCGGCGGAACCGGTCTCCTTGGCCAGCGCCCGGGCGTTGGCCAGCATGAGCTTGATGCGGTTCTCCTGGTTGATCTTGGTGGCGCCCGGGTCGTAGTCGATGGCCACGATGTTGGACAGGGGATAGTCGTCCTTCAGCTTGCGGATCATGCCCTTGCCCACGATATGGTTGGGCAGGCATCCAAAGGGCTGGGTGCACACGATGTTGGGTGTGCCGGAGTGGATGAGCTCCAGCATCTCGGCGGTGAGCAGCCAGCCCTCGCCCATCTTGTTGCCCTCGCCCAGATAGCCCCGGATGAGGCGGCGCAGGTCGTCAAAGGTGCCCGGGGCCCGGAAGCCGCCCTCGCTCATGGCGGCGATCATGGCCCGCTGGCACTTCTTCACATAGTTCTCAAAGAGCTCGCAGACCTTCTTTTTGAGCCACTTGCCGCCGTAGAGGTCCACGTCCACCTCGCGGTTGTTGATCTTGAAGATGATGAAATCGGTGAGACCCGGCACCACGGGCTCGGCCCCCTCCGAGAGGAGGAACTGCTCCAGGTTGTTGTTGCCCAGGGGGGAGTACTTGATGTAGATCTCGCCGACCACGCCCACCCGGACCTTGGGCTCCCCCTGGACGGGGATGTCCCGGAAGGTCTGGACGATCCACTTGAAGTTCTCGCACATCTGGGGGTAGGAGAGGCCCTTGCCCTGGTCCATGCCGTCCAGGAGGCGCTGCATGCAGGACTCGATGGCCCCATCGGTCTGCCCCGCGGTGACCTCATAGGGGCGGACCTGGTTGGAGGTCTGCACGATGATGTCGCCGTACATCATGGCGAACACCGCCTTGCGGATGAAGGGGAGGGTCAGCTGGAAGCCGGGGTTCTTCTCCAGGCCGGAGAGGTTGACCGACACCACGGGGACGAACGCCAGTCCCGCCTTCTTGAGGGCCTTGCGCAGCAGGTGGATGTAGTTGGAGGCCCGGCACCCGCCGCCCGTCTGGGTGATGAGGAGGGCCACCTTGTGCACGTCGTACCGCCCGCTCTGGATGGCGTCGATGAGCTGGCCGATGACCAGGAGGGCGGGGTAGCAGGTGTCGTTGTGGACGTACTTCTGTCCGGCGTCCACGATGCTCTTGCCGGAGGTGTTGAGGGTCTCCACCTTGAATCCCTCCCGCTCCAGCAGGCGGGCCATCATGCCGAAGTGGACGGGGAGCATCTGGGGCATGAGGAGGGTGTACTCCTCTTTCATCTCCTTGGTGAAGAGGAGCCGCCCGGTCTTGTCGTATACTAATTCAGCCATAGCTTGCTTCCTTTCCATGGGGTGGGGTTCACGGCCGGTCCTTCCGGGCCTCGATGGCGGCCATCAGGGAGCGGATGCGGATGGTCACAGCGCCCAGGTTGCTGATGTCGTCGATCTTGAGCTGGGTGTAGAGCTTGCCGCCCTCCTCCAGGATGTCCCGCAGCTCGTCGGTGGTGATGGCGTCGGTGCCGCAGCCGAAGGAGACCAGCTGGATGACCTGCATGTCCTCCTGGGTGCAGACATAGCGGGCGGCGTTGTACATCCGGCTCTGGAAGGTCCACTGGTTGAGGACTTTCCGGGGGGCGTAACCCTCCAGATAGCTCAGTGCGTCCTCGGTGACCAGGACGAAGCCGAAGGATGTGATGAGGTCGTTGATGCCGTGGTTGATCTCCGGGTCGATGTGGTAGGGGCGGCCGCACAGGACCAGGATGGGCATGTCGTGGACCCGGGCGTACTCGATGTACTCCCTGCCGGTCTCCCGCACCACGTGCATGTAGTTCTCATAGGCGGTGTAGGCCGCCTGGGCGGCCATGCGGGTCTCCCGCTTGGGAATACGGAACTCCTGGTCCATAAAAGAGGAGATCCGCTTGATGAAGTCCTTGTGCCGCCACAGGCCCACATAGGGGTCCAGGAAGCGGGTCTGCTTCAGGGAGGGCACATTGGCCGCCAGCAGCTCCGGGTAATAGGCCACCACGGGGCAGTTATAGTGGTTGTCGCCGATGCCCTCGTCGTTGTTGTAGGACATGCAGGGGTACCAGATGGCGTCCACCCCCGCCTCCACCAGAGCCTCCACATGGCCGTGGAGGAGCTTGGCGGGGTAGCACACCGTGTCCGAGGGGATGGTGCGCTGGCCCTTCAGGTAGAGCTTGCGGGAGGACTCGGGGGAGAGGACCACCTCGAAGTTCAGCTTGGTGAAGAAGGTGAACCAGAAGGGAAGGTTCTCGTACATGTTCAGGCCGAAGGGGATGCCGATCTTTCCCCGGGAGCCGTCCCCCTCACCCACGCCCTGGAGGGAGCGGAGCTTCTTGTACTTGAAGTTCATCAGGTCGGGCAGCTGGGTCTTCTCCTTGCCCAGGGGGCGGGAGCAGCGGTTGCCCGAGATGAATTTCCGCCCGCCGTCAAACTGGTTGACCGTGAGGGAGCAGTGGTTGGTGCACAGGCCGCAGGTGACGGGCTTGGCGGTGTGGGTGAAGCTCTCCAGATCCTCCCGGCTCAGAAGGGTGGAGCGCTCCAGATGGAGGTCCCGGGCGGCGAGGGCCGCGCCGAAGGCCCCCATGAGGCCGGCGATGGTGGGGCGGGTCACGTCCCGGCCCAGCTCCTGTTCAAAGGCCCGGAGGACGGCGTCGTTGAGGAAGGTGCCGCCCTGCACCACGATGTGGCGGCCCAGATCGTCGGCCGAGGCGGCCCGGATGACCTTGTAGACCGCGTTTTTGACGATGGAGATGGACAATCCCGCGCTGATGTCCTCCACGCTGGCGCCGTCCTTCTGGGCCTGCTTGACGGAGGAGTTCATGAACACGGTGCACCGGGAGCCCAGGTTTACCGGGCGGGGGGAGAAGAGCCCCAGCTTGGAGAAGGAGGCGATGTCATACCCCAGGGCCTTGGCGAAGGTCTCGATAAAGGAGCCGCAGCCGGAGGAGCAGGCCTCGTTGAGCATAATGGAGTCCACCGCGCCGTTGCGGATCTTGAAGCACTTCATGTCCTGGCCGCCGATGTCGATGATGAAGTCCACGTCGGGGTTGAAGTGGGCGGCGGCCTTGTAGTGGGCCACCGTCTCCACCAATCCCAGGTCGCAGCGGAAGGCGTTCTGGATGAGGGCCTCGCCGTAGCCGGTGACCGCCGCGCCCTTGATCTGGATGCGGTCCCCGCACCGCTCGTAGAGCTTGCGCAGCTGCTCCAGCACGATGGCCACGGGATTGCCCTGGTTGGAGTGGTAGTAGGTGTAGAGCAGCCCTCCGTCCGCCGTGATGAGGGTCATCTTGGTGGTGGTGGAGCCGGCGTCGATGCCCAGCCACGCGGGGCCGGAATAGGTCTCCAGGTCGGCCTTGGGCGGGTGGTTGGCGTTGTGGCGCTCCAGAAAGGCGGCGTAGTCGGCCTCGCTGGTGAAGAGGGGGGGCATGGTGTCCACGGTGGTCTTGGCGTCCACGCTCTCCTCCAGCAGCTTGAGCACCTCCTCAAAGGGGCGCTCCCGGTACTCGTCGGCGCAGAGGGCCGCGCCGATGGCGGCGAAGCAGTCGCCGTCCTCGGGGAAGATGGCGTGCTCCCCGTCCAGGCGGAGGGTCTCCACAAAGCGCTCCCGCAGGCCGTAGAGGAAGTGCAGCGGCCCGCCCAGGAAGACGATGGTCCCCTTGAGCTCCCGGCCCTGGGTCAGTCCGGCCACGGTCTGGTCCACCACGGCCTGGAAGATGGAGGCGGCCACGTCCTCCTTCCGCCCGCCCTGGTTGAGGATGGGCTGGATGTCCGTCTTGGCGAACACGCCGCAGCGGGAGGCGATGGGGTAGATCTTCTCGTGCCGGAGGGAGAGCCGGTCCAGCTCGTCCGCGGTGACGTTCATCAGGGTGGCCATCTGGTCGATGAAGGCCCCCGTTCCGCCGGCGCAGGAGCCGTTCATGCGCTCCTCCAGCGCGCCGCCGAAGAAGATGATCTTGGCGTCCTCGCCGCCCAGCTCGATGACGGCGTCAGTGGCGGGGTAGTACGCCCGGACGGCGGCGGCGGTGGCGTAGACCTCCTGCACAAAGTCGATGTTGCTGGCCTTGGCCACACCCAGGCCGGCCGAGCCGGTGATGACCAGTTTGACCTCCTGGCCCCGGAAGCGGTCCTCGATGGAGTGGAGGGTCTCGCAGGCCCGCTCGCGGGTCTTGGAGTAGTGCCGCTCATAAGAACGGAAGAGCAGTTTGTTGGATTCATCCAGCACCACGACCTTGACGGTGGTGGAGCCGATATCAATGCCGATGCGCAGGCTCATAGCCGAAATCTCCTTCATGATCCAGGGGCCGGGCAGGCCCCGCTCAGAAAATATGAAATAAACGTAACTTACATAATAGTACAAAATTTTTCATTTTACAACCCCTAAAAGGCAGAATACAGGATGTTCCGGTGTTGGAAATGAATTTGAAATTGTGCAGGATAGACAAAGAGAACCGGGCGGAAAAAGGGTGGTCCGACAGGGAAGCAAATCCGGGCGGCCTTTTGATTTTTAATCCGATTTTAAAAAAGGGGGCCTTGTCTGGGGGGTGAGGATATTATATGATAGCACCAAAGAAACACAGGACAGCGGGAGGGAACAGAATATGACGAAGGAAGCCTATTTGCAGGCGCTGTGGAATGCCCTGATCCTCCGGGTGGACCGGGCGGAGGCGGAACGCCTGGTGACCTATTACGAGCGCACCCTGGCGGAAGCGGGGGCGGATGGAGAGGCGCGCCTGGTGGAGCAGTGGGGCGCGCCGGAGGCGCTGGCGGCGCGGCTGTGCGGCGTCTCGGACCAGCGGCGCGGGCCGGACCGGCGGACCCGCTGGACGGTGGGCGCGGTGCTGTGCGTGCTGGCGGCGGTCTCCATCTACTCCGGGGCCCGTCAGCTCTCCCGCTGGATGGACTGGGGCGCGCAGGCCGTGGCGGAAGAGACTGCGGTGGATCAGGTGGTGATCCAGGCGGTCCTGCCGGACAGCGGCGAAGCCGCCGCATATGAGTATGCCGTCACCACCCGGGAAGGGACCGCCGTGAACGGGGACGCCCTGGAACCGGGACAGGAAGGGAGCGTCTATGTCGTAGAGGAGGACGCCGTGCAGACGCCGTAAAAAAGATCGGCCCTCCGGTTCAACAAGCCGGAGGGCCGTTTTCTTATTATGCAGTGGGCAGGCCGAAGGCATCGAAGGCCTTCTGGCTGCCCCGGAAGACGTTCAGGTCGATGCGCTGCTCCCGGCCCTGATAGCCCTCCAGCCGGGCGGCGTGGCTGTACTGCCAGAAATCCCAGTCGTGGAGCAGGGGAGCCACCAGGGGACTGCTGATCCAGAGGGGATAGTCCCGGTACTCCCGCCCGGAGAGGTAGAGCTGATAAGAGCGGTAGGTGGCGTAGAGGATGGGTTTGACGCCGTAGCGCTCCTCCAGCGCGTCCAGGAGGGGGTCCAGAATGGCCTTGGTGGAAGCGGCGTCGGCCGGCTCATCCAGATAGGATCCGTAAAACTCGATGTCCACCACCGGGGGGAGGGAACCCGGCGTCACCGGGACGGTCTCGATAAAATTCTGTGCCTGGGTCTCTCCGGGGCTGTCGTAGCTGAAGAAATGATAGGCCCCGGGGCGGACGCCGGCGGCCTGGGCGCCCGCCCAGTTCTCCGCAAAGCGCACGTCCTTCAGGCCGCTCCCCTCGGTGGCCTTGATGAAGGCGAAGTCCACGCCCTGTCCGGCCAGAGAGGCCCAGTCCACCTCCCCCTGGTAGGTGGACACGTCCACGCCGAAGACCTGCCACTCTGGGGGATGGACCTCGTCCGGCAGGAGGATATAGCCCCGCCAGCGGAGAAAGGCCAGGGTGAGCGCGGCCAGGGCGGCCAGAGCGGCCGCAATGAGAATGAGCCGCAGCAGGATACGAAAAACAGATTTCACAATGCGCACCGGAAAACGAGCCTCCTGTTCGGTTGGGTTGCTTGCGCTTCTCTCCTATCATAGCGGCCCGCTCCCGCTTTGGCAAGCCCCCGGACATGGGGATCACGGCCCCTCGGGGGTATAGCGGGTGAGCTCCTCCGCAATATAGTGTTCCCCATAGAGGATGTCGTAGACCAGGGAGCGGTAGATGGAGACGGTCTCCGCGCTCTCCTTGGGCGGGGCGGCGTAGGCCGTCCCCGCGCCGTCCACGAAGAGCCGCTCCCGGTAGAGCAGCATGTCCTCACCGGCCTGGTCCACCCAGGTGAACCAGAGGGGCTTCCAGAGCCCCGCCCAGTCCAGGATCTGCATTCCCATGCCCGAGACGCTCACCAGGTCGGGGGCCTCCAGCTCTGCGCCGTAGTTGTTCCACACCACATAGGAGGTCTGGTGCATCCGGAAGAGCTCCTGGGTGTCCCAGTCCTCGGTGTTGGGGGAGGAGGCGTACCCCAGCTTGGAGTAGATGGTGCCCGATCCGTCCAGAGCGAGTCCGGGCAGGTGGTCCCCCAGAAAGACCAGCAGGACCGGCTCACCGCAGTCCTCCAGGGCCTCCACCAGCCTGCCCAGCATGGCGTCGGCGTCGCGGAGGCCGTGGATCAGGGAGTCCAGGGCCCCCAGGTCGGCTCCGGTCAGACTGGGACAGGTATAGTCTACCCCGGAGGGGGCGGAAAATTTCCCATCATAATAGGGCTGGTGGTTCTCCATGGTCAGGCCGTAGAGGAAGAGGGGGGCGTCCCCCTTCTCCCCGAAGAGGGTAAGGAGCTGGTCGGCCAGGGTGTCATCCGAGAGGTAGCCGCCTTCATACCGGGGTTCCACGGTGAAGTCCTCGTCGTACACCAGCTGGTCGAAGCCGATGGCGGGCAGGTTGGAGGCGCGGTTGTAGAGGCTGTCGTTGTAGGAGTGCACCATGGCGGTCTCATAGCCCTGCCCTTCCAGGGCCTTGACCAGGGAGGGGAGACGGGAGTAGGTGGTGCGGTCGCTGAGGGTGGTGAGGCTCTCCGACGCGCCGGGGAAGGCGGAGGGGACGCCGGTGAAGAGCTCCATCTCCACATTCCCGGTGCCCCCCGCATAGGCGGAGGAGAGGAAGGTCCCCCCGGCGGCCTCCTGCTGGAGGGCGTGGAAGTTGGGGATGGGGTCCTCCGCAAAGGTGATGCCGGGGAGGGCGGTGATGTCGAAGAAGCTCTCCGACAGGATGAGGATGATGTTGGGCTGCTGGGCCTGGGGGTCGGCGGGCTCCTGGGCGGCCTCCAGCTGGAGAAGGATGCGGTTGAGGTTGTTCTCGGTGTAGGCATCGGGGGCCTCCATGGCGCTCTCGCACAGGGCGCTGTACATGCCGGAGAGCAGGCCCAGACGCTGGTTGCGCTCCCCCTGGCTCTCCCCCTCGGGGCCGGAGAGGAGGGTGCGGGAGCCGGGCATCCACAGGAGATTGCCCAGCAGGGAGAGGGTCAGGGTCAGGCAGCCCAGGCGGCGGGGGAGCCGGTTCCAGCGGGGAGAGGGCTCCCCCTTGGAGAAGAGAAAGGCCAGCACCAGCAGGAGGAGGGCAAGCCCGATCCCCTGCCAGGTGGCCGTACCCAGCTCCATCCCGGGACGGAGAAATCCGGCGATCTGCCCGGCCTGCCCGGTCATGGCCAGGTCGCTGGCCAGGATGGGGGCGCCGTTGAGGACCTCCTTCAAGTGGTTGGCGATGGAGAAGAGGAGCAGGGGCAGCGTGAGCATGGCCGCCGCCGCGAAGAATCGCCGGGTCAGAAGCAGGAGCAGCTGCTGGAGCAAAAAGAGAAAGCAGTATGTAAAAAAGACGGCCTGCACATGGCTGTCCATCCAGGCTGCGGCCTCCGGCGCGCCCTGCAAGGTGATGAGCTGGCACAGGTAGAGGAGGAGCAGCGGGGCAAAGCCGACAACGGGAAGGCGGAGCCATGGACTGCGTCTCCACGGCCCCCGCCAGAGGCGGAGCATACGATTACGCTTCACGGGGCACATCCGATCCTTTCTGGTCAAAGTGTAACGTTCGGGCAAGTATTTTCCCATTGTAGGCGGAGGAAACGGCCTTTGTCAATGGGAAAGAGACACAAAAACAGAAAAAGATCCCGAAAACCGCCGAAAAAAGCCCCGGCCCGGATCGTGGGACCAGGGCTGTGGCCGGAGCTCAGTGAGACGGATAGGATTGGATCAGGGCCTGAGTTCCCTCGTTCTCCAGGCCCTCCCGCGCCATCTTCTCATAGCGGGCGCAGACGGTGTTGAGCATGTCCAGGTCCACGCCCCGGCTGCGGCACTCCTCCTGGACGATGCGCATGTCCTTGATAAAGTGCTTGATGAAAAAGCCGGGGGCGAAATCGCCCCTGAGCACCCGGGGAGCCATGTTGGCGATCTGCCAGGAGCCGGCCGCCCCGCCGCCGATGGCCTGGAGCATGGCCTGGGGGTCCAGGCCCACCGCTTCCGCGTAGACCAGGGCCTCGGTATAGGCGGCGGTGGCCCCCGCCACGGCGATCTGGTTGGCGGCCTTGGTGCGCTGGCCGGCCCCGGCGGGACCCATGTAGTGGATGCTCTTTCCCATGCAGGCGAAGAAGGGGGCGGCCGCCTCGAAGTCGGCCTCATCGCCCCCCACCATGATGGAGAGGGAGGCGTTGCGGGCGCCGCTGTCCCCGCCCGAGACCGGGGCGTCCAGCACGCGGATGCCCCGCTCCTTTCCCAGGACGTGGAGCCGCTGGGCCAGCGCGGGGGAGGAGGTGGTCATGTCGATGGCCAGCGCGCCGGGCTTGGCGTGGGCAAAGACGCCGTCCGCCCCGGTAAAGACGGCCTCCACGTCGCTGGGATAGCCGACCATGACAAAGACAGCGTCGGCGTCCCGGACCGCCTGGGCGATGGTGGAGCAGGGGGTCAGATGATACTGGGCCGCCACGTCAGAGAGAGTTTCAAAACGGCGGGTATAGATGGAGACGCTGTGTCCGTGGGCGGCCAGGTGGCCGGCCATGGGGCGTCCCATCACACCGGCGCCGATCCATGCGATATGTGCCATAGGGAGACCTCCTTGGATGAAATTTGTATTCAGTATAGAGCCTCCCAGCCCGGTCTGTCAACCGGAAGGCAAAGGCCGCGGCCCTATGGGCTGCGGCCTTTGTGCAGGATCGGCTTAGAGGAAAGCGACCACTTGGTACATGAGGATGAAGTGGCAGACGCTGCCCAGGAGGATGAACACGTGGAAGATCTCGTGACAGCCGAAGCGGGGGTTGTTCCGGCCGGGCCACTTGACCGCGTAGAGCACGCCGCCCACGGAGTAGAGCACGCCGCCCGCCAGGAGCCAGAAAAATCCGGCGGAGGGGAGCACCCGGGTGAGGGGGACCAGGGCCACCAGCGCCATCCACCCCATAAAGAGGCACAGCCCGGAGGTCACCCAGCGGGGGGCGTCGATCCAGGCCACCGCCAGCACAAAGCCCGCCAGGGCCAGCGCCCAGATCAGAGCGAAGAGGACCCAGCCCCAGAGGCCGTAGGTCCGCAGCGGAACCAGGCAGATGGGGGTATAGGACCCGGCGATGAGGAGATAGATGGAGGTGTGGTCGTATTTGCGCAGGGCGATGCGGCCCTTGACGCTGGTATTGACGCAGTGGTAGAGGGTACTGGCGGTATAGAGCCCCACCATGGACAGCCCGTAGATCAGAAAGGACGCCACATGCCAGGCGTCCAGGCCCAGCAACCAGGCGCGCAGAAGGAGCGCCACGGTGCCCGCCACCCCCAGGAGCGCCCCCAGACCGTGGGTGATGGCCGACCAGGGCCGCAGGCCGTCATAGGGGTCGCGGCCCTGTTCGGAGATCCGCTTCCGGCGGGGGGAGGTGTGGTAGTAGAGCTCGGAGGAATCTCCGGGCAGGATATGTTCATGGTTCATAAAAGTCACCCGATCACGCATAGATTGAAAGGCGTGCACCGCCTCTGCTATGGTTAGTATAACACACACTTCAAGAAATAGTCAACAGAAGTTTAAGATATAATATTTAAAATTATATTTGAGAGGAGGGAGCGGTACCGATGGAAATGATCTGCGTGGCCGCGGCCTTTCGCGCGCCGGAGCCCTATCCGGAGATCTGTGCGGAGGGCAGGAATCTCCGCTATGCCCGGGCCATGCTGAGCAATATGGGGGGCGGGACGTCCGAGATGTCCTCGGCGTCTCTGTATCTGTATGACCAGCTGGTGTGCGCGGGGGAGGAGGAACTGGCCCAGACCTTTCACGAGGTGGCCCTGGTGGAGCTCCACCACCTGGAGATCTTCGGCGCTCTGGCGGTGCAGCTGGGGGCGGAGCCGCGTCTGTGGAGCGTGCAGCGTGGCCGGCGGGTCTGGTGGTCTCCGGAGTACAATCAGTATAACCGGATGATGGGGCCGTTATTACAGTCGGCCGTCCGGGCGGAGGAGGCCTCCATCCGGATCTATGAGAATCAGGCGCGCTGGATCGGGGATGAGAACGTGCGGGCCAACCTGCGCCGGGTCCTGGCCGACGAGCGGTGCCACCTGGAGCTCTTCCGCCGGCGGTGGCAGGAGCACATGGACCGGCGCAGGTAAAAAGAAACCCGGAACTCCAGACGGAGTTCCGGGTTTTCTTTGGAAAACTTAGGCCAGCTTGCTCTTGGCCAGCTCGGTGAGCTGGGTGAAAGCGGCCTTGTCGTGGATGGCCAGCTCGGAGAGCATCTTGCGGTTGATCTCCACACCGGCCTTCTTCAGGCCGTTCATAAAGGTGGAGTAGTTCATGCCGTTCTGCTTGCAGCCGGCGGAGATACGGGCGATCCAGAGCTGACGGAAGTCGCGCTTCTTCAGCCGGCGGCCGGTGTAAGCGTACACCAGGGACTTCATGACCTGCTCCTTGGCCATCTTGAAGTGCTTGGACTTCGCGCCAAAGTAGCCCTTCGCCAGCTTCAGGGTCTTATTTCTTCTCTTGCGCGTCATCATCGCGCCTTTAACTCTAGCCATGGTAGATTAGCCTCCTATATCAATGAGTAAAAAGTTCTTATTTATAAGGGATCAGACGCTTGATGGCGGGCTCGTTGGTCTTGTCCGCGTAAGCGCCGGCGCGGAGGCCTCTCTTCAGCTTGGTGGTCTTGCCGTGACCGTTGAGCAGATGACGCTTGTTGGCGTGGGCGCGCTTGACCTTGCCGGTCTTGGTGAGGTTGAATCTCTTCTTCGCGCCGCTGTGGGTTTTCAGCTTAGGCATGGTAGTGATCTCCTTTACTTTAACAATATCCAGGATACAGGTAAGAAGGAAGCCCTCTTACTTCTTGTTCTCCTTCGCGGTCTTGGGGGAGAGGAAGATGGACATGTGCCGTCCGTCCAGCTTGGGCTCCTTATCCAACGTGGCGACCTCGCCGCACTCCTCCGCGAATTTCACCAGCAGACTTCTGCCGATGTCCGTATGCGCCATCTCACGGCCGCGGAAGCGGACGGTGACCTTGACGCGGTTGCCTTCGCCCAGGAACTTCTGAGCGTTGCGCAGCTTGACGTTGAAATCGTTCACGTCAATGCTGGGAGACATACGGACTTCCTTGATCTCCACGACGCGCTGATTCTTCTTGGCTTCCTTCTCCCGCTTGGTCTGCTCGAACTTGAACTTACCGTAGTCCATGAGCTTGCAGACGGGGGGGACGGCGGTGGGGGAAATCTTCACCAGGTCCAGATCGGCCTCCATGGCCTTCTCCAGCGCCTCGCGGACAGACATGATGCCAAGCTGCTCGCCGGTGGCGGAGACCAGACGGATTTCCTTGTCGCGGATTTCCTCGTTGATTTGATGACCCTTGTTGCTGATACGACAGCACCTCCCATTCTCAATCGCAAAACAAAAAAGCGGCTACCAGCCCGGTACCCGCAATCGCACGAAAAACACCGCCGGAGACCCGGCGTGTCAGTCAACGATATAAACCTCTTCGCGCGGTGCTGGAGGTGAGGACGGGGACCGTTCTGCTTTATTGTGCTTGACCAGTATAGCAGGATATGGAGCGCTTGTCAACCGGAAAATGAGAAAAGAGGCTTCCCAAAGTGCGGGGCCGGGGCCCTTCCCTTTTTGCGCGGGTTATGGCATAATGAGACCAGAAAAGACAGAAAAGGGAGGAAACTGGAAATGAGAGGAGTCCGGTGCATTCCGGTCCTGGCACTGCTGGGCGCGGTGCTGGCAGGGGGCGCGGCCCCGGCCCAGGCTCAGGGGGAGCGCGATACCCTGCGCATCCTGTTTACCCACGACACCCACGACCACTGGTTCCCCACCGAGTCGGAGGGGGGTGTTTATGGGGGATACACCCGCCTGGCCACCCTGCTCCGGCGGGAGCGGGAGGCCTTTCCCAGCGGGGCGGGACAGGCCCTGGTGACCCTGGACGCGGGGGACTTTTCCATGGGGTCCCTGCTCCAGACCATCTACTCCACCGACGCCCCCGAGCTGCGGGCCCTGGGGGCCATGGGGTATGACGCGACCACCTTTGGAAACCACGAGTTCGACTACCGCGCCGGGGGCCTTGCGGCCATGCTGGACGCGGCGGTGGAGAGCGGGGACCCCCTCCCCGCCATTGTGGAGGCCAACTACCGCCCTCCGGAGAGCGACGCCGGGAGCCGGGCGGCCTGGGAGAACTACGGCGTGACCGACTATACCGTGATCGAGCGGGGGCTCTCCGCCGACGGGAGCCCCCTGCGCATCGCGGTGTTCGGCGTGATGGGGGAGGAGGCCGACTCCAACGCGCCCATGTCCGGCATGGAATTTGAGCCGGTGGCCCAGGCCGCCGAGCGGGTGGTGGAGGCCATCCGTACCAGGGAGGAGGCCGACTTCATCGTCTGTCTCTCCCACAGCGGCACGGACAACGGAAAAGGGGAGGATTATGAGCTGGCCCGGAAGGTGGAGGGGATCGACGTGATCCTCTCAGGCCACACCCACACCACGCTGGAGGAGCCCATCCGGGTGGGGGACACCCTCATCGTCTCCTGCGGGGCGGACACGGCCAACCTGGGGCGGCTGACCGTGGAGCGGAACGAAAACGGCGGGCTGGAGCTGGTGGACTACGCCCTCCTCCCGGTGGATGAGACCGTGCCCGAGGACCCGGAGATAGCCGCCATGGCGGAGGCCTTTCAGCGAAAGGTGGAGGAGGGATACCTCCGGGCCTACGGTCTCGGGTACGGCCAGGTGCTGGCGGAAAACCCCTGGTCCTTTCCCGCCATCCACACCTTTGGAGAGGCGCAGCAGGAGGAGCCCCTGGGCAACCTGATCGCCGACTCCTACATCTATGCGGTGAAAGAGGCCGAGGGGGCGGACTATGTGCCGGTGGACTTCGCCGTGGTGGCCGAGGGCGTGATCCGGGGGTCCTTTACGCCGGGCCCCATCACCACGGCGGACGCCTTCCAGGTATCCTCCCTGGGGATCGGGGCGGACGGGACGCCGGGCTACCCCCTCATCTCGGCCTACCTGTACGGGCATGAGCTGAAGGACGCCTTTGAGGTGGACGCCTCGGTTACCCCCCTGATGCCGGAGGCCCAGCTCTACGGCGCGGGGATGGGCTGGAGCCTCAACCCCCACCGGCTGATCTTCAACAAGGTCACCGGCTGCTGGCAGGTGCTGGAGGACGGGAAGCGGGTTCCCATCGAGGACGGCCGGCTCTACCGGGTGGTGACGGGGCTCTACTGCGGGCAGATGCTGGGGACGGTCAACGGCCAGTCCTTCGGCATCCTGGGCATCACGCCGCGGGACGAGCACGGCGCGCCGGTGGAGGACCTGGAGGCGCGGATCGTCCACAACGCCGGCGGCGCGGAGGTGAAGGAGTGGTACGCCCTGGCCTCCTACCTCCAGTCCATGGGGACGGTGGACGGGCGCTATGCCGCCCCCGAGGGGCGCAAGCAGGTGCTTCCCTCCTGGAATCCGGTGGACCTGCTCCGTTCCCCCAACTGGGTGGGCCTGGCCGTGTACGGCGCGGCGCTGGGCCTCGCGGCGGTCCTGACGGTGCTGGTGTGGTCCGGGCGGGGAAGGAGAAAACGCCGGGCCTGCGGAAAAGGGCGGGGCCGCGGCGGCGGATACCGGCCCTACCGGGGGTGAGCGCGCCGGATAAACAACATAGATCAAAAGGGAAAACAATAAGATGAAAGAAAACCACTACGACAACGAGACGTTTTTTGAAGCGTACAGCCGCTTTCCCCGCTCCGTGCAGGGGCTGCGGGCTGCGGGCGAGTGGCATGAGCTGAAAAAGCTCCTGCCCGATTTCACGGACAAGCGGGTGCTGGATCTGGGCTGTGGGTTCGGGTGGCACTGCCGCTATGCCGCGGAGCAGGGGGCCCGCTCGGTCCTGGGGACCGACCTCTCGGAGAAAATGCTGGAGCGGGCCAGGAAGATGACCCAGGACCCCCGTATCACCTACCGCCGGGCGGCCATGGAGGACCTGGAGGGGGAGCCGGGCTCCTTTGACGTAGTCCTCAGTTCTCTGGCCCTGCACTATGTGGACGGCCTGCGTCCGGTCTTTCAGAAGGTCCACGGCCTGCTGGCGCCGGGCGGGGTGTTCGTGTACTCCTGTGAGCACCCGGTCTTTACCGCGGAGGGGAGCCAGGAGTGGTGCTGTGACGAGCGCGGCCGGCCGGTCCACTGGCCGGTGGACCGGTACTTTGCAGGGGGGAAGCGCACCGCCCATTTCCTGGGCTGCGAGGTGGTGAAATACCACCACACCCTGACGGACTGGCTCAACACGCTGCTGGAGACCGGCTTTGTCCTCGAGCGGGTGGTGGAGCCAATGCCCGACCCGGCCCTCATGGACGTGCCGGGCATGGCGGACGAGCTGCGCCGCCCCATGATGCTGCTGGTGCGGGGAAGAAGAATATAATAGAAAGAGAATGGGGGCGCTCCGGCAGTATCACCGGAGCGCCCCTCGCGTCAGTCTGTCCAGAAAGCGTATTCGTGTCTTTTTGAAAAGCCCTTACATATTTTTGCGCAGCTGTTTGATGGCATTTTTCTCCAGGCGGGAGACCTGGGCCTGGGAGATGCCCACTTCGGTGGAGACTTCCATCTGGGTCCGCCCCTCGAAAAAGCGCAGGTTGAGGATGTGCCGCTCCCGGTCGGAGAGCTGGGCCATGGCCTCCTTGAGGGCGATGTGCTCCAGCCAGTTCTCGTCGGTATTCTTGGCGTCCCGCACCTGGTCCATGACGCAGATGGCGTCTCCGCCGTCGGAGTAGACCGGCTCATAGAGGGAGACCGGGTCCACGATGGCGTCCAGGGCGAAGATGATCTCCTCCCGGCGCACGTCCAGGGCCTTGGCGATCTCCTCGATGGAGGGCTCCCGCTGGTGCTGGGAGAGAAACGCCTCCTTGACCTGCAAGACCTTGTAGGCGGTGTCCCGCATGGAGCGGGAGACCCGCATGGCGCTGTTGTCCCGCAGATAGCGGCGGATCTCCCCCACGATCATGGGCACGCCGTAGGTGGAGAAGCGTACGTCCAGATCGGTGTTGAAGTTGTCGATGGCCTTGATGAGCCCGATGCACCCCACCTGAAAGAGATCGTCCACGTTCTCGCCACGACCGGAAAATTTCTGGATGACCGAGAGGACCAGCCGGAGATTACCGGCGATCAGGGCCTCCCGGGCGGCGGCGTCCCCGGCCTTGGCCTTTTTCAGCAGCGCCATGGTCTCCTCATTTTTGAGGACCTTGAGCTTGGACGTGTTGACGCCGCAGATTTCCACTTTTCCTATCATTGAGCGGTCCCTCCTGTGCAGAAACGGTCTGTTCCTCAGTATTTCCGGGCGGAGAAGGAACATACCGCTGGGCCGGGGCGATATTTTTTATTGTGGGACCCGATTCGATGGATTTTGCGGGAGAAGGGGGAGGACACAAAAAAGCCGGAGCGATCTGGAAAAAATCACTTGCCAAACCGGGGATGGCGTGCTATAATATCCAAGTCGGTAACCAAGATGCAGGTGTAGTTCAATGGTAGAATGTCAGCTTCCCAAGCTGAACACGCGGGTTCGATTCCCGTCACCTGCTCCATGTCGGAGCAAGCGTGTATGTGCTTGCTCCGACTTTTTTTCCATATCGAACGGCCCTGGCGCCGCGGTATGATGCTTTCGGGGCCGTCCGGCGGACTGCGTGCAGCGGGGCCAGCCGCATGCCGCCCCTCTTTCCGGGACCCAACACCGCGGGGAGCCTTTTGATCGGGGCTTCCCGCGGTATTTTTCTGTCCGGAGGATTTCGGGCATCCTATTCTAATTTAAGGAAAAAGCTGTTATAATAAGAGTTATGGAATGACCGGGGCCGCAGGGGGCTCTGCGGGGGAACCGTGGTCCGGCGGGTCAGATTGTAGTTTGGAGGTTTCCATGGACGTTTATTCCGCATTGATCCAAGCACTCAGAGAGAGGTTTCCCGGCATGGAGCTGCGTGAGCGGGAGCCGATGGAGCGGCACACCTCCTTTCGGATCGGGGGGCCCGCCCGTCTGATGGCGCTGCCCCGCAGCGAGGAGGAGGCGGCGGGTGTGGTCCAGGCCGCCCGCGCCCATGGGATCGAGCCCTTTTTCATGGGCAACGGTTCCAACCTCCTGGTATCGGACGCCGGATATGAGGGCGTGATCCTCAAGACCTTTGACGGGATGGACTGTCTCTCGGCCGAGGAGGACGTGATCCGGGCCGGAAGCGGGGTGCTGCTCTCCCGGCTGGCCCATTTCGCCCTGGAGCACGGATTGACCGGGCTGGAATTTGCCCACGGCATCCCCGGCACGGTGGGGGGCGCCCTGCTGATGAACGCGGGGGCCTACGGCGGGGAGATGTGCCAGGTCGCAGAGGAGACCCGGGTCCTCACGCCGGAGGGGACGGTCCGCGCCGTGCGGGGGGAGGAGCAGGGCTTCTCCTACCGGCACAGCGCCTTCTCCGACGGCGCGCGCCTGATCCTGGGCGGGACCTTCCGCCTGGAACGGGGAGAGCGCAGCGAGATCCGCGCCAGGATGGAGGACCTCTCCGCCCGCCGCCGGGAGAAGCAGCCCCTGGAGCACCCCAGCGCGGGCAGCACCTTCAAGCGGCCCGAGGGGCACTTTGCCGCCGCTCTCATCGAGCGCTGCGGCCTGAAGGGCAAGCGCGTGGGGGGCGCCCAGGTGTCGGAGAAGCACGCGGGCTTTGTCGTCAACCGGGGCGGGGCCACCTGCGCCGACGTGATGGACCTGACCGCCCACATCCGGGAGACCGTCTTCCGGGAGACCGGCGTGACGCTGGAGATGGAGGTACGCACCCTGGGGATCTGAGAGGGTCCCGCGGGAGAGAGGAGCGAGGGATGGAATTTGTGATCATTTCCGGCCTGTCCGGAGCGGGAAAAAGCAAGACGGCCTCTTTCATCGAGGATATGGGATTTTACGTGGTGGACAACATGCCCGCCCCGCTCATCCCCAAGTTTGCCGAGCTGTGCATGGCGGGACAGGGCAAGTACCGGCGGGTGGCCCTGGTGACCGATATCCGGGGCGGGCACACCTTTGACGACCTCTTCGAGGCCCTGAGCGCCCTGAAAGAGATGGGGTGCGTGTACCAGATCCTCTTTGTGGAGGCCGCCCCCGAGGCCATCATCAAGCGCTATAAGGAGACCAGGCGCATCCACCCCTTGTCCAGGGACGGGCGCTCCCTGGCCCAGGCTGTCCAGGCCGAGCGGGACGCGCTCCAGCCGGTGCGCCAGCGCTCGGAGTACATCATCGACACCACCGCCCTCTCCACCGCCAAGCTGCGGGGGGAGGTCCTGCGCCTCTTCGGGGACGGGCAGGTCCCCCACGCCATGAGCATCAATGTGATCTCCTTCGGCTTCAAGTACGGCATCCCCATCGAGGCCGACCTGGTCTTTGACGTGCGCTTCCTGCCCAACCCCTACTACATCACGGAGCTGCGCAGCCAGACCGGATTGGACGAGCCGGTGCGCTCCTTTGTGTTCAATTACCAGCAGACCCGGGACTTTATGACCCACCTGGAGGACCTGATGAATTTCCTCCTGCCCCAGTATGTGGCTGAGGGAAAGACCGTGCTGGTCATCGCCGTGGGGTGCACCGGCGGACAGCACCGCTCGGTGGCCGTCACCCGGGCCCTGGCCGAGTTCATTCGCCGGAAGGGCTATGACGCCAGCGAGAACCACCGGGACATGACCCGGGCATAGGGCCCATGTCCCACCCATTCAGCGCGGAGGAATCGTACATGACAGAACGTAATTGCTGTGAAGGCGGCCGCGGCCCCAGGATCGTGGCCATCGGCGGTGGGACGGGGCTGTCCACCATGCTGCGGGGCCTGAAGCTGCACACCCGAAATCTCACAGCCATCGTCACCGTGGCCGACGACGGCGGCGGGTCGGGGGTGCTGCGGGAGGATCTGGGCATGCCGCCCCCGGGGGATATCCGTCACTGCATGGAGGCCCTGGCCAACGCCGAGCCGGTGATGGAGCAGCTGCTCAGCTACCGCTTTCCCAGCGGCTCGGGGCGGCTGACCGGGCAGTCCTTCGGGAACCTCATCCTGGCTGCCCTCAACGGGATCTACCCATCCTTCGATGAGGCGGTGGCCCGCATGAGCGAGGTGCTGGCCATCTCGGGGCGCATCCTCCCGGTGACCAATGAGAACGTGCGGCTGGAGGCCACCTTTGAGAACGGCACCTCCGTGGTGGGGGAGTCCAAGATCTTTCAGTTTAAGAAGGAGCAGGACTGCCGCATCCGCAGCGTCCGGCTCCTGCCCGAGCGGCCCGCCGCCCTGCCCGCGGCGGTGGAGGCCATCGGGGAGGCCGAGCTCATCCTGCTGGGGCCGGGGAGCCTCTACACCAGCGTGATCCCCAACCTGCTGGTGGACGGGATCGCCGAGGCGGTGTGCCGCTCCAAGGCCCTCAAGCTCTACATCTGCAACATCATGACCCAGGACGGCGAGACCGAGGGGATGACGGCCTCCGACCACGTGGCCGCCCTCCTGGACCACTCCGGCCCGGGCCTGGTGGACCTGTGCCTGTGCAACTCCGCCCCGGTGCGGCCGGGCCTGCTGGAGCGCTACCGGGAGGAGGACGCCATCCCCATCACCGTGGACAGAGAGGCGGTCGAGGCACTGGGAGTGGAGCTGGTCACCCGCCCGGTCTCCTCCGAGACCTCCCACTACGCCCGCCACTCGGTGACCCGTCTGGCCCAGGCGGTGATGGAGCTCTACGAGGAGCGGGCCCACACCAAGATCTTTTAAGGGGGGAGCGGCCATGTCCTTCGCATCCGAGACCAAGGGGGAGCTGTGCCGAAGCGAGCTCTCCCGCCGCTGCTGCGCCCAGGCGGAAGCTTACGGGGCACTGCTCTTCTGCAGCCAGTTTTCCGCCGCCGGGGCCCGGATCGTCACCGAGTCCGAGGCCTTTGCCCGGCGGCTCCCGGTTCTCTTCAGGAAAGCCTTCCGGCTCCGCTTTGACAGCCGGCCCGGGCCGGAGCACCGGGGGAAGCATATCTTCACCATCCAGGACCGGGACAAGCTCTCGGCCATCTGCGAGGTCTTCGGCTACGACCCCGGGGAGACTTTGGCCCACCACATCAACTTCGCGGTCCTGGAGGAGGAGCACTGCCGCGCCGCCTTCTTCCGGGGGGCCTTTCTGGCGGGGGGATCGGTGACCGACCCCTCCAAGCGCTACCACCTGGAGCTGGCCACCTCCCACTACAACGTGAGCCGGGAGATGAGCGCCCTCCTGCTGGAGGCGGGCTTCTTTCCCAAGGAGACCACCCGCAAGTCCCACTACATCACCTACTTCAAGCAGAGCGAGACCATCGAGGACTTCCTCACCGGCATCGGCGCGCCCCTCTCGGCCATGGCCGTGATGAACGCCAAGGCGGAGAAGGCGGTGGTGGGGGGCGTCAACCGCCGGGTGAACTGCGACGCGGCCAACCTGGACAAGGCGGTGGAGGCCGCCCAGGAACAGATCGAGGCCATCCGCCGGCTGGAGGAGCGGGGGATGCTGGACGAGCTCCCCCCCAAGCTGCGCGCCACAGCAGAAGTGCGCCTTGCCCATCCGGAGCTCACCCTCGCCCAGCTGGCCGAGGCCCTGGACCCGCCGGTGACCAAGTCCTGCCTCAACCACCGGCTGCGCAAGCTGATGGAGCTGGGGAAAGCATAATAGAGCAGGCGGGCGGAAAAGAGGGGTGTTGTGCAAGTGGTTGTGTTCTGCCTGCATCCCCCCTCGAAAAAATGCTTGCATTTTTGAGAAATAGAAGGAGATGGAAAACCCCATGCATAGAACACTACCCGGCCGCCAGATGGCGGCCCTGGCGGCGGGCGTGGTACTGCTGTTGCTGGGCGCGGTGGGCCAGACCGCCCTGCGGGCCCAGGCCGCCGCCCTGGTCTGCTACGCGGCGGGGGTGCTGTGCCTGGCTTTCGGCATCCAGGGGGGCGTGCGGCGGAAGACCTGCCCCCTGTGCCGGGCCACCCTGCGCACCCCAACCGACCAGCTGCCCGGGCAGACGGAGCAGTACTGCTGCCCCAGCTGCGGCAGCATCGTGACCCCGAAATAAGGAATGGGCGTCGGGGACGCCGCCCCCGACAGGCACAGACCGCAGGGGCGGGCCTCCGGACCGTCCGTTTGTCCCCCACACGCATACAGATCAGATCAAAAGGAGGAGCCCCATGTCCTTTGTCCATTTACATGTCCATACGGAGTATAGCCTTCTGGACGGCGCGTGCCGCATCGGGGGGCTGGTGCAGCGGGTGAAGGACCTGGGGCAGCGCGCGGTGGCCATCACCGACCACGGCGTGATGTACGGCGTGATCGACTTCTACAAGGCCTGCAAGGCGGCGGGGATCCAGCCCATCATCGGGTGCGAGGTCTACGTGGCCCCCCGCACCCGCTTTGACAAGGTCCACGAGCTGGACTCGGCGGCTCGCCACCTGGTGCTCCTGTGCCAGAACGAGGTGGGCTACCGGAATCTGAGCTACCTGGTCTCCCAGGCCTTTCTGGAGGGCTTTTACATCAAGCCGCGGGTGGATATGGACCTGCTGCGGGAGCACTCGGAGGGGCTCATCGCCCTCTCGGCCTGTCTGGCGGGGGCGGTGCCCCGGCTCCTCCTGGGGAGCAACTACGAGGGGGCCAAGGCCCACGCCCTGGAGATGCAGGAGATCTTCGGGGCGGGGAGCTACTACCTGGAGCTCCAGGACCACGGCATCCCCGCCCAGCGGCAGGCGGCCGAGGGCATCCTCCGCCTCCACCGGGAGACCGGCATCCCCCTGGTGGTCACCAACGACGCCCACTACCTCACCCGGGAGGACGCGGCCATGCAGGACACCCTCATGGCCATCCAGATGGGCAAGACGGTGGACGACCCCTCCCGGATGCGCTTTGAGACCCGGGAATTCTATCTCAAGTCGGAGGAGGAGATGGCCTTGCTCTTCCCCGAGTACCCCGAGGCGGTGGCCAATACGGCCCGCATTGCCGAGCGGTGCGCGGTGGAGTTCGAGTTCGGCAAGTACCACCTGCCTGAGTTCAAGCTCCCCGAGGGGTACACCGACGGGGACGCCTATTTCCAGAAGCTCTGCGACGAGGGCTTTGCCCGGCGCTACCCCGACGCGCCCCGCGCCTACCGGGAGCGGCTGGAGTACGAGATGGGGGTCATCCGCCAGATGGGCTTTGTGGAGTACTTCCTCATCGTCTCCGACTTCATCCACTACGCCAAGAGCCGCCACATCCCCGTGGGGCCGGGCCGCGGCTCGGCGGCCGGGTCCATGGTGGCCTACTGCCTGCGCATCACCGAGATCGACCCCATGCGGTATGACCTGTACTTCGAGCGATTCCTCAACCCGGAGCGGGTCACCATGCCCGACATCGACGTGGACTTCTGCATCCGCCGGCGGCAGGAGGTCATCGAGTACGTCCAGCGCAAATACGGTCCCGACCACGTGGCCCAGATCGTCACCTTCGGCACCATGGCCGCCAAGGGGGCCATCCGGGACGTGGGCCGGGCCCTCAACATCCCCTATGCGGATGTGGACGCCGTGGCCAAGCAGGTGCCCAGCGGCCCGGGGGCCCTTCACATCACCCTGGACGAGTCCCTCAAGCTCTCCAAGCCCCTGCGGGAGGCCTACGAGGGGGACGGGACCATCCGCCGCCTCATCGACACGGCCAAGGCCATCGAGGGCATGCCCCGCCACGCCTCCACCCACGCCGCGGGGGTGGTCATCACCAAGCGCCCGGTCCACGAGTATGTCCCCCTGGCGAAAAACGACGAATCGGTGGTCACCCAGTACACCATGACCACCCTGGAGGAGCTGGGCCTGCTCAAGATGGACTTTCTGGGCCTGCGCAACCTGACCGTGCTGGACGACGCGGTGAAGCTGGTGCAGGCGCGGGAGCCGGACTTTTCCCTGGAAAGCCTGCCCGACCACGACCCGGCCGTGTTCCAGATGCTCTCCGAGGGCAAGACCTCGGGCGTGTTCCAGATGGAGTCGGCCGGCATGACCGGCGTGTGCGTGGGCCTCAAGCCCCAGAACATCGAGGACATCACGGCCATCATCGCCCTCTACCGCCCGGGGCCCATGGAGTCCATCCCCCGGTTCATCGCCTGCAAGCAGAACCCGGAGAAGATCACCTACAAGCACCCCTCCCTCCGGCCCATCCTGGAGGTCACCTACGGGTGCATCGTCTACCAGGAGCAGGTCATCCGCATCTTCCAGGACATGGCGGGCTACTCCCTGGGACAGGCCGACATGGTGCGCCGGGCCATCTCCAAGAAGAAGAAGGACCAGATCGAGCGGGAGCGCAAGGCCTTCATCTACGGCGACCCCGGCCGGGGGATCGACGGGTGCATCGCCCGGGGCATCCCGGAGCAGGTGGGCCAGGACGTGTACGACGAGATCTACGATTTCGCCAACTACGCCTTCAACAAGGCCCACGCGGTGAGCTACGCGGTGGTGGCCTACCAGACCGCCTGGTTCAAGCGCCACCGCACCCGGGAGTATATGGCCGCCCTCCTCACCTCGGTGCTGGACTCCAGCGAGAAAGTGGCCGAGTATATCGCCGAGTGCAAGGACTGCGGGATCTCCCTCCTGCCCCCCGACATCAACGAGTCGGGGGCCTCCTTCACCGTGTCCGGGGAGAACCTGCGCTTTGGCCTGGCCGCCGTGAAGGGGGTGGGCTGGGGCTTCGTGCGGGACGTGCTGGCCGAGCGGGAGAAGGGGCCCTTCCGGGACTTCCCCGACTTCTGCCTGCGGCTCTTTGACCACGACCTCAACAAGCGGGTGCTGGAGAACCTGATCCGCTGCGGGGCCTTCGACTCCATGGGGGTGCGCCGCTCCCAGCTGCTGGACGCCTACGAGCAGCTGGTGGACACCATCGCCCAGAACAAGCGGAAAAACCTGGCCGGACAGTTCGACCTCTTCGGCGGCGGAGGGGACGCCATGGAGACCGCCCCCCAGCTGGTATTGCGGGACATCCCGGAGTTCAGCCGGCAGGAGCGCATGACCATGGAGAAGGAGACCACCGGCCTCTACCTGACCGGTCACCCCATGGACGAGTACCGGGCGGCCGCCCGGGCCTGCCGGGCCGTGCCCATCGGCTCCATCACCGCCGACTTCGCCCGGGAGGGCGGGCCGGAGCGCTATGCCGACGGGCAGAAGGTGACCATCGCCGGGGTGGTGACGGCCTCCAAGACCCGGACCACCCGGAGCAACAGCCTCATGGCCTACGCCACCCTGGAGGACGACACCGGCGCGCTGGAGGTCCTCATCTTCTCCCGGGTGCTGGGGGAGTGCAGCGCCTGCCTGCAGGAGAACACCCCGGTGGTGGCCGAGGGGCGCATCTCGGTGCGGGATGAAAAGCCCCCTCAGCTCATGTGCGACAGCCTGCGCCCCCTCCAGGGCGCGCCCGAGAGCGGCCCCTCCGCCCCGGCCGAGCCCGAGGCGGGGAAGGTGCGCAAGCTCTACCTCCGCCTGCCCGCCCGGGAGGACCCCCGCTGGCGGCACATCCTGCGGGTTCTCCTCATGTTCCCGGGGAGCGAGCCTTTGCGGGCCAAGTTCGCCGCGGAGGGGGCCTGGACCCCGGCCTACCCCTGCCAGATCCACCCCCTGCTCCTGGAGGAGCTGCGGGGCGTGCTGGGGGAGGAGAATGTGGTGGTCCAGACGGGTAAGCCGGAGCCCCTGACGCCCCTGCCGGGCGGGGAGGCGTTCCTATGATGAAGAAGCTGGCCTCCCTCCTCTTCCACCGGCTGACCGTGACGGCGGTGCTCCTGGTGGTGCAGCTGGCCCTGCTGCTGGCCATGATGGGGCGGTTTTCCGCGTACTTTGTCTACTTCTATTGGCTGTGCATCGCCCTCTCGGTGGCGGCGGTGCTGTGGATCGTGGGGAACAAGAGCGATCCGGGCTACAAGATCGCCTGGATCATCCCCATTCTCCTCTTCCCGGTCTTTGGCGGGCTGATCTACCTCCTCCTGGGGGGCAACCGGCTCTCCCTGCGGCAGCGGAGAAAGATGCAGGGCATGGAGCGGCAGATGGTCTCCGCCCTGGAGCGGGACTGCAAGGCCGGGGCGCTCTCGTCCTACGGGGCGGACGCGGTGAACCAGGCCCGCTACCTGGAGCAGTATGCCCACGCCCCGGCTTACAGCCACACCGAGGCCGTCTATTTTCCCCTGGGGGACGACGCATTCCCCCGGATGCTGGAGGAGCTGCGGAAGGCTGAGCGGTATATCTTCCTGGAGTATTTCATCATCGAGCGGGGGATCTTCTGGGACGCCATCCTGGAGGTGCTGGAGGAGAAGGTACAGGAGGGCGTGGACGTGCGGATCATCTACGACGACATCGGCAGCCTCTTCACCCTGCCCAAGGACTACGCCGCCCAGCTGGAGGCCAAGGGCATCCAATGCTGCGTGTTCAACCGCTTCATCCCCATCCTCTCCCTGCGCCTGAACAACCGGGACCACCGGAAGCTGTGCGTCATCGACGGCCACACGGGCTTTACCGGCGGGATCAACCTGGCCGACGAGTATATCAACCGGAAGGTCAAGTACGGCCACTGGAAGGACACCGCCATCCTCCTGCGGGGGGAGGCGGTGTGGAGCATGACGGTGATGTTCCTCACCATGTGGGACTATATGCGGGGGGAGGAGCGGCTGGACGACTTCCGCCCGGATTCCCTTCCGGCCGCGTGCGCCGGCTGCGGCGGCTACTTTGTCCAACCCTACACCGACAGCCCCCTGGACGGGGAGCCGGTGGGGGAGACCGTCTACCTCAACCTCATCAACAAGGCCAAGAAGTATGTCTACCTGACCACGCCCTATCTCATCGTCAGCGACAGCGTCAACACCGCCCTGTGCAGCGCGGCCAAGGCGGGGGTGGACGTGCGGATCATCACCCCCCACATCCCCGACAAAAAGGTCATCTTCGAGGTGACCCGGGCCCACTACGAGTCCCTGCTGGAGGCGGGGGTGCAGATCTTCGAGTACACCCCCGGCTTCATACACGGGAAGAACTTCGTGGTGGACGACCGGTTCGGCACGGTGGGGACGGTCAACATGGACTACCGCAGCATGTTCCTCCACTTTGAGGACGGCGTATGGCTGTGCGGTGCGCCCTGCCTGCGGGACATCAAGGAGGACTTTCTCCGCACCCAGGCGGAGAGCGAGCGGATCACCCTCCAGCGCTGCCGGTCCCACTCAGGGGTGCGGCGGCTCTTCCGCGCGGTGCTGCGCATCCTGGCGCCCCTCATGTAGGGGCATTCTCAAACATGCAAGCCCGCCCCCTCTCCCGAACAGGAGAAGGGGCGGGGCTTTTGTTTTATTTGTTCTCAGCGAACTGGCAGGCCTCCTCGATCCAGGCAAAGAGGGCGTCGTCCAGCTGCTCGGGTGAAGAGACCACCACGTGGTGGGTCCAGCGGTTGGGATAGGGCTCCACCGCCACGGCCACGCGGGGGGAGTCCAACCGGTGGGAGAGCCCGAAGGTCACCAGGATGCAGGTCTTGGGCCAGTCCTTCTTTCGCCGGACCGGCAGGGAGGCGGCGGCGAAGAGGCGGCGGTGGTAGAAGCTGATCTGACTCTTCTGCACCTTGACCGAGCAGGCGGGGAACTGGGCGCACATACGCCGGAAGAAGGCCTCGTACAGGGCCAGCTCCCCGGGGCGGCCGTCAAAATAGGCCAGCACATCGCTTTCATAGTAGGAGGAATATTCCATAAGGCGCTCCTTTCCAGAGAGGGCGGGTCAGGGCGGGTACGGGGGGGCGAGCATCTGGGCGCAGTAGCGGCTGGTGCCGGTTCCAGAAAAAGAAAGAATCAAGGAGTCATCGCTTTCAGATCTGGAACTCTATCATACCACGCGGTGGTGTTTTTTTTCAAAGGAGAACCGTTGCGTTTGGGAGGAAAATGGGGTATCCTGATACTACCAAGGCCCCCACAGGGCGGGGAAGACAGGAAGGGGCAGCTCTGGCCGGATTAAGCTTTTATACCATGGTTTGTCTTGGATAATCCCGGGGATTATTGCATGATACTGTGCTGAGATTGGAGGAATCACGTATGAAAGAGAAGCTGACTTGTACATTTCCGGGCCGTAGTATGATGCCTCCGCTTTTTATGGGGGAGCGGGACATATATGCAATGATCTGGGAGGGGGCCTTCCATTTCCATCTTCCGCGAGTATGAACCCTGCCTCCTGCGCCAGGGACAGGAGGCAGAGTGTTACTGGGAACTGCACTTTCGATGAGATCAAATGAGTTTCGAGGTGATTCATTATGGGTGAGTATTTTGAGCTTACCTTTTTCTCTCCCGCCTGCGGTGCGAACGGGATGAACGATAAGAAGAACATTCTTGAAGTTCTGGGTCTGGCAGAAGGACGGAATCTATTGACACGGCATACGTATCCGCTGTTTGAAAACAGAGAAGTATTGTTTGATGTTTTCCAGGAGCCAAATTTTTGCGAATACAGGATATGTCTATCCGATTTTGTTATTACGAGGGAGAACTTCCACCAGAAAGAACGGCAATTATTACAGCTTGCTGACATTTGTTTCAGTAGAATAGATCGCTTGCTTTTTGCGACAGGAATATATGAACTAACATACTATTTCACCAACAGCATTACGGAGATTGAATCATTTGACAAAGGAATCCTAACAAAATTTCCATTCATTTTTTTCAGAAACAGGAACAAATATGATTTGGTTCCCACTGACCGGTATAATGACACAATATGCGTATTAAATACCGGGGGAGATGTTCAAGATATTTTTTCAGACATGTAGTCTCCGTTGAAAAGACAGTTTACCATAATTGTATAAAATATTGGCCAACTTGACGAATTTCGCAGGCGGTCACGGAAAGAGAAATCTAATCTTGGAGTTTATGATGCTGGACGGAATGATCATGTTTGTCTTCCTCTGTAAACATCTACCTAAATAAACCGCTTCACCCTTGGGCATTGTCCGGAGGGGCGGATGGGTTTTATCGAAAAAGGCGGCGCAAATAGGAATCTAGGGCACTTCCCTGTACGGCAGAGGTTTTCCGCTGGACATCAAGGAGGAGAACAAATGCATATTACATTGATCAGAAAGTATAAGCGGCTGTCAGAATGCACCTATCGTTGTTTGGAATATCCCTCATATACCGGCTTTGCGAAAAGAGCTATTTTGGGTAAATCAAGCATCGTTTTGTACCACAATGAACAAGAAAATTTAAATATGTCTCAAAAAAATCTATCGGATATAATCAAATACTTTCCGCTCAGATTTTTGGGGTTAAACTGTGCACCATATCATATATATGAATACAAAGAAGGTGAAATTGGATACTCGAAACAGTCACTCTTTGTACCAGAGTATGCATTTTATATTGCTCAAAACATCTATGTTCTGCGGGGACACTCAAAGAAAAAGCATTCTCTTACAAAAGATGGAAAGCAAATCGCACTCTTTACGGTGGTAGATGAAGGGAATACTCGCATTGATTTTGCAGAGCAGGATGGTGCTCTGATTTCTTTTCTCATCCTCTTTGCTATCTTTATTGATATCCAGTACTATGCATACAGGGGCGCGACCACATACACATACGTACACAAAGATAAATGGAAGAAATTATCAGAGTGGACGCCAGATGAAAGTATAAGAAGAATATAGGCAAAAATAAGAAGAGGGAGAACCTTGTGGGACCTTTTGGATGCTCACTCTCTTTTTGCTTCTTTTAGGTAGTATAGAACCGTTCCTTATTTGACGGCGGGCCGTTGCGTTTTGGGGGGAAATGGGGTATCCTGATACCAAAACCCCCGCGGAGCGGGGAGATGGGAGGAAGCGGATATGGAGATCGAACGCCGCTGGCTGGCGCGTGGCTGGCCGGACAGAGAGGCCGACGAGGTCTGGCACATGGAGCAGGGGTATGTGACCACCCGCCCCGCCGTCCGGGTGCGCAGTGAACGCCGGGAGGGTGGAGAGGAGCGGTTCATGCTGTGCCTGAAGCGGGGGAGTGGGCTGAGCCGGATGGAGGTGGAATTCCCCATAGAGGAGGAGCGGTTCCGGGCGGTGGCCGCATTCATCGATAAGCCCTTTATTCAAAAGGAACAGCGGCGCTACCGCCTGGCGGAGGGATATATCCTGGAGTGGAACCAGGTGGATGCCGGAACGCCGGAGGGATACTTCTACGCAGAGGTGGAGTTCCCCACAGAGGAGGAGGCCCTTGCCTGGGACCCCGGAGGGTGGCGGCGCTGGCTGCTCCGGGAGGTCACCCGGGAAGGACAGGAGAGCATGGCGGCCTACTGGGAGCGCACCAGAGGGTGAGATCCGCCCCGGCGTCCCGGAGGATTCCAAGTTTCCTCCTGGACGCCAGTATCTGGGAATAAATAGGATAAACTGAGCAAAAAACGTAATTTATACGTTTTGTTCACACAATCTTTGCAAATTCTTTATAAAATGGTAAGAAACAGGGGTTGTAAATTTACATAAAATAGAGTATACTGAGTACAGATCAAACGAAGGAGGTGATACTATGTTGTATGAAAAGAACCGTGGGACCGATATTGACGATATGATTTTTGGCGGCGATGAGAAGGTCATTCGCAGCGATCGCTAAAAACCAGATTCTGTCAGGGTTTGTTCCACACCAAACTTTGGTGTGGTTTTTGTTTTATGTACCCAATCAACCGTTTTGAAAGATGGTGGAGGATATATGGACACAGAACCGGGCCAGCATTGGAACTGAGCGGCAGGGAAACGGCGTAAGGGCCGCATCCCCTGCCGCTTTTTCATGTCCCGGCGGCCGGGGCGGGCGCGCACCATTCTCCTGCCCCCTCATAGAATGGCATGGAAGCAATTCCGAACACTCATTAGGAGGTATTGCAATGCCTGAGAAGGTAACACCCGGCCCCGTGCAGGAAGACACCTGCATCCGAGAAGCCGTCTGTATTGACACCCGAAAGATCTTCGATTCATGTAAAGATAAAGACTGCATCGAGGATCTGCGGTTCTATCCCACCCAGGATTCCCAGTGCGCTATCGACCGGGCGGTCAGCATCAAGGCCGGCAAGGCGGAGCTGATCTATGTGTACATCGACGTGGAGCCCATCGGGTTCAACCGCGGTTTTTACACTGTGGACGTCCGCTACTACTACCGGGTCACGGCCGACGCCTTTGTGGGCGCGGTGCGCCCGGTGGAAATCAGCGGCCTGTGCGTCTTTGACAAGAGAGTCATCCTCTTTGGCAGCGAGAGCAGCGCCAAGGTGTTCTCCTCCTGCTTCGACGAGGGGCCGGACACCCAGATGCGCCGGTGCAGCGTGCCCACCGCCGTGGTGGAGGCGGTGGACCCCATCGTCCTGAACATGAAGCTGGTGGACGTATGCGAGTGCCACCCCTGCGACTGTGAGCTGACTGAGATCCCGCCCTGCATCTGCGCCTGTTTCTGCAGCGACCTGTGCTTCGGCAACCAGGGCAAGCGGGTGTATGTGAGCCTGGGGCAGTTCTCCATCATCCGGCTGGAGCGGGACACCCAGCTCCTCATGCCCATCTACGACTACTGCCTGCCCGAGAAGGAGTGCACCTGCGGCGGCAGTGAGGACGATCCCTGCGAGATCTTCCGCCATGTGAAGTTCCCCGTGGATGAGTTCTTCCCGCCCAACCAGGCCCCCGGCATTCCCGCGTGCTACCGGGAGGTCAAAAACGGCTGCATGGTCTGAGCACAAAACCGGCTCCCCCGGTCGAAAGGACTGGGGGAGCCGGTCTGCTTCTGGTTTGGCTGGGCCTGGACTTCCACGCCTTCAGGCAAGCATCATATCACAATGTCCGAAAAGGACAACCGGGAGCGCCCCCTCCCGACAAAAATGGCGGACAGGGTCCGTCAGGCCTGGATCTCCACATCGGAGTCCAGCGGCACAATGTTGACATAGCTGTGCCCGGCCCCCAGAGAGATGGGAACGCCGCTCAGGTCGGTATAGCGCAGCTGCTCGTTTCGGCCCCCCTTGCTCCAGAGGATGTCGATGAGCTGGCCGCCGCAGGCGTAGTAGCCGGTGCCGCCGCCGGTGAGGTCCACCGTGATGCGGCCCTTGTCGTCCCCGCGGATGGCGGAGCACCGGGTCTTGAGGATGAGCACATTGGTGACCCCTACCTGCTCGCCGGTGTTGCCGTCCACATAGGGCTTTCCGTACTCCTCCACCAGATAGCGCTCCTGCTCCAGGTCGTAAGTGAAGACCCCCGTCTTGACGTTGGAGAAGGGGACGGTGATGGTGTTGGCCGTCACCCCGCCGGAGGGCGTGCCGTCGGGCAGGAAATTCATCTCGTAGGCATAGCCCTCCTGGTGCTCCTGCTGGAAGGAGTAGCCCGCAAAGCGCTCCACGATGGTCTCGCCGGTGGTGATGACGCTGTGCTCATAGCCCATGCTGCGCCGCCGGCCGGTATCCCGCCACATCAGGTTGGAGCCTGGACTGGTACCGCAGTAGGGCCCATTGACCCCGTCCAGGGCGGTGACGTTCCAGGCGCGGATCTTTTCGTAGGCGTCGGGGCTCCCGCCGGCATGGATATAGACCGCGTCATGGCCCAGGGCCAGCTCCAGATAGTAGGGCCGGGAGGAGCGGATGGAGCCGATGGCGCCCGCCTGGCTGGGGTCCTGATAGACCCCCAGCATCCGGGTGATGCCGCCCTCGGCCAGGCACTCGTAGATGATGTCGGCGTCGGAGACCCCCACCTGGGGGAGAGCCTGCCTGAGGTTGTTGAGCATGATGGCCACCGGGCGGCGGTCCACATACTCCTGGGCGATGGGAAGTCCCGTGAGGGGATTCACCGGGCCGGTATACTCCAGCTCGGGGGTAGGCGTGGGAATGGGCTCGGGCGTCCGGGCTGGGAGGGAGTGCTCCGGCGCGGGAGAGACCTGGGCCGTGGGCTTCCCACAGGCGCCCAGGCCCAGCAGCAAAGCGAGACAGAGTGGGGCGAGCTTCTTGGTCGGCATGGAAGAAAGCCTCTCTTTCCTGGTGATTCCGGGATAATTTTATGATACCCTTCCGGCTAAACTCTGTCAAGGAAGACAAAAACGGCGGCGAAAGGATGTCCCAATCCGTTTTTTCCGAGGACATACGCCTCGGGAAAACACTTCTCAGCCCGCAAGTGTGCGAGCGTCAGCGAGTGCATGCGGCGGCCTGCATCCCCTGGAAAAAATGCTTGCGTTTTTGAGAAGCGTGTTGAACCCGTTCGACACGCGGCCCCGCTCTTGCCAAGCCGGGAAAAATACCGTATAATGACTTGAGGCCTTGTTTGGACATTGTCAATACGCCCAATCGACGGGGCTTTTGACCGCTGGACGGCGGAATGTCCCCTTGAACTCCGTGAGGATTCCGGTGGGAAAATTCTTTGCCAGCGGCCTGAAATCCCGCGCCGTTGGGCACATCGCCAATATTCAAACAAGGTCGTTCACTGAGCAGTACAGAGAAAAGACTGCAAACGCAGAAAGGTGGTCCCTTCCATGAGCCGTTTTGGTTTCATCCACGACAAAATGGAGATCAAATTCCTGGTCCTCTACATTATGGCCCGGGTGGCCTCACCCATCGACTTTCCCACGCTGACCGAGCTGACCATGTGCGACGAGGGCGTGGACTATTTCGATTTTGCCGAGGCGGTGGCCGAGCTGGTGGAGACCGGGCATATGACCCTGGAGGAGGGGCTCTACGCCATCACCGACAAGGGCCGCCAGAACGGCGAGGCCTGCGAGAGCAGCCTGCCCTACTCGGTCAAGCACAAGTGCAACGCCAACCTGGCCAAGGTCAACGGCATCCTGCGGCGCAACGCCCAGGTCCGCACCGAGGTGCTGCCCCGGCCGGACGGGAGTCTCACCGCCCGCATGACCCTGGACGACGAGGGGGGCAACCTCATGACCATCGAGCTGCTGTGCGTCAACCGGGACCAGGCCGCCCGCCTGTCCGAGGGGTTCCAGGCCAAGCCCGAGCGGGTCTACAACGAGGTGCTGGCCGCCCTGCTGGACAAAGAGGACAGCAAGGACGAGTGAATACCGCCCCCGCGGAGGAGAGGGTCCGGGACCCGCTCCCGCTCCGCGGGGGCGGACTTGTGCGGGGCGGAAAAAGCGGATATAATAGAGAGAATCAGATTCGTGACGGAGGCATCCTATGAAAAAACTCATGGCCATTGACGGCAACTCCATCATCAACCGGGCTTTTTACGGCATCCGGATGCTCACCACCAAGGACGGCACCCCCACCAATGCCGTCTACGGCTTTGTGACCATCCTGCTCAAGCTGCTGGAGGAGGAGAGGCCCGCCGCCCTCTGCGTGACCTTCGACCGGAAGGCTCCCACCTTCCGCCATCTGGCCTATGAGGGCTACAAGGCCCAGCGCAAGGGTATGCCGGAAGAGCTGGCCGCCCAGATGCCCATTTTAAAGGATGTGCTGGACGCCATGAACATCCCCCGCTATGAGCTGGACGGCTGGGAGGCCGACGACCTGCTGGGGACCATCGCCGCCCGGGACACCGAGGCGGGGTGGGAGACCGTCATCGTCACCGGCGACAAGGACTCCCTTCAGCTGGTGAGCGACCACGCCACCGTCAAGCTGGTGACCACCCGCATGGGCCAGACCACCACCCGCAACATGACCCCGGAGGTCTTTCGGGAGGAGTACGGCTTCGACCCCATCCACATTGTGGACCTGAAGGCCCTGATGGGGGACAGCAGCGACAACATCCCCGGCGTCAAGGGCATCGGGGAGAAGACCGCCATGGACCTCATCCAGCGCTACGGCTCGGTGGAGGCCATCTACCAGGGCCTGGACACCCTGGAGGCCAAGCCCGCCGTGCTGAAAAAGCTCGCCGAGGGGGAGGAGGGCGCGCGGCTCTCCTATGACCTGGCCACCATCCGGTGCGAGGCCCCTATCGCCTTTGCGCCCGAGGACAACCTCCGCCGGGAGAGCAATGCCCCTGCCCTCTATGACCTCTTTCTCAAGCTGGAGTTCCAAAAGCTCATCGACAAGCTGGGCCTCAAGGCCCCCCAGGGGGAGGCGCCCCGGGCGGAGGAAGCTTCCGGCGTCTGCACCAGCGAGGTGGTGGAGGACCCGGCCCGGGCCGAGGAGCTGCTGGCCCTTTGGCGCGGGCAGAAGAGCGTGGACGTGCTGGCCCTGCCGGGGCTGGACGTGGTGGCGGTGGAGCACCGGGTAAATGAGGGGGAGAGCCACGCCGCCGTTCTCCGCTCCGACAAGCTGGAGGGGTACAACGGCATCCTGAAGGCCCTCTTCGCCGGGGACATCCAAAAGAACGCCCACGACGTGAAGAGCCTTCTCTCCCGGCTGCTGGAGGAGGGCATCGAGGGGGAGGGCTTTGTCTTCGACACCGCTCTGGCCGCCTATCTCCTGGCCCCCACCGACGGCAGCTATGACCTGGAAAAGCTGGGCATGAGCTGGTTCAACCACGAATACCCCAAGGCGAAAGAGACCTACCTGGCCCCCGACGCCTTCTCCCCCCTGGGGGACGAGGGGGCGGTGCTGGGCGCCCTCCTGTCCCACTGCGCCCTCATCGGGGCGCTGAAGGAGGCCATGGCTCCCCGGCTCACCGAGCTGGGGATGGACAGGCTCTATTACGAGGTGGAGCTCCCCCTGTGCCCCGTGCTCAGCCGCATGGAGCGGGAGGGCTTCCTGGTGGACCGGAAGGCTCTGGGGGAGTTCGGCCAGATGCTGGAGGGGCGCATCCAGGCCGTCCAGCAGCGCATCTATGAGGAGGCGGGGGAGACCTTCAACATCCTCTCGCCCAAGCAGCTGGGGCACATCCTCTTTGACAAGCTGGGGCTGCCCCCCGTGAAAAAGACCAAGACCGGCTACTCCACCAACGCCGAGGTGCTGGAAAAGCTCCGGGGACAGGCTCCCATCGTGGACGCCGTGCTGGAGTACCGGCAGTACACCAAGCTCTCGTCCACCTATGTGGAGGGGCTGACCAAGGTCATCGCCCCGGACGGGCGCATCCACACCTCCTTCCAGAACACGGTGACCGCCACGGGGCGGCTTTCCTCCACCGAGCCTAACCTCCAGAACATCCCCATCCGCACCGAGCTGGGGGCCGAGCTGCGCAAGATGTTCGTGGCCGGGCCGGGGAATGTGCTGGTGGACGCCGACTACTCCCAGATCGAGCTGCGGCTCCTGGCCCACATCGCCGGGGACGAGCACATGATTTCCGCCTTCCGCAGCGGGGAGGACATCCACACCATCACCGCCGGACAGGTCTTCGGCGTGCCCCCCGAGCTGGTGACCCGGCAGATGCGCTCGGCGGCCAAGGCGGTGAACTTCGGCATCGTGTACGGGATCTCGGATTTCTCCCTCTCCCAGGACATCGGGGTCACCCGGAAAGAGGCCAAGGCCTATATGGAGCGCTACTTTGAACGGTATTCCGGCGTCCATGCCTATATGACCGATATTGTGGAACAGGCCCGGAAAAGCGGCTTTGTCTCCACCCTCATGGGCCGCCGGCGCTGGCTGCCCGAGCTCAAGTCCTCCAACTTCAATATGCGCTCCTTCGGGGAGCGGGTGGCCCTCAACATGCCCATCCAGGGCACGGCGGCCGACATCATCAAGCTGGCCATGATCCGGGTGAACGCCCGGCTGCGCTCCGAGGGCCTGAAGGCCCGGCTGGTGCTCCAGGTCCACGACGAGCTCATCGTGGAGTGCCCCGAGGCGGAGGCCGGGGAGGTGAAAGACCTCCTCACGGAGGAGATGGAGGGGGTCGTCGCCCTGGCGGTCCCCCTGACGGCGGACGCCCACGTGGGCAAGAGCTGGGCGGAGGCCCACTGAGGCAGGTACAGCGAGAAAAAGGAGCGGATCACCATGAATTACCAACTGGTCCCCATGGACCGGAGCCATCTGGAGGGCGTCGCGGCCCTGGAGCGGACCTGTTTTTCCCACCCCTGGAGCGTGGAGATGCTGGCCGAGGAGCTTTACAATGAGACGGCCTCCTTCCTGGTGGCCGAGGGGGAGGACGGCAGCGTCCTGGGCTACGCGGGGCTCCATGTGGTGCTGGACGAGGGCTATATCGACAATGTGGCGGTGGACCCGGCCTGCCGGCGGCAGGGGATCGCCGACGCCCTCATCGATACCTTTGTCCGGTTCGGCGCGGCCAGGCTGGCCTTCCTCACCCTGGAGGTGCGGGCGGGCAACGCACCCGCCATCGCCCTCTATGAGAAGCACGGCTTCTATGAGGTGGGCCGCCGGAAGGGCTACTACGACGACCCGAAGGAGGACGCCATTCTGATGACCCGGGAGTGGGACCGGGCATGATGGAGCTGGAACTGCGCGTCCTCTCCCGGCGGCAGATGCGGCGCCTCTACCGCTGGGAGATGCGGGAGGCCTTTCCCCGGGTGGAGTTGAAGCCGCTCTGGACCATCCTGCGCCTGATGGAGCGGGGCGAGTACGACGCCCTGGGCTTCTACCGGGGGGAGGAGCTGATGGGATACGCCCTCCTGCGCCTGGGGGAGCGTTTTGTGCTGCTGGACTATCTGGCCGCCTGCCAGGGAAAGCGGGGCATGGGCGTGGGGAGCGCCATGCTGGAGCAGCTCCGGCGGCGGTACGCCGTTACGGCGGGCCTGCTGGCCGAAGTGGAGACCATAGAGGCGGCGCTCCCCCCGGAAGAGAGGGAGAAGCGCCGCCGCCGTCTGGCCTTCTATACCCGAAACGGCTTTTTTGACCTGAACTACCAGGCCGACATCTTCCGGGTGCGGTATACCATGCTGGGCTGGTCGGCCTCCGGGCCCATCGGGACCGGAGAGGCCATGGAGGCCCACCGGGCCCTCTACCGCCTGGGGACGCTGCTGCCCCTCTACCGGCGCTATGTACACATCCCCATCCAAGAGAAAGAAGGAACAGGATCATGATTATTCTGGCTGTGGAGTCCTCCTGCGATGAGACCGCCGTGGCGGTGGTGCGGAACGGGCGGACGGTGCTCTCCGACGCCATCGCCTCCCAGGCCGATATGCATGCCGCCTACGGGGGGGTCGTCCCGGAGATCGCCTCCCGCAAGCATGTGGAGGCTATCGCGCCCCTGGCCGACCGGGCCCTGCGGGAGGCCGGGATCGGAAAACAGGACATCGACGCGGTGGCGGTCACCTACGCCCCCGGCCTCATCGGCGCGGTGCTGGTGGGGGTGAATTTTGCCAAGTCGGCAGCCTATGCTCTGGACAAGCCCCTCGTCGGGGTGCACCATGTGCGGGGCCACATTGCGGCCAACTACATCACCCATCCCGATCTGGAGCCGCCCTTTGTGTGCCTGTGCGTCTCGGGGGGCAACACCATGATCGTGGACGTGAAGAGTTATACCGAGATGGAGATTTTGGGGGCTACCCGGGACGACGCGGCGGGGGAGTGCTTTGACAAGGCGGCCCGGGTCCTGGGGATCGGCTACCCCGGCGGGGCCCCCATGGACAAGCTGGCCCAGGGAGGAGACGACAGGCGCTACGACCTGCCCCGGGCCCATGTGGCGGGGGCGGAGCTGGATATGTCCTTCTCCGGGCTCAAGACGGCGGTGGTCAACCTGGTCCATAACGCCAAACAGAAGGGGGAGGCGCTGGACCTGCCCGGCCTGGCGGCCTCCTTCGGCGCGGCGGTGAGCGATACCCTGGTGCCCCGCACCATGGCGGCCGCCCGGAAGTGCGGCTACGGCAAGATCGCCATTGCCGGAGGCGTGGCGGCCAATTCCCGGCTGCGGGCCGATCTGGAGCGGGCCTGCGCCAAGAGCGGGGACAAGCTCTATCTCCCGGCCCTCTCCCTGTGCGGGGACAACGGGGCCATGATCGGCTGCCAGGGCTACTATGAGTATCTGGCCGGAAAGCGGGATGGGATGGATCTGAACGCCTACGCCACCCGGGACATCCGCCGGGGATAAAGCGCGCTGCGCTTCTCGAAAATGCAAGCATTTTTGAGAGCGGGATGCAGTCCGCGCGCGCACTTCGTCGGGGCAAAGTCCGTACCGTTCCCCCGACCTGGCGGCCGGGGCTCACTTCACTCCCTTGTCCCTCCTCTCCCAAACGAACTCGCTTCGCTGGACTTCGTTTGGGTTCCCGACTCGCACACTTGCGGCCTGAGCAGTGTTTTTTCCGAGACGCATGTCCTAGGAAAAAACGATTTGATTTCTTTCCGCCGTCTGCGGACGGCGGAACTCTGCGAGGCACCCCACTCCAAAAACAGACGCATATCGTTGGACACATGGAAAAAGAGGGCCGGTTCCCATCGTGGGAGCCGGCCCTCTCTGCGCAAAGGGGCGGGTTTATCGGATCGCATTTTTAATGCCGTTGCCCACATCCCGGGCCGCGTCGCCCACACCGTCGGCCGCGCCCCGGACCACATCGCCCGCGCCGTCCAGTACGCCCTTTGCGGCGTTGCCGGCGCCGTCGATGGCGTCCTGGACCGGGTGGTCGGAGTTGGTGGGCGCCATGGTTGGGGTAGGCGTGGGCGAGGACGTGGGCTCCGTGCCGGAACAGCCCGCCAGACCCATACCGATCGCAAAGGTAAGCGCAAGGATACAGAAAATCCGTTTCATGGGATAGCCTCCTCAATGGTTTCAAATACTTTAGATGTGCATCTGACGCTAGTCTGCGCAAAACCGGGGACATTCATACCGGAAGTTTTTCAAAATTAGGGCTTGCCAAACGGCGCAACATCTGCTATATTAATAACAGTAATAATTACTGATTTAAAGAAAGGAGACGGCCGATGAAAGGAAAACGCTATTCCAGACAGCGTGAACTGATCTATGAGGCCCTGATGGGGACCACCGAGCATCCCACCGCCGAGATGATCTATCAGTGGCTGAAACCGGAAAATCCGAACCTGAGCCTGGGGACCGTCTACCGAAATCTGAATCTGATGGCAGATGAGGGAAGGATCACCCGCATGGCCTTCCCTGTGGAGCGATATGACGCAAACACCAAGTCCCATCCCCATTTTCAGTGCGACCGGTGCGGAGGGGTCTATGACATGGACCTGCCCTACCGGGCGGATCTGGACGAGGAGGCCCTGGCCCACAGCGAGCACCAGGTCACAAGACATGAGCTGCTCTTCCACGGGATCTGCGCCGGATGCAAAACACTCCACTGAACCGTTGATCTCTTGTAGTCTGCACATGAAAATGTTACAATTGGAGAAGCTGAGAAGCGACCGATAAATCATTTGAAGGAGGATTTTTATGGAAATGAAGCTGTACCGCTGCGCCCACTGCGGAAACATCGTGTTCAAGGTGGTGGACAAGGGCGTGCCCGTGGTCTGCTGCGGCGAGCCCATGCAGGAGCTGGTTCCCAACACCACCGACGGCGCCCTGGAGAAGCACGTCCCCGTTGTGGAGAAGACCGCCCACGGCAGCGGCTATTCCGTCACCGTGAAGGTGGGTTCCGTGACCCATCCCATGCTGCCGGAGCACTATATCAATCTGATCGCGGCGGTGTCCGGCGATACCGTGACCTTCCGTTTTCCCAAGCCGGGTGACGAGCCCGAGCTCAAGACCTTTACCCGGGAAGAGAAGGTGGAGGCCTATGAGTACTGCAACCTGCACGGCTTCTGGAAGGGCGAAGGCTGATCCTACCCCATTTTAAATTCAATCAAAGACAGAAAGGAAGGACAGGAACATGGAACTGAAGGGCAGTAAGACTGAGGCCAATCTGTGGAAGGCGTTTGCCGGAGAGAGCATGGCCCGCAACAAGTACACCTACTTTGCCGGCAAGGCCAAGAAAGAGGGCTTTGAGCAGATCGCGGCCATCTTTGAAGAGACCGCCGGCAATGAGAAGGAGCATGCCAAGCTCTGGTTCAAGGAGCTGGGCGGGCTGGGCGATACGGCCGCTAATCTGAAGTCCGCCGCCGCCGGCGAGAACGAGGAATGGACCCAGATGTACCGTGAGATGGCCGAGACCGCCAAGGAAGAGGGTTTCGAGCGCCTGGCCCTTCTCTTTGAGGGCGTCGGCAAGATCGAGAAGGAGCACGAAGAGCGCTACCTGGCCCTCCTCAAGAACCTGGAAGAGGGCGCTGTGTTCCAGAAGGGCGATGTCTATGTCTGGAAGTGCCGCAACTGCGGCCACCTGCATGTGGGCAAGGAAGCCCCCGGGGTCTGCCCCGTGTGCGCCCATCCCCAGGCCTATTTTGAGCTCCAGTGCAAGAACTACTAATAGGATGAAGCAGCAAACCGCCTCCCGAACACCGTTCGGGAGGCGGTTTTTTCGAGGGGGATGCAGCCCCCTGCGTCGCACGCGCAAAGCGCGCACGCTTGTGGCCTGAGCAGTGTTTTTTGTCCCCGGAAAAAACGGATTTGGGCCTTCTTTCGCCGCCTGCGGGCGGCGAAACTCTGCGAGGCTCTTTTTTAGGTCAGTGGATGGATCCGGGTGCACAGCCGTTCCAGAAGGAGGGCGTTGTGGCTTACAATGACCAGCCCCAGCTCACGCCGCTGGGCTTCTCCCAGGAGAAAGTCCCAGATCTGGGCCTGGGTGATGAGATCCAGCATGGCGGTGATCTCATCGCACAGGAGGTAGCGCACCCCGTCCCGCAGGGCCCGGGCGATGCAGAAGCGCTGAAGCTCCCCCCCGGAGAGCTCCAGGGGATAGCGCTCCAGCCAGGCGGGCTGGATGTGCAGGGCGTCCAGCAGGCGGTCTTCTACCGGACCGGCCTCATAGAGGGTCTCCCCCAGGCGCAGGAGGGGGTCTACCGCCGTCTCCGGGTGCTGCCAGATCATCTGTACCGGGCAGAAGCCCCGGTAGGAGGAGAGAGGGCGGCCGTCCAGCAGGACCTCCCCCCGGTCGGGCCGCTCATAGCCGGATAAAAGCTTGCACAGGGTGGTCTTGCCCCGGCCGCTGGGGGCGGAGAGTCCCACCCGCTCGCCCGGCTCCACCGTGAGGGAGACCCCCTCCAGCACGCTGCCCCGGTTCCGGCGGGGATAGTGGAAGGTGAGATCTCTGGCCTCTAAGCTCATTCCATCACCTCCCCGGGGAAAACACAGCGGACCATGCCGCCCCGGAGGGGACGGTAGGCCGGGCGTGCCGCCTCGCATTCCGCCCGGCGGCGGGGGCAGCGGGGGGCAAAGCGGCATCCCGGCGGCATCTCGCCGGGTGCCGGCTGGCTGCCCGGGATGGGCCGGAAGCCGTTCTGGGGGAGGGCCGCCCAGAGCGAGCGGGTATAGGGGTGGCGCAGGCCCCCGGGCGCGCCAAAGTCGGCGGCGGCGGCCTCCTCCACCGTCTCACCGGCATAGAGAACGGCCACCCGGTCGGCGATGGTGAGGGCCAGTTCCAGATCGTGGGTGATGAGGAGGACCCCCGCCCCGCCGTCAGCCAGTTCCCGAAAGTGGCCCAGGATGCGTCCGGCGGCCCGGGCGTCCAGGCCGGGGGTGGGCTCGTCGGCGATGACCAGGCGGGGGGACTCCATCACGGCGGTGGAGATGAGCACCCGGCGGGCCATGCCGCCCGAGAGCTCAAAGGGGTAGCGCTCCTCCGTGCCGGGGGCGAGGCCGTAGCGGGAGAGGACGGCGCGGCAGGCTGCCCGGACGCTCCGGTCCCGCCGCCCCTTGCAGATCTGGGGGCCCACCTTCATCAGGGGGTCCAGGTAGGTCACCCCTTGGGGGACCAGTACGATCTCACGCCCCCGCAGGGCGGCGGCCCGGGCGGGGGTGAGGGGCTCCCCCCGGTAGCGGATGATCCCAGCCCGGGCGCTGTTGGCGGGGAGGATGTCCAGAAGGGCGTGGGCCAGCAGGCTCTTGCCCGAGCCGCTGGAGCCCACCACCGCCACCACCTGCCCCGGGGCGATGGACAGGGACAGGTCGTGGATCACCGGGAGGGCGCGCTGGTGTGTGCCCCGATCATACTGCCGGAAGGAGATGGAGAGTCCTTCCACATCCAGAATCGGTTCCATGGCGGAACCTCCTTTCCTCATTGATGGGCGCTGGCGGGGCGGAGCAGGCGGCGCACCCCCTCCCCCAGGGCGGCAAAGAGCAGGACCACCAGTACCATGGCCAGTCCCGGGAAGAGGGCCAGCCACCATTTCCCCGTGGTGAGGTAGCGCATGCTCTCGGACAGGATCACGCCGATGGCGGGCTGCTCCGGCGAGAGGCCGAATCCCAGAAAGGTCACGCTGGCCTCGTGGAGGATGGCGTGGGGAAACTGGAGGATGAGTCCGGTGAGGAACTGGGGCAGCAGGTGGGGGAGCATGTGCCGCCGGATGATCCGGCCCCGGGGCACGCCCAGCCGCTCGGCGGCGCGGACATAGGTGGTCTGGCGCAGCTGGAGGACCTCCCCCCGGATGACCCGGGCCAGGGAGGGCCAGTGGCTCAGGGAGACCCCGGCCACCACCCCCGCAAAGCCCCGTCCGAAGGCCAGGGAGATGAGCATGACCAGCAGGACGTGGGGGATGCCCAGAAAGAGGTCGATGCACCAGGAGATCACGGCGTCGGCCCGGCGGCCCAGGGCGGCGGCCACCCCCAGCAAAACGGAGAGAAGGGCGCTCACCGCCGCGGTGAGAAGGCCGATGCGGATGCTCAGGGAGAGCCCGGTGAGGGTGCGGGCCAGCATATCCCGGCCCATCCAGTCGGTGCCGAACCAGTGGCCGGGCCCGGGGGCGAGCTGCTTGCTGGAAAAGTTTGTCTCCATGGCCAGGGGCTGGAGAAAGAGACCGGCGGCGGTGACGGCGCACAGGAGAAGAGCGGCGCATCCCAGCAGGGCGAGGGTGCGTGTTCGCTGATTCCAACGGTTCATGAGTGATGGGCCGCCCCCCTTCGGATGCGGGGGTCTACCGCGCCGTAGAGCAGGTCGGCGCTCAGATTCCCCAGAAAGACGATGGCGGCGGTGACCACGGTGATGCCCAGCAGCAGGGGCAGGTCGCTCCCCAGCCCCGCCGTGACGGCGGCCTGTCCCAGGCCGGGGTAGGAAAAGACCTGCTCCACCAGCACCGAGCCCCCGATGATCTCGCTGATGGAGGTGAACTGGAGGGTGATGGCGGGCAGGAGGATGTTGCGCAGGCCGTGGCGCAGCAGGATGGCCCGTCCCGACTCCCCCCGGGCCCGGGCGAAGAGGACATAGTCGGAATCCAGCACGTCCACCACCTTCTCCCGGGTGTGCAGGGCGATGTTGGCCACCCCTGTGATGCTCAGGGTCACGGCGGGGAGGATGGCGTGGGAGAGGAGGTCCCGCCAGGTGACCTGGGAGGCCTCCATCCCGATGGGGACGGCCAGTCCGATGGGGAGCCAGCCCAGCCAAACGGAAAAGACCATCAGCAGCAGCAGGGCCAGCCAGAAGGCGGGGGTGCTGGAGATGACCAGACAGTACCCCCGGATGAGCCGGTCGGGCAGCCGCCCCCGGGCGGCCCCGGCCAGCAGGCCCAGGGTCACGCCCAGGACTCCGGATAAAACCCAGGCCGTGAGCATCAGGCCCAGGGAGCTCATGAGGCGCTGCCCAATGACCTCCATGACGGGCTGCCGGTAGAGAAGGGAGGTGCCGAAGTCCAGCCGGAGGGCGTCGGAAAGCCAGCCCAGATAGCGCTGGGGGAGGGGCTCATTGACCCCCCAGTATTCCTCCAGGCGGGCGATCTGCTCTTCACTCATGGAGCCCAGGGCGGCCTGCCCCACGTTGGTCTGGAGCGGGTCCAGGGGGGAGAGGGACATGAGCAGAAAGGCCACCAGGCTCACGCCCAGCAGGAGCAGCGCCATGCGCAGGAGTTTTTTGCCCGCGAATTGCAGACGGTGTTTCACACAAAGGCCTCCTCTTGCGGCGGCGGGACGCCGGGGATCAGGACCAGCTCCACTGATCCACGTTGTTCACGATGGACCAGCCGTGGCCGTGGGGGTGGATCTTCTGCTCGGCCACCTGGAGGCCCTCCCGGACCCAGTAGAGGTGATCCACGTTGACCAGCCACACCCAGGGGGTGTCGCCGTCCTGGGTGACGCCGGTGGAGCCGTCCCACTGGGCCTTCTGCCAGAGCTCGTAGGAGGTCTCCAGGTCGGTGCACTGGAGGGCCTGGTCCATGTAGGAGTCCACGGCGGCGTTGGCGTAGGGGGAGTACCCGGCAAGGCCGGTGTCGGCCGCCGTGTGGTAGATGTTGTAGAGCTCCATGGGGGTGTGGGCGCCCCAGCCCCAGATAAGGGGCTCGGACTGGGCCCGGTCATAGGCGGTGTCCCAGCCCACCCCCTCGATGGAGGTGGAGATGCCCAGCTCCTGGAGCTGCTGGGCGAAGTCGGCGCACAGGGCCTGGCGGACCGAGTCGCTGCTGGGATAGAGCAGATGGAGCTCGGCCTTCACGCCATCCCGCTCCCGGATGCCGTCGCTGCCCAGGGTCCAGCCGGCCTCGTCCAGCAGCGCGGCGGCCGCCTCGGGGTCGTACTCCACCTGGGAGGCGGGGTTGTACCAGGGGAGCTGGTCACACACGCTGTACGCCGGGGTGCCGTAGCCGTTGAGGACGTTCTCGATCATCTCCTCCCGGTCGATGCCGATGTTGATGGCCCGCCGGACGAGGACGTCAGAGGTGAAGTCGTTGCCGATGGCCTGGCCCTGGGCGTTGGTCCCGGCGGGGACGGCGGGGAGGTTGAAGCCCCGGTTGTCCACGGTGCGGTAGGCCGTGAGGGAATACCCCGCCACACTCTGGTCGGAGTAGGTGGCCGAGGTGTAGGCCAGGTCCACCTGTCCGGCCTGGACGGCCAGGAAGGCGGCGTCCTCCTCCAGGAAGAGGATGGTGAAGCGGCGGATGGTGGGGGCCTCGCCGTAGTAGTCGGGGTTGGCCTCCAGAATGATCTGCTGCCCCCTGTCCCACTGCTTGAGGACGTAGCGGCCCGAGCCGATGGGATTCTGGCCGTAGGTGGCGCTGTCATAGGCGTGCTCCGGCACGATGCCCACCACCGCCATGGTGTAGGGCCAGATGGAGAAGGGGGTGTTCATGTGGAAGGCCACGGTGGTCTCGTCCACCGCCTCGGCCCGGTCCAGCATGGTGAAGTCGTTGACCGAGCTGGACTCCTTCACGGTGTTGTAGGTGAAGGCCACATCCTCGGCGGTGAGGGCCTCCCCGTCGGTGAAGCGGGCGTCGTCCCGGATGGTGACCGTCCAGGTGAGGCCGTCGTCGCTGACCGAGTAGCCGGTGGCCAGGTCGTAGCCGATGGTGAGGTCGGGCTTGGTGACGGTGAGGGTGCTCTGGATGAGGGGTTCATGGACGTGCTCCCCGGCGCCCCAGCCGAAGGCGGGGTCGAAGCCGGCGGCCGGCTCGGAGTTGGTGTCCATGGCGATGACCACCGAGTCCTTCCCGGCGGACAAGGCGGGCGTGGGGGAGGGGGAAGCCGTCCCCTGGCAGCCCGTGAGGATGCCCGCCCCCAGGGCGGCGGTGAGGAGCAGGGAGAGAAGGGATTTCTTGGACATAAGGACCTCCTGGATCAGACGTGACGGAGGATGTCCCGGGCCATCTCCTCCAGGGAGACCCCGCGGCTGCGGGCCAGGGCGGCCACATCCTCATATTCGGGCTTGACGTGGGTCACGCCGTATCCCTGGGCGGTCTTGACCAGGACCGCGCCCCAGGGGGTATCCGCCTCCCGGACCGAGGGGGTGAGGAAGTACTTCCCGCACCGGCGGGCGCGCAGGCCGTTGGTGGTGGTGAGGGAGAGGATGTGCCGGGCCAGGTCGCCCTCCTGCTCCGGGGCGCACAGGACGGTGAGCACCTGGCCGCTGCGGCCCTTCTTCATGGTCCCGGGCAGGGTGTACACGTCCAGGGCGCCCAGCTCCAGCAGGCGGGCACAGGCGAAGGACAGGGACTCGGCGGTCATGTCGTCGATGTTGCACACCAGCTCCACGATCTCGCCGTTGGCCTCCTCGGCGCTCTCACCCCAGAAGGCCCGGACGCAGTTGGCCTGCTCAAAGACCTTGGTGCCGATGCCGTAGCCCACCTTCTGGGTGCACATCACGGGCATGGGGCCGAAGGAGTCGGCAAAATGGGCCAGAAGGGCGGCCCCGGTGGGGGTGCACAGCTCGCCCTGGACCGCCCCGCCGTAGGTGGGGACCCCGGCAAGAAGGGCGGCGGTGGCGGGCGCGGGGACGGGCATGATGCCGTGGGCGCAGCGGACGGTACCGCTGCCCACGTGGATGGGGGAGACCACGATCCGCTCGGGCCGGAGCAGGTGGAGGGCATAGCACACGCCCGTCACATCGGCCACGGCGTCCAGCGCGCCCACCTCGTGGTAGTGGACGTCGCCCACCGGGCAGCCGTGGGCCTGGGCCTCGGCCCGGGCGATGGCGTCATAGACCCCGCGGGCGTGGTCCTTCACCTCCTGGGGGAGGGGCAGATGGTCGATGAGATGGGCGATGGCGCCGGGGGTGGCGTGGTGGTGATCGTGCCCATGCTCATGGTCATGGTGATGGCCGTACTCGTGGTCATGGTCATGGTGGTGGTCATGCTCATGGTCGTGGTCATGATGATGCTCATGCTCATGATGATGGTCATGCGCATGGTCATGGTGGTGATCGTGGCCGTCTGTCCCCTCCTCGACGCCGTGGACGGTCACATGCATGTGGGTGCCCGCGATGCCCGAGGTGACGCCCCGCTCGGCCTCCAGGTGCACGCCGGGGAGGGGCAGGCGGTTCATGGTGTCCAAAAAGGCCTCCTTGTCCTCCAGGAGCTCATAGAGGGCGGAGAGCAGCATATCTCCTGCCGCGCCCATATTGCATTCCAGGTACAGTGTTTTCATATCAGGATTCCTCCAAACCTTCCGTTTGATTGATCATACTGGCCAGATACCCGGCTCCGAAGCCGTTGTCGATGTTGACCACGCTGGTGCCCGACGCGCAGGAGTTGAGCATGGAGAGCAGGGCGGAGAGTCCCCCGAAGCTGGCCCCGTACCCCACGCTGGTGGGAACGGCAATGACGGGGCAGTCCACCAGACCGCCCACCACGGAGGCGAGAGCCCCCTCCATCCCGGCCACGGCCACCACACAGCGGGCGCTCATGAGCACGTCCAGGCGGGAGAGCAGGCGGTGGAGCCCCGCTACCCCCACGTCGTAGAGCCGGGTGACGCGGTTGCCCATGGCCTCGGCGGTGAGGGCGGCCTCCTCGGCTACCGGTATATCGCTGGTGCCGCCGGTGGCCACCACGATGTTGCCCAGAGAGGTCCGGGGGCCGGGGAAGGCGATGCCCAGCCGGGGGGAGGGGTGATACTCCAGGGGGAGAGCGTCGGCCACCTGCTGGGCGGCGCCGGCCTCCATACGGGTGATGAGGATGTTGCGGCAGCCCCGCTCCCCCATAGCGGAGGCGATGCCGACGATCTGCTCCGGGGTCTTGCCGGCGCCGTAGAGGACCTCGGCCGCCCCCTGGCGGATGTTGCGGTGAAAGTCCACCTTGGCATACCCCAGGTCCTCAAAGGGGGACTGCTTGAACTCCAGCAGGGCCTGCTCCGGGGAGGTGTCTCCGGCGGCCACCGAGCGCAGGAGCTGTAAGACCTCGTGTTTGTTGTCCATAAAAATTCCTTTCTCAGCGGGAGGGGGTGCGTGCGTCCAGATCCAGCAGCACCGCGGAGAAGTGGGGGGCGAGCTGCTTCAGGATCTCCTCCCGGCGCTGGAGGAGGCCCTCCATCTGGTCGGCCGGGATCTGAATACGGGCGGCATCCCCCGCCAGGCGTACCCGGAAGTCGGAGAAGCCCAGGGCGAAGAGGGCGTCCTCCGCCCGCTCCACCCGCGCCAGGTCGGCGGCGGTGATGGGGGTGCCGGTGGGAATGCGGGTGGCCAGGCAGGCGTAAGCGGGCTTGTCCCAGGTGAAGAGCCCGGCCTCCCGGGAGCGGGCGCGGACCTCCTCCTTGGTCAGGCCGCACGCCCGCAGGGGGGAGCGGACCTCCAGCTCCCGCAGGGCGCGCATGCCGGGCCGGTCGCCCGCGTCGTCCGAGGCGTTGGTGCCGTCCAGAAGCAGGGTGTGGCCGTCGGCGCGGGCCCGCTGCCAGAGCAGGGAGAAGAGGGCGCGCTTACAGTGGTAGCAGCGGTCGAGGCCGTTGGCCGCGGCCTCCGGAACGGCGAGGACGTCGGTCTCGATGACCGTCATGGGCACGCCCAGGTCCTGGGCCAGCCGGCGGGCGTCTTCCCGCTCAAAGGCGGGCTGGAAGGCGGTGCTCACATAGTAGGCGTGTACGTCGCAGCCATATGCCCGGGCAGCCCAGAGCAGAAAGGCAGAGTCCACGCCGCCTGAGAAGGCAACGGCGGCTCTGGGGTGGTCGCGGAAGAATTGTTCCAGTGTCATAAAGTCTCCTTTCACAGAAAAAGAAGGTATCTGTCCTCCTTCCGGAGGACAGATACCTTCCTGGTATCGACGATCGTAAAAACGCGGGGCGGATGTCCTGGAGCACTGCGGCGGCTTCTGCCGGTCTGCCCGGCTTCCTGCCGGGTCGCGCAGCTTCTGTCAGCGGACTTCTATTCAGTATACCGAAAAGAACACGGCTTGGCAAGAGGAATTGTGGAGCGGGAGGAGAAATTCTTTACAATTCATTTATAGATGATACCGTCTGTTTGTGCTATACTGATAAAAACAGACGGTATCGTCTATATTTGAAAAGGAGAAGACTGCTATGAACCTCTTGTTCCCTGTATTGAGACTGCTGGTCTCTATTTTTCTGGCGTTTGCCGCGGGCAAGCTGATCTCGAAACTGAAATTGCCGGCCATTCTGGGCTGGCTGATCGCCGGCATGGTGATCGGGCCCCACGGGCTGGGCCTGCTGAACGAGGCTGTTCTGGAGGCCGGGTGGTTCGATGTGACAGAGCGCATTCTGGAGAGCGTGTTCGGCCTGATGATCGGCACGGAGCTGATCTGGAGCCAGATGAAAAAGGCCAAACCCAAGATCCTGGTCACCACGTTCACCGAGTCCCTGGGGACCTTTGTGGTGGTGAGTCTGGTCTTTGGCGTGCTCTTTGCCTGCACCGGGGTTCCGGTCTACCTGGCCTTTGTCTTTGGCGGGATCGCGCTGGCCACCGCTCCGGCCCCCTCGCTGTCGGTGGTGCGGGACCTGAAGACCGATGGTCCGGTGACCAGGACGCTGATCCCCATGGCCGCCCTGGACGATCTGGTGGGGGCGCTGGTGTTCTTTGTGGTCATGGGCTTGGTCTCCGCCCAGGTGTCCGCCGTGGGGATCCCCCTGCCGGCGGTGATGCTGCTGGTCTTCCTGCCGGTGGTGCTGGGGGGCGTGACCGGCGCGGCGGCCGGGCTGCTGATGCGCCGCTTCCGCAGCCGGGCGGGCGTTCTCACGGTGATGCTGTCCATGCTGCTCCTCACGGCGGGGCTGGGCTTTTTCATCAACAGCCTGCTGCCCATTCCGGTGCTGAATTTCATGCTCATTGGCATGGCCTATTCCACGGCTTTCTCCAATCTGATTGACATGGAGAAGCTGTATGGTATGATGGAAGTGGTAAACCCGGTCATTGGCTTTGCCATGATCGTGGTCATTCTGAACCTGGGCGCGCCGCTGGATTACCACCTTATTTTTGGTGCGGGGATCTATACGGCGGTCTATATCCTGGCAAGGGCGGCCGGAAAATACAGCGGCGCCTATCTGGGCGCGGCGGTCACCCATGCGCCGGCTGCGGTGCGGCGCTATCTGGGCCTGACGCTGCTGCCCCACTCGGGGGTCTCGCTGGTGTTCACCGGCATCGCCGTGTCGGTGCTGCAAAATGCGGCGCCGGAATCTGCCTCCATGCTCCAGGGGACCATTGCGGCCGCGGCGGTGATCAACGAGGTGATCGCCGTATTTGCGGCCAAGAAGGGCTTTGAATGGGCCGGGGAACTGCACAAGGCGGAAGGAGGTCTGACCGCATGACACAAAAGGAGCGGCAGGAACACAGCAGACAGGAGATCCTGCGGGCGGCCCTGGAGGAGTTCGGACGCCGGGACTACGAACAGGTCAATATGGAGCAGATCTGCAAAAACCACGGTATTTCCAAAGGCATGATGTACCACTATTACTCCGGGAGGGACGAGCTGTTCCTGCTGTGTGTCCGGGACACCTTTGAGATGCTGACCGCCTATGTGGAGGCGGGGATGGCCCAGTTGGGGGAGGGGGACGCCCTGGAGAGTATCCGGCGCTTTTTCCTGCTGCGGGAGTCCTTTTTCCAGGACCGGCCGGAGCGCAAGCGGATCTTTGAAAACGCCATGCTCCATCCCCCGGAGCACCTGCGGGAAGAGATCTGGACGCTGCGGGAGCCTCTGAGCCGGATGAACCGGGTCTTTCTGGAGGGCATGGTGCGCACCATGCCCCTCCGCCCGGGGCTGGAGGCGGAGCGGGTGATCCGGTATCTGGAGAGCACGGAGGCATCCTTCCGCAGCCTGCTACTCCACTATCAGGAGGAGAGCGGAAGCCGGGACCTCCACACCGTGCTGGGGGAGGGGGCGGAGATGCTGGACCTGATCCTCTTCGGCGTCCTGCGGCAGGAGCCGGAGGGCTAACGGACCCCGGCCTCTGCCATGGCGGGTGGAAGCGCTTTCAGATAACCGTCCATCATCCGCCGCGGTGGTGTAGCGCCGCTGGATGGGGGCGGAGTCGATGGCGATGAACCCCCGGGCGCTGCCGGGATAGCGTGCCAGAAAGACCTGCGCCCCCGGAAGCCATCGCTTCCGGGGGCGCATATGATCCGGGGAAGGAAATTACAGCATACCGTCCCGCAGGATGTTGTGGTCCCGCAGCAGCTTTTCCACCACGGTGCCCTGTACAGCTTTAAGGATGGGCTTTTTCAGCAGGTTCAGGGGGCCTGGCAGCTCGATCTCCAGGGGAGAGCGGCCGTCCATCAGGCACACGGAGCTGTCCAGCAGGGCGCGCACATCATAGACGCTGCCCCATACCTCGGGCACGCCGCGGTCCACGCCCAGCAGGCCGTAGACGGCCTCCATGGCGGTGCGCACGGAGTACTCGGTGGTGAACACGGTGTCCCGGGGGGTGTCGGCGAACTGGCCCAGGAAGGCGAAGTTCACACAGCCGTCGGGGATCACGTCGGGGCGGTCCCCCTTGGTCCGGGGCATGAAGAAGGCGGTGATATAGGGCATCATGGTGGGCACGCACACCGCGCTCTCGTCGGAGAGCCGGGGGATCTGGTCCACCGGCACGCCGATGTGGTAGAGCCACTCCTGGGTGATCTCCCGGCCGGTACACTCCCGCATGGGCTTTTTCACATAGTCGCCCGGCACGTCGGTGAACAGGCCGTAGACCCAGACGCAGACCTGCCCGGGGTCCTGCTCCTTGAACTGGCCCTGGCGGTTGATGGTCCAGCTGAGCAGCCACTTGGAGTCCCGGCAGCTGACGATGCCGCCGGTGACCACCTTTCCAGTCCGGGGGTCCCGCTTGCAGATATTGGTGATATAGGGCAGGATCTGATCGTCCAGGGTGGTGATGGTGGCCGACTCCCAGTTGGTCTTGGAGATATCCGAGCAGAACTTCTCCGGGCGGCCGAAGCTGGGATCCTGCCGGGCAATGTTCTTCCACAGGTTCCAGCAGCCGCTGGTGCGCATCTCGGCGTCTCCGTTGGGGGCGTGGTCCTGGTCGCCGTAGATGGTCCCCTCGGTACAGGAGCCGTTGGTCACAAAGACCAGGTCGTTTTCAGTGAGGACGATGCCCTGCTCCACGCCGTTGACCCGGCACTCGATGGCGGTGGCCGTCTTTTTCCCGCCCTGGATGGTGAAGAGCACGTTGGTCACTTCCGTGCCGAAGCGGAAGTCCACCCCGGCCTCCTCCAGATAGCGCTGCATGGGGAGGATCAGGGACTCGTACTGGTTGTAGCGGGTGAATTTCAGGGCGCTGAAGTCGGGCAGGCCCGCGATGTGGTGGATGAAGCGCTGGAAGTAGAGCTTCATCTCCAGGGCGGAGTGCCAGTTCTCAAAGGCGAACATGGTGCGCCAGTACAGCCAGAAGGTGGAGTCAAATACCTCCTCGTCAAAGACGTCCTCGATGGTCTTGTCATAGAGGTCCTCGTCCGGGGTCATGAAGAGTTTGACGATCTCCATGCAGGCCTTCTGGCTCAGGTCGAACCTGCCGTCGGTGTGGGCGTCCTGGCCCCGGTTCACGGTGGCCCGGCACAGGGAGTAGTTGGGGTCGTGCTTGTTGAGCCAGTAGAACTCATCCAGCACGGAGGCCCCGGGCTTCTCCAGCGAGGGGATGGAGCGGAACAGGTCCCACAGGCACTCGAAATGGTTCTCCATTTCCCGGCCGCCCCGCATGATGTAGCCCCGTCCGGGATCGTAGATGCCGTCGCAGGCGCCGCCGGCCACGTCCATGGCCTCCAGAATGTGGATGTGGGACCCAGGCATCTGTCCGTCCCGCACCAGGAAGCAGGCGGCGGCCAGGGAGGCCAGGCCGCTGCCCACCAGGTAGGCGTGCTTCTCCTCCACGCCGGCGGGCTTCTCGGGGCGGGCGAAGGCCTCGTAGTTTCCGTTGGAGTAGTAGATGCCCTTGCTGTTTTTCGCCTGACGGCCCAGCTCGGTGTTCCGGTACTCCCCGTGCTTCCCGGCGGAGGCGCCCTCCGGGTTTGTGCGGCTCTGGGCCGCCTTCTTTGCCAGGACAACTGCCGCGCCCGCGCCCGCGAGACCGGCGGCTGCCGCAGTCCATTTTCCGATGTGTTTCGCCATAGATGATCCGCCTTTCATGGGGCTCCGCAGGGGCGGAGCTCATTTGGAATGTGCCTGTATCTTACCCGTTTCGGACGGGGAACACCATGGACAAACGGGGCCGGATGATCGGTTTTTGATCATCCGGCCCTTTTTGTATAAAGATCACGCCTCTGCGGCAAAGTTTTCTATGGCGTTTGCGATATTTCCGTGCATGGTGGCGCTGACCTTGCGCACGATGGTCCGGTAGTCCTCACTCATGCCCTGGCGGATCCAGTCCAGCAGGATGCCCACAAAGCTGTACTTGTAGAACTCGGCGATAAAGGCCTTGTCCTCCTCCGAGATGGGCCGGCCCTGACTCTTTTCGTCCACCACGCCCCGGATCAGTCCGTAGGTCAGATGGAAGAGAAAGCGCTCCATCTGGTCCCGGCTGATGCAGCGGAAAGCATTGAGGACAAAGGGTTTGTTCTCAAGCACCGCCTCGAAGATCTGGGCAAGCCCCTCCTGCCAGGTGTCATAGGTCTTTTTGCCCTGGAGGGCCCGGGATGCGTCTTCGACACAGACCCACTCCACCAGATCATAGATGTCCTTGAAGTGGTAATAAAAGGTCATGCGGCTGATACCGCACGCCTCGGTGATATCGCGGATGGTGATTTTGTCCAGAGGCTTTTTCAGCATCATCTGCTTGAGGGATGCCTCCAGTGCCTGTTTTGTGATGGTTGACATAATAAAACGTGCCTCCCCGCTGGGTATGGTCCGGAAGAATGAGGGCGTCAGTTCTGCCGCGCCTCCAGCATGGCGTCCACCTCCGCCCGGGAGCAGCGGATGTCCGCCTCCCCCTCCCGGCGGTAGGAGCCGTGGTAGGGGTCCCTGCCCAGATAGACCGGACGGAGGGCGGCTCCGGCCCAGGGCACTTCGATGACGATGATGTCACCGTGGGGGGTGGACTCCACCCGGGCCAGTTCCTCCGATACCAGGTCGGCGCTGACGGTCTGGGGGTCCTGCACCCGGGTGAGGAACTCCTCCAGCATCTCCTGGGCGTCCAGCAGGCCCTGGATGCGCAGGGAGTGGTCGCTCCGCTCCTCCACGCCCAGCAGAATGACGCCCCCATAGGAGTTGGCAAAGGCGGAGTAGGTCTCCCAGAGGCTCTCAGGCAGACCGCCAGTGGCGAGCTTGGCCTCCAGCCGGGCGTTTTCCCGGTAGGTTTCGATCCGATCCAGAGAAAACAAGGAAATCCCCCTTCTTTCTAAAAACATGTGGTCCTGATCTGCGCTCGGTATTCAGTATACAAGTATACAGGAGCGGAGGGGGGAGAACAAGGGTCAGGAAAATTTTTTCAAAAATTAGAAAGAGACCATTGACAAATGGTGCATAAGAAGCTATAATAAACAAGCGTTCTGAAGAGAACAGCACAATATGCGGATGTGCTGGAACTGGTAGACAGGCACGTTTGAGGTGCGTGTGTCCATGACGTACGGGTTCAAGTCCCGTCATCCGCACCAATCCCGGAACCTTGTATTGCAAGGCTTCCGGGATTTTTTCTGTCTGTGTCACAGTTTCCGGTTTATCGTGGCGGGTAGCTGGTCGCCATCGTAAAATGCTGCGCCGTGGGTAATGGCGTTGTGGTTGATACCCTTCCAGTGGTCAAGATACAAAAGCGCGTCAAGCATCTTCTGGCGGTCCGGGGTGGCCTTGCTCTGGTCAATCGCGGCGGAGAGCCGAGCGATCAAACCGGGGTCATCCGTGACCAGTCGGAAAGCGTGTGTTAGAATTAGGAAGTTCCCCAAAATGCTTGTGTATCCAGCGCCTTTGGCGAGCGGGGGGGCGGCATAGCGTCTACACGGCTGCGCTTCTCCCCGGGATTCCACAGAAAACCGGCTGGTCTTTCTGCGGAAATGCCCCAGGCAAGAAAAAGCATGAAAATGAGAAAAAGTAGTTGACAAACAAAAAACGGTGTGATAATATATCAATTGTGCTGAGCGGTGCACAGCACAGAAACGCACGAGTGGTGGAATTGGCAGACTCGCTAGATTCAGGTTCTAGTGTGCATTACGCACGTGCGGGTTCAAGTCCCGCCTCGTGCACCAGGCCTTTTTAAGGCTTCTGAGACCCGTAGATTTACTGATCTGCGGGTCTCATTTTTTATATGTTGACTTGTGGATTCACTTAGACAGAAGCAGAGTCTGCCTGTATCAGATGGCATTGAGAACAGAAAAAGAGCGGCAATGCCCGACATAGCAAGGCGTGCTGGGATGGGAGAGCGAAAGGGGAAAATTCCTCTTCCAAAGAGAGCGAATGATATGATATAATAACAAAATAAAAATTTGCCTACTTGAAGCCTGCAATCCGAGGTCTTGCTATGGAAGGAAAACTGGGGCAGTCCCTGACTGCTCTGCTCAAATGTGAAAAGCTGATCTTGTCCGAGGAAGAAACTACATCCGCCTGTGGATGTGGCGTGTTCCTTGCGGCCTTTTCATGCCCTGCGCCAATCTGTCTCTGCGACAGTGCGGCGCGGGGCTTTTTTCTATCGTTTGAAAGGCGGCGGCATGCATGCTGTTATTATCTGATCCATAAGCCGGACGCGTCTCCGGAGGTGCGGTCAGAGGATGTGGACGATGGACTGCTGCACTTTGCTTGCTATGCGGCAGTCTGTTATACGGTGTATGGGTCAGCTGCGACTTTGTCACAACAAAGTATTTTCTTGGCCTGGCATCCCAGCTTCGCCCGGATATGGTGAAAGAGCTGAAGAACCATGGCAGCGGCAAATTGCCGAAGGACATCCAACACCGAAAAACGGAACATCTCACCGCCTGATGGAAAAGCCCATCGGGGGCTCGATTTGATTTGCCGTGAGGATGAGATCGCGCTGAACATCACAGCCGATCGCGAAGAAAGGAACGTTAGAATGAAAGCATTTGATCCGAATTATAAACTGCTGGAAGAGATGTACCAGGACGAATACTATCCCGATTTCTTGGTGGACAAGGTAAAGGAGGAGCTCCAGAAGGTCATCGACCTGCTGGAGAGCGGCGAAACCGATACCGAAGTGGTGCAGGAAACGCTGGACGAGGCGGTCTGCGGCGTCAATGATCTCCAGGAGGAATTTGACGAGAACGACAGCGAGATCGAAACGGTGGCACGGGAGTGTATTGCGGCAGCTGTGGCCCACATTCTGGAGTGGTTCAACATCCCGATTGACACCGAGGAGGCTGTCCGGGAACGGGACTGGTGAAGACGATGGCAATTAAAGATATGTTCGGCGATCTGCAAAGGATCGATATTCTGGCGGAGAAGCGCGAAACCAATGAAGTTTTAATGGTTTTGGTCTGCAATGGCTTTATTGACGGCTCCCCGGAAACACAAAAAGCCCTGCTGGACAAGATGGAGGGTTACATGAATCATACACAAAGCGAGGAGTTTCAAAAGGAATATGCAAATTGGTCTGTGATTTTGCGAGTGGCTTTTGATGAAGAACCCGACCGGCTGGTTGTGGCGCTGCTCAGTAAGTGCCAGCCTTGGGCGGATGATTATGGCGTCAATCTGGAATTTGAAATTGGAGGAAACCAATCATGCCAACGAAAGAATGGATGAAAAAATACGAGGCGGTCAAGGATACGCTGTCCTGCAAGGTCTGCTTGGATACATATTTTACAGAAAAGGTCATTGGGAATAGACCGGTGGATGTGTTGGAGATCGGCACAGTACATTTCCCCACCGGGAAGATTTTTGCCTGTGACCCGATGGTCGAGCTGGAGGACGCTCCACCATTCCTTCAGACCATCCCCGCGGGGACTTACCCGGCCAAAATCTGCGTAGTGCCCAGTGAGAAATACGGCGACCGCTATGCCTGTGTCAAGGTGGCGGTCAGCGGGGAGAAGCCTGTCCGCTATGAACTGGGTATGGTTGGAAACGAGGACCTGAACGTGGAACTGGGCGAGGACGAGTACTTCGGCTTCGGTGTGGATGCCGGGATGGGCTGTATCGCGGACATCCAGACCCAGGCGGCCTTCAAGGCATACTGGGCCAGGCGGCTGGAGGAGGACTCGGACATCGACCCCTACAACGACCTGTTCTGCGATCTTTTGGAGGAAAACGCCAAAGCCTACCCCAAGTATCAGGAGAGTTATGGAAATTGGCTCAACTGGACAGTGCCGGATACGGACTGCGATCTGCCTATCTTTTCCTCCGGCTGGGGGGACGGGTACTATCCCGTCTATTTTGGCTACGATGCCCAGGATGAAGTCTGCGCCGTGTATGTGCGGTTTATCGACATGGAAGCGGAATATAAAAATCTGGACTAAGTCAGCGGCCTGCATTTTGGAGTGGCTCGACATTCCCATTGAAATGGAAGAAGCGATCGGCACAGGAATTGCTGAGGTCAATGGCGTGGAAAAAAGGAGGCGTGACAGATGTATATCGACAAATACTGGGGCAACTACATTGGGGATACCGATGACAGTCTGAACCTTGTGACTTTTTTGGAGGATCAGAAAAAAGAGGAGATCCCCCTCGGCGAGATCTTTGCCAAGACCGGGTTGGACAAGCAGAACTGGGACTTCCGCCAGACCGTTGAATATCTGGAATTTATCCACTCAGACGGCGTGGAGATGGATTTCCACTTTGCCATTGACCTGATTACCGATCTGGCCGCCATTCTGCTGGAGTGCAGTGTCAGCGGCAGTGTGGATCTCCACGACCTGGACGAGTATGACGCTCCCTCCCGCCGTATCCGAATCACTGCCACGCCAGAGGAACACAACGCCATGGACAAGGCCCTGGCGGATTTCGCCCAGAATCCGCTGGAATACGACCTCAGCGAGATGATGGATGAGGACGGGACAAAAGAAATGGCCGGCATCGTGGAGAGCCTGCGGAAGGAACTGTACGAGGCCGCCGGCAGCAACCGCAGTTACCATGTGAAAGCGGAGGATGTGAAACATCTGCTCCCTGACTGGGAGGGAGCAGATGGCTGCATCGCCACCAACCGCATCACGGTGGAGGGGTGCAAGGTGGGCTGCTGTTACCGGGAGACGCCGGATGGCGGCTGGGACAGCGGCTGGCGCTTCACCGCTGGTGACGAGAGTGAGGCGTACATGGACGACCCCAATAATGCCGGGATCTACAAGCTGAATACGATCTGCAACGACGATCCCGACATCGTTCCGCTGCTGCATGCACCCGCTCCCTGCGCCTTTGCGCGGGACGAGAATGGCGTGTTCCAGCAGATCAAAGACTGGAAGCCGGATGAGGACGAAGAGGAGCCGGATATGGACATTTTAGAGCAGTGCCAGAAGTGGCACGAGGAGGACAAATTCCAGAAAATCATTGACGCGCTGGAGGCCATCCCCGCCGAGGAGCGCACCCCTGAGATGGACAGCGAGCTGGCCCGGGCCTACAACAACTGGGGGGCTTCACGTTCCAATCGGGAGGCTCTCAAAAAGGCCATCGCCCTGTTGAAGCCCCATGAGGAATATTTCGAGGGCGACCACTGCTGGAACTTCCGCATGGGGTATGCCTATTACTATCTGGATCAGGAGGGCCGCGCCCTGCGGTACTTTGAAAAGGCTCTGGAGGCCCGTCCCGGTGATGAGGACACCCAAACGCTTATCGACTGGTGCAAGAAGGGCATTTCCCTGCCGCAGTTCTCAGCGTGCTTCCGGCAGCGGACGGAATCGGCGTGGGAGGAGTTTGCCGCCCAGGAGGCCCAGCTGCGCCAGATCATGGACGAGGACAAAAACAACGGGCGGGGCGAGGAACTGATCCACCAGTGTGAGGCCATTCTGAACCAGGCGTTTGACGAGATCTCCTTCGAGATGGGCTTCAATGGCGAAAAATACGAACTGATCCTCACCCCGGAGGGCGACAAGGTCAAGCTGTTTGAACTGGTCTACTTCCAGAAGCACGCCCCCAAGGAGGTGCTGGAGCACTGGAACATCCTGGTGGGCCGTCAGCCCATCCGAAACATCGGCCTTCGCACTGACGATGGATGGGACATCTCCGGGGAGGATGTGCAGATCTGGCTGGAGGAGCAGGGCGAAAACCGCTTTGCCGTCTCCGCCTACTGTGAAAAGCTGCTGCCCATGCTCCGGGAGGAGGAAGGCCGGGCCTGGTGGATGCTCACCACCCTCACCGACCAGGTGCTGGGCGAGATCCCCCACATGCGGTACATAGACAGCTTCGATGTGCTGGAGGAACCCAAAGAGGAGCCGCCCATTCTCTTGTCTCAGCTCCCCAACAAGCTGCGTGAAAGGGGATTGGACCTTGCCACCGACCCAGAAGCCTATCTGGAGAGCTACCTTGGCTATAAAATGACGCCCAATGAGGACCCGGACGCCGACTGGCGGCTGGATGTGATGGTGGGCTCCACCTGCTGCGCCCCGCTCATCAACGGCTATCTGAATGCGGACAACGAGTTTGTAGACGATCTCCACGCCGGCGGCGCGGTGGCGGGCTTCTTCTGCTATCCTCTGGATACCCTGCGGGAGGAGGAAGGAACCCAGAAGATCTTCGACTTCCGGGACAAGCTGGAGGAAACCCTCACCGCTGGGGACGGCCCGGAAGTGCTCACCCTCACCGGCGGAGCCACCGGCCTCTACTGCGGCTATGTGGACTTCATCGCATGGGACATCCGGGCGGCGCTGAATACGGCGAAGGAGTTCTTTGCGGGGACGGACATCCCCTGGGCCAGCTTCCACACCTTCCGCCGGGAGGCGGGCACGGTGAGTCTGAAGCAGCAGGGGGAAGATGCGCCGGATGCCGGAGAACAGGGGGACGAGCTGGAGGAAATGCTGACGGGCATGGACTACATCCCCTACACCCCGCAGAACGCCGAAGAATTCTTCCGGCAGCTGGAGCAGTGGAACGATGAGGACGAGTACACCCGCTGTATCCAGGCGCTGAACGCCATCCCGGAGGACGGGTGGAACTACCGCACCGCCTACGCGCTGGCGCGGGCGCTGGAAAACTACGCCATCATCGGGGACCATGGCGAGGGCACTCCCCGTTACAAGGGGGACAAGGCCCTTCTGCGGGCCATTGAGGTGCTGGAGTCCGTCCGGGAGGAAGGCCAGGACAAGGCGGAGTGGAATATGCGGATGGCCTACGGCTATCAGTATCTCTGCGGCCAGGAGGAAAAGGCCATCCCTTATGCCCGGCGGTGGGCGGAGCTGGCCCCAGAGGATGAGGACGCCCAAGCGGTGATCCGGGAGTGTCAGGCGGAGATCCGGAAACGCCGGCGCAGCCGGAACAAGAAAGTTAAATTCGTGCCCGGCAGTACCCCCTTCGAGGGCTTCGACCTCACCAACTTCTGGGATGATAATTGGTATGCGCTGAAAGAGTATGTCAGTGAGCCTCCCTCCGACGAGCTGATTGCCAGCGTGGAGGAGGAACTGGGCTATAAGCTGCCCGCCGCCTACATCTGGCTGATGAAGCAGCACAACGGCGGCATTCCGGTGAACACCTGCTATCCCTGCGATGAGCCCACCTGCTGGGCAGAGGACCATGTGGCCATTACCGGGATTTTCGGCATCGGACGGGAAAAGAGCTGCTCCCTCTGCGGGGAATTGGGCAGCCAGTTTATGATCGACGAGTGGGAGTATCCTGCCATCGGGGTGGCCATCTGCGACTGTCCCAGCGCCGGGCACGATATGATCTTCCTGGACTACCGGGCCTGCGGTCCCCAGGGAGAGCCTGCGGTGGTCCATGTGGATCAGGAAAATGACTACAAGATCACCCATCTGGCAGACAGCTTTGAGGAGTTTATCCGCGGACTGGAGCATGAATCCCTCTATGATCCGGATGCGGAAGATGCAGACGATCTCGGTGAGGAAAATGACGCTGACGGGGAAGAAACCAACCATAAGGGCGCTTTTGCCGGGTCCGTGCTCCTCTCCAAAGCGGAGTGGGACAAGGAGCAGTTTATCCGGGATCTGCGGGAAGAATGGGGCATCGTGGACGATGAGCCGGATGAGGGCGACGAAGATGTTGAGAACAGCGATGACGCTGTGGTAATGCGGGTCGGCAATATGATGCTGATCGTGACACTATTCCACGGTCAC
>JAHAEW010000094.1 GCA_018374635.1 Clostridiales bacterium
AGGCGGTCAACTACCTGGCCTTGGTTCAGTTCGCCTGTGCTATTATTGTTTGGCGTAACTTGATCCCTGTTTATCGGTAATTTGGGGATAAGCTCTTAATATAATCGCCTGTCTATTGAAATTATAACCGCATAAGACCCCGCATCGGGGGACTTTCCCGCTTTTCAATCACGCCTCCGCCACCACAAAAGCGGCGGCCACGCCGCCCGTGGTGGTGATCGAAACGAAAAGCGACGCGATCCCGGCGCGATCCAGTATCGCTTTCAGAGACTCATCGACATAGATGTACGGGCTCCCGTCCTCCCGGTTCCTTGTCTCGATCCTGCGATAGTCAAAGCTCTTTTCCGACAAATTAGGGGCGATGGCCTTGAACGCAGCCTCCTTTACTGCAAAGCGGGACGCAAGGTATTCTGTGGGGACGCTTTTTTCATGGGCGGCGGACAGTTCTTTCTCGGTAAACATTCTGAACAGGGCGCCTTCCGACACTCGCTCCAGCAGTCCTGCCATATCGCCGACAACTACAGCGTCGATCCCGATTCCACGAATCATGGTTCGCTTTTTCCCTTCAAAAATTATAGTATGCCTCCGTCACTTTTCCAGTGCGGAATTTTGGAACTGATAGGAGAGGATATAATAGTGCCGCTCCGCGGGGGATTCGGGAATCTTCCCCAACAGTTCGTTGAGCCGTTCAAAGCGGTAATTCAGCGAGGAGCGGTGCATATTCATCGCCTTTGCCGTCTGGACCAGATTCCTGTCGTTCAGATAGTACATATAGAGCGTGTAGGCCAGCTCAGTGTTGTGCTTCTGATCGTACTCCGAAAGGCATTTCAGCGCGGGAGAGAGAAAGACCTCCAGAGGTTCCTTTTGTAGAAACAGATTTTTCAGGTAGACGAGATAGTAGTCCTCGTAGCGGTAGAGTCCGGGGATATCCTTCACGGATCGCGCCGCCTCCAGCGCTCTCAGAGCCTGGTTGAAGTAGGACCGCACCTGCATGATGTCAGAGAAATTATTGCTGAGGGAGGCATACAGCTTGTTTTTTACACAGAACGTGCGGAACGCCTCACAGGACGAGTCGGAGAGCTTGCCGTTGAGCATGACCGGGATTAGCGCGAGGATCTTTTTCTCATAGATCACGATCCTGCAATTGGCGAAGCAGTATTCCAGTTGGTTCCGAATCTGAAGCATATTGACGGCCCCTGGCGTCAACTCCGTGGAGATGACCAGACAGCGCATATTGTCGGGGAAGGTGCGATCCAGCTGGTGGATAAACGCCTGATAGGCGCCGCTGACCACGATGGCCTCGTCCAGCAGGTCGAGGATAAAATGCTCGGAGGGGCGCTTCCCGTTCTGGTGCAGCAGCTCGTCGTGCTTCATTTGCAGATAGACGTAATTGCGCAGGACCATCAGCAATTCGCTGTCAAGTTCAGTAAAGGTGTGGTCGAACTCGTTAACGACGATATGCCCGTAGTCCTTCTCCGCGCTGATGGACACCAAAAGCTGATTGATCTGCATTTGTTCATGGAACGCTACAATGGGGCTGTTGCTCTTTTTCACCCTGCTGTGGAGTGCTCCGCGGTTGGCGAAGGTATAGTCCCCGCTAGAGAACCCGCCGTTTTCCAGCAGCATATCCGACAACTGGGACCCCTGCACCTGGAGCGCCTTTCTGGTTACACCCGCGATCCGATAGGAGGAATCGAAGATCACGAGAGGGTTTTTCAGAAAGGGATATGCCGCGTCGACAAGGGCCTGCACACCGGCACCGTTGGTCAGCACTCCCAACAGCATAGCGCTCATGGCGCTTTTCCTACTGTCCACATAAAACTGTTCCTGGATGGCCCGGACGATCCGCTCCTGCTGATCCGTGCGGATCAGCAGGACACAGCCCTGCCAGACGTTCAGCAGCCGCGTTTTATCAAAGGCGGCTCCGGCGCAAAACACCAAGTGTCCAGTTGCGCTGGGCGTCAGCCGCTTGACGGCCTCTAGGCTGTCGCTGATATACACCGTGTCCGGCAGAGGCGGGGCACACTGATCCCGCAGGATCTCCCAGCGCGTCAGTCCGTCCTCCCCCATCGGGGCGCCCAGCACCTCGGCTGTATCATGGGCGGCGAAAAATTCCTTGAGCGAATTGATCGTAATGCACATAAAATCGTTACTCCTCCACGATACTACTACTCCATTTTATACATCATTATAACCAATTGTCTGGTTGGCCTCATCATACAAGTTTGCAGGAAACGGCCGCGTTTTTTCCTAAAGCTATGTATGTGGTTTTCCGTTACCGCCGACTTTATAATTATAATACACAAAAGCAACACGGCTTGCAACCGGAATGTTATCAAACTCTCACGAAAAATAGGAGGAATACCGAAATGAAAGACGCCTATACGATCCTGACCGTGAATCCGGGCTCTACCGGGACCAAGCTGGGGCTGGTACGAGGGGACGAGATCCTGCTGGATCTGAATGTGGACACCCCCAAGGAGGCCTTCGCGGACTGCCCCAATTTCGTGGATCAGGTGCCCAGGCGGGAGCAGATGATCTGGGACATGCTCCGGAGCGCCAAGGTGGAGCTCGAATCCATTGACGCTGTGTCCGGCCGGGGCGTGGGCGTCCACTCCTGTACGGGCGGTACATATCTCATCAACGACCTGGCCTATGAGCACGCCCTGCATGACGTGGAGGGCATCAACCACCCGGCCACGCTGGGCATTGTTCTGGCGGCCAAAATCGCCGGTAAGCTGAACGTACCCGCCTATTTCGTCAATCCCATGAGCACGGACGAGCTGAGCGACGTGGCCCGCATGACCGGCATCCGCGGCCTGTACCGTCCCTCCCACGCCCATCCCCTGAACATGAAACAGGTGGCCATCCACCACAGTGAGTTGATGGGCAAACGCTATGAGGACTGCAACTATGTGATCATGCACATGGGCGGCGGCACCAGCATCGCGGCCCATGAGAAGGGCCGGGCCGTGGACAGCACCCGCATTGGCGACGGGCAAGGCCCCATCTGTCCTAATCGAAGCGGCGATCTGTGCATCGACGACGTAATGACTCTGATGCGGCGGGGCATGACGCTGGAGGAGATCAACGAGGTCGCCTCCCGCCGTGGCGGCCTGATGCAGCTTTGCGGCACCGACGACGTGCGCAAGATCCGGGGTGAGATGATCCCCGCCGGGGACAAACGGGCCAAGCTGGCGCTGGACGCCATGGAGTACACCATGGTCAAATGGGCGGCCATGATGGCGGGCGCGCTCCGGGGCAAGGTGGACGCCATCCTGATGACCGGTGGCTTGGCCAACGACAAGGTTCTGGTGGAACAGCTCAAGAAGGACCTGAGCTGGATCGCCCCCATCTACGTCTATCCCGGCAGCTTTGAGACTGAGGCGCTGGCGGCCGGCGCGGCCCGAGTGCTGAGCGGCGCAGAGAAAGTGAAGGAGTACACGGGCAAGCCGGTGTGGGACAGCTTTGACTTTGACTGATCCGGACCGGATGGAGTTCCCCGCGTTCGCGCCCCGTTGCCCTGAGGGCGCTCTAGAGATCGAACTCACAGTCGCCCCCTGCCAGACGGACCCATCGGGCCGGATGACGCCCCAGGCAGTGGCCGGGGTAATGGAAGCCGTTTTTCGGGAGCAGATGGAGGCGTGCGGCTGGGGCCGTGAGACGGTGGAACGGACAAACGTGACATGGGTGGTTGGCTGGACCTCGATCCTGATACGGCGGCCGCCCCGCGCAGGGGAAAAGCTCATGGTACGCATCTGGCCGGGGCGGAAGAAGCTGGCCATGCATGTGCGCAAGTATGCCTTTTTTTCAGAGAATGGCGAAGCGCTTGTCAGCGCGGCGGTACTGCTTCTGGCCATGGATCGGAGAAGCCGGAAGCTGACGATGGCGGCGGAAAGGCTGCATCTGCCGGAGGTGGTGATCCCCGGGGAGGCTGCCGTCCCGGAGCTGCGCGTGGATTTCCCCGGTGAATTGCCCCACCAGCGCACCCGGAAGGTACAGTCCCATGAGATCGACGAAAACGGCCACATGAACAACACATGTTATTTGGAATGGGTAAACAGTCTCTGCGGCGAGGACTGGCTGGGACAGCATGAACCCCAATCCATCTGGGTTCAGTATCTCAACGAGCTGACGGTGGGACAGGCTGTGAAGCTGGAGCACGTCACGCAGGGGCAGCGGCTTTACGTCCGCGGCACGACAAACGGTTCAACCGCCTTTCTTGCCGTCATCCAATATGCCTCCTGTGGCAGTCCGGTCAACGGTCAGGATTGCCTGCAGCATTTAAATTCTCCGCGGGACAGAACCAATCAAGACATTTTTGAAAGGAGTGGCAGAGAAGTATGATCGTAGAAAACAGAGGCCAACAGCAGAGCGTGCGGTATGTGGTGGACACCGACCGCTGCTGCGGGTGCAGGAGATGCATCCGCAGGTGCCAGGAAAACGTGTGGCACTGGAATGAGGAGCACCACCATGCGTATCCCAAGTATCCCGACGAGTGCGTCCTGTGCTACCAATGTGAGATGGATTGCCTGAACAATGTCATCGACATCCAGGTGATCTCCGCGCTACAGATCGATCCGCTGGAGTACAGCGCGGAACTGCTGAAGAAATGAGCGAGGGAGGCGAAATGAAAATGGCAGAGGTAAAAGATTACGGCGAACTGTTTACTGCGGATATTCTGGTCGTCGGCGGTAGTATGTCCGGCCTGACCACTGCTATCCGGGCAAAGGAGAACAACCCAGAGCTGGATATTCTGGTGATCGACAAGGGCATCATCGGCTGGAACGGCCAATCCACCAAGGCGGGCAACGGCATCCGCTCCACCTCCAAGCACCCGGACGGCGTGATGAACGCCCTTGGATATCTGGTACACGCCCACACCCCCTTCCTGAACGATCAGGAGTTCCTCAAGCGGTATCTGGAGGTTCACCGGGATAACATCGATTACATGAAGCACTGCGGCGTTCAGGTCTCCTGCGATGAGGACGGCAACGCCACCCCGCTGACCTTCATCCCCGACGCGCTGGACATGGCGGGCGTCTCCATCAACGTCAACGCGCAGCTCCGGGCCTTCGCCCTGAAGCTGGGCATCCGCCTCATGAGCCGGGTCAACGTCTTTGAGCTGCTGACCAGCAAGACCGGCAAAGTCATCGGTGCCATCGGCTTCGGCATGGACAAGGGCGAGTGTAAGATTTTCCACGCCAAGGCGGTGGCCATGGCCACCCAGGGCTGCCACTTCAAAAAAATCGGCCTGGAGTTCATGGGCTACGGCACCGGCGTGGGCGCCATGTACCGGGTCGGCGCAGTCATGCGGAACGTGGAGTTCTCCACCCAGGTGGACGTGGTGTTCAAAAAAACTAACACACCCATCTACGGCGGCTTCAACATGATTTGCAACAAGAACGGGGAGAACCTGACTCAGAAGTACATCGGCCACCTGGAGTGGGAGGTAACTCCCGCTCTGGTCAACGCCATGGTAAAAGAGGTCGCGGCGGGCAACGGGCCCCTGTGGGTGGATCTGGAGCAGCCCGACGAGGTTCGCATGATGATCGGCGGCACCGACATGGACGAGTCCACCCAGCGTATGATGCGGGACAAGATGGCCTGGGAGCATCTGGTGTTCTCAAAGACGGCCAAGAACATCGGCGAAGTGGGCACCAAGCCGGAGGCCACCATCAAGACCGTAATCCAGGTGGAACCCGTCAAGGTGGACACCGATATCAGGACGGACGTGGAGGGGCTCTGGGCCCCCGGCAAGGTCTCCACCCAGGGTAACGCCTATTTCGGCTGGACCCGCGGCGACGGCCTGGGCAACGCCTCCACCACCGGCATGATGGCCGGCGACAGCATCGCACCCTATGCCGCGGCGGCGGACTGGGACGCTCTGGATCTGGAGCAGATCGCGGCGTATAAGGAGAAGATCTACGCCCCGCTGAACCGGCCCAGCGGAAAGAGTCCAAAGGAGATCTATGATAGGATCGAGCGTTATATCTTCGACGTCAATAAGTGCGTCCTGAAAAGCGAGACCGAGATCCATAAGGTCTATCAGGACATCGAGGAGATGAAAAAGATCGTTCCCCAGCTCACCGCCGACGATCCCCACACCCTGGCCAAGTGCCTGGAGGCGGCGGATACCATCCTGTGCCTGGAGATGATCTTCCGCTCTGCCGATATGCGCAAGGAGAGCCGTGGCATCATGTATCCCCACTATCGGACCGACTACCCTGAGACCGATAATGAGAACTGGCTGAGATGGATCAACATCCGCCAGGGCAAGGACGGCGAGATGGAGCTGTTTACCGAGGATATTCCCATGTGGAGATACCCCATCCGTCCCGAGGGCTACAAGATCCCGGCAGGCCATGTAGAAGAATATTACGTCTAAAGAAGGGGGTGCGAGTATGAAAACGGTCAACATCAAGATCAATGGCTATGACTACGCTATGAAGCAAGGGATCACCATCCTGGACGCGTCCCTTGAGACGCTGAAGTTCCAACGGGAGTATCTGCGGCAGCCCATTCCCACGCTCTACTATCTGAAGGGCGTCAAGGATGTGGATGACTCCGGCGTCTGCGTCGTAGAGGCGGATGGCAAGCTGGTAAACGCCTCCACCACCCGCGTCTGCGAGGGCATGGAGATCCAGACCCGCAGCGACGCGGTGATGGCGGCCCGCAGAGAGGCCCTGGCGAAGATCTTGGCCATTCACAACAAGAGCTGCATCTACTGCGCCCGCTCCACCAGCTGTGAGCTCCAGGAACTGCTTCACGAGTACGGCTTCACCGATGAGGCGGACCTGCCCATGGAGAAGATCGAGCTGCCTGACAACTCCTCGGTGGTGCTGGTGCGGGACAACAACAAGTGCATCCGCTGCGGACGGTGTATCAACGTCTGCGCCAAGGTTCAGGCGGTGTCCGCCATCTGCGCCACCGGCGAGGGGCTGGACAAGACCATCGCCCCCGCCTCCCCCAAGGGCCTGGCCGCCGCCAGCTGTGTCAACTGCGGCCAGTGTGTGGCCGTGTGCCCAGTGGGCGCCCTCACTGAGAAGCCCCAGTGGGAGCAGGTGAAGGAGGCCATCGCCGATCCTGAAAAGTTCGTGGTTGTCCAGGTGGCGCCCGCTGTCCGGGCCGCTCTGGGTGAGACCTTCGAGTTCCCCCTAGGTGTGGACACCGAGGGCCGTATCGCCGGTGCGCTACGGAAGCTGGGCTTCGATAAGGTGTTCGATACCAAGGTGGGCGCCGATCTGACCATCATCGAGGAGGCCAACGAGCTGATCGAGCGGATTGAGAACGGCGGTGTGCTGCCTATGCTGACCTCCTGTTGCCCCGGCTGGATCAAGTACGCGGAGCACTTCTACCCGGATATGCTGGACAACCTGTCCTCCTGCAAGTCTCCCCACACCATGTTCGGCGCGCTCATCAAGTCCTGGTACGCGGAAAAGATGGGTATCCCCAAGGAGAAGATCGTCACCGTCAGCGTCATGCCCTGCACGGCGAAAAAGTTTGAGATCACCCGCCCCGACGAGTGCGGCGCGGATGTGCCGGACGTGGACTATGTGATCACCACCAACGAGCTGGGCGCCATGCTCAAGGACGCCGAGATCCAGTTGGAGGCCATCTCCCCCTCGGAGCGATTTGATGAACCTCTGGGTGAGGGAACCGGCGCGGGTGTGATCTTCGGCGCCAGCGGCGGCGTGATGGAGGCCGCCCTGCGCACCGCTGTGGAAAAGCTCACCGGGAAGCCTCTGGAGAACCTGGAGTTCACCGACGTGCGCGGCATGAACGGCATCAAGGAAGCCTCTTACGACCTCAACGGCACCCAGGTCAAGGTGGCTGTGGTCTCCGGTCTGGCCAACGCCAACGCCCTGCTGACCCGTATCAAGACCGGTGAGGCGGACTATCAGTTCGTGGAGATCATGGCCTGCCCCGGCGGCTGCGTCAACGGCGGCGGACAGCCTCACCAACCGGCGGTGGTACGGGCACTGCAGGATGTCCCCGCAGTGCGGGCAGCCGCGCTCTATCTCAACGACGACCAGAGCGTCCTGCGCAAGTCCCATGAGAACCCGGAGCTGAACAAGATCTACGCGGACTACCTTGGAAAGCCCGGCAGCGAGAAGGCCCACAAGCTGCTGCACACCAGCTACATCATGCGGTAAATCAGGCAAGGCCGGAAAACTCAATGGAACCATGCGGCGATCCGACTTGCCGCATGGATCCATTAACTTCCAACCAATCAATTCTATCAGACAGGAGGCTAGAAACGAAATGAGTTTCAACGATAACGTCCCGAAACTGAAGCCCTATTCCAGAAGCGTATCCATCATCGGCGTGGGCGCCACTCCATTTGTGCGCGTCCTGGACGACCCCGCCGTAGACGGCCTGTGTGAACCGGAACTCTTTGGCTACGCCGCCCGGGACGCCATGAAGGACGCCGGGATCGACGGCAGCGACGTGGAGTTCTACATCCACGGTCAGGCCGGCCCCGGCTGGACCAGCAACTACGCCACCCCCAATATGCACGTCGCCAACTGGATCGGCATGAAGGCCAAGGGTTCCTACCACCACAGCGAAGCCTGCGCCACGGGCTATGTGGCTCTGGAGACCGCGGTGCAGTTAGTGGCCTCCGGGCAGTATGACATGGTGCTGAGCGGTTGCATCGAGATGCCCTACTCCATCGCCTATCCCACCCGCGTGCTCACCAAGCGCCGCTTCGGCACCGACGCCATCTTCCATGAGACGCTGTGCTCCACCCTGCCCCGGGATTATACCCTGTTCACCCGCGGCGCCCTTCCCTTCAACTCCGAGTCCTGGCTGGACTATTACGTCAAAGAGAACAATATCAGCCCCGAGGACGTGGACGCCTTTATGACGGCGCTGTCCATTCACAGCCGCCGGGCCGCCGCGCTGAATCCCCTGTCCGCCATCACCAGCAAGACCTATGACGAGCTGGCCGCCGAGGCGGGCATGGACTCCGCTTATGAGTACCTCCACTCCAAGTTCAACCCACTGATCGGCAAGTATATGCGGGGTGCTCACTTTGAGCAGCGATGCGACGGCGCTGCCGCCGTAATCGTCTGCCCGACGGAGAAGGCTTACCAGTACACAGACCATCCCATCGAGGTGCTGGGCGTGGGCCACTCCTGTCTGGAGAACAGCAACCCGAGGCTGGAGATGCAGGCCACCACGAACGCCTACCGCCAGATGAAAGAGCTGACCGGCCTGACCGGCGCGGATATGGATCTATTCCTGACCAACGATTTCTATAACCAGTCCCAGATGCTGGCCGCCGAGATCTGCGAGTATCTGCCCAAGGGAGAGGGCTGGCAGTATGTCCGGGATGGCCGTATCGCCTTTGACGGGGACCGCCCGGTGAACTCCAACGGCGGGCGCTGCCATTACGGCCACGCGGCGGGCGCCTCCGGTCTGCACGATCTCTACGAGGCCGTGCACCAGATGCGCGGCGACGCCGGGGCCACCCAGGCGAAGCACGAGGTGAAGCGCACCATGCTCCGCGGCTTCGGCGGCGCGCAGAACCTGCTGAATATCATGTTGGAGAAAAAGTGAGATGGGAGGAAACGCTGTCATGACAAAGTATGATTTGAAGCCCATCGTAAAGACCTTTTATGACGCACTGGAAGAGGGCACGATATTGGGCCGCAAATGCCTGCGGTGCGGACACATCGAGTTTCCCCCGTTCCTCTGCTGCAACGCCTGCGGCGGTCTGGACACCGAGTGGGTGGATCTGACCAATGTGCGGGGCGTGGTCAAGCAGGCCCTGCCCACCAAGGGTGCTTTCGGCGACCCTGATTTCCGCAATCAGCACGGCGACTACTTCGCCGTCGAAGTGGAGATCCCCGGCGCCGACCCCTTTAACACCAGCCTTCTGCATGTGGATTACGACAAATACGCGGAGTTCGACAAGGCGATCAGCGAAAAGCCCGTGGCGGTCAAGCCGCTGATCATCCAGGACGAGGATGTCAAGGTCGTGGTGTGGGAGATCGACGGGGAGAGCGAGTTCAAGAAGATCCCCGAGTTGAAGCCCGCGAAGAAGGCCGAGGAGTCCGCCCCCGCGGCGGTCCCAGTCCCAGCTGGACCCGCCGGCGCGGACGATGAGATCGCCCAGACCGTCATCAGCTGCGCGGCGGAGGCCTACGGCGTAGACAAAGCGGCCATCACCCTGGACACCGACATCCGCGAGGACCTCTCCAACGAGTCCATGAAGATGATCGTGATGATCTCCGAGATTGAGGAGCGGCTTCAGGTCACCATCGAGATCCAGGAGGCCAGCCTGCTCAACACCGTCGGCGAGTTCGTCGCCACGGTAAAGGAGCGGAAGGGCATCACTGTCGATCCTCAGCCCGCGGGGACGCCGAACGCACCCCAGGCCAAGGAAAGCGCCGCGAAACGCGCCGCCGCCCCCGTGGACGACCCGGTGGGCCAGACCGTTATCGAATGCGCGGCCGAGGCCTACGGCGTGGACAAGGAGACTATCTCTCTGGACACGGACATCCGTGAGGACCTCTCCAACGAGTCCATGAAGATGATCGTGATGATCTCTGAGATCGAGGAGAGGCTCCAGGTCACCATCGAGATCCAGGAGGCCAGCCTGCTGAATACCATCGGCGAGTTCGTCGCCAAGGTGAAAGAGAGGCTTTGAGCATGAGCTTTATTGATTCGATTTATGAAAAGGCGAAGGCCGATGTAAAAACCATCGCCATTCCTGAGTACGACAACGACTACATGATGAAGGCCGCTGTAAAGGCCCATCACGACGGGATCGCCAATATCCTCCTGGTGGGCCCCGCCGCCGAGGTACAGGCGCGGGCGGACGAGCTGGGCCTGGACATCGCCGGCATCCCCATTGCTGACCCGGGGGACGAGACCTTTGTCAGCGCCCTTCTGGATCGCTATGCCGCCCTGCCGGAGAAAGTGATGCCCAAGAGCTTCATTGCCAAACGGATCACCAGCCCCCTGTACCTGGCTCTGGTGATCGAGGCCGTGGGCGACGCGGACGGCACGCTGGCCGGGGTGAACGCCACCACCTATGAGTTCATCATGGCGGCCAACAGCACCATCGGCCTGAAGCCCGGAGTCCCCACCGCGTCCGGCATGCTGATCGTGGAGGCGGAGGACTTCGGCGGCCAGCAGGGTACCTGCTTCGGTATGTCCGACGGCGCGGTCTGCATCTCTCCCACGGTGGAACAGCACGCCAGCATCGCCATCACCTCCTGCGCGACCTTCCGGGCCGTCACCGGAGAGGAGCCCCGCTGCGCCTTTCTCTCCTACTCCACCGACGGCAGCGGCGGCTCCAGTGAGCCGGTCAAAAAGATTCGGGCCGCCCTAGCGTTGGCTCAGCAGCAGCGTCCCGATTTGAAGATCGACGGCGAGTTTCAGACGGACGCCGCCATCGACGAGCGGGTGGGCTCGAAAAAGGTGAAGCGCCCCAGTGAGGTGGCCGGCCGGGCCAATGTGCTCATCTTCCCGGACGCCGCGGCCTGCAACATCGGCTCCAAGCTGGTTCTGCGCTTCAACAAAAGTGTTAAGCAGTACGGTCCGCTGTATCAGGGCTTCCGGCTCCCCATTCTGGACTGCTCCCGGAGTTCCACCGACGACACGCTCTACGACAACATCGCGCTGCTCAGCGTGCTTGCCGCGGATAAGCAGTCGTAATCCGAATAGAAGCCTCGCCAGACGGCCTTAAGAGCTTATCCCCAAATTACCGATAAACAGGGATCAAGTTACGCCAAACAATAATAGCACAGGCGAACTGAACCAAGGCCAGGTAGTTGACCGCCT
>JAHAEW010000233.1 GCA_018374635.1 Clostridiales bacterium
AATGTGATACAGTAAGGATGCCAAGTGTGCCGGCACACTTCTGTCTTTTGCTAGCAAAAGACAATAACAACTGACAGCAGTGGAGCCGGGGCGCAATTTTGTAAAAGGAGGAACAACATGAAACGGGCAAAAAAAGGATTGGCGGCGCTACTGTCTGTGTGTATGTTGCTGAGTCTTCTTCCTGTGACTGCCTTTGCGGAAGAGACTCCGGCAGCGGACACGCTGGAGGAAGCGGCTCCTGCGCCGATGGAGGAAAAAGGCGCCTATGACGCGCTGATGCAGGCGATCGAAGCCGCTCCAGATGGGGAGGAGACCACGGTCGTCCTGACGGGCGATATCACCGGGATGACCACGGATCAGATCATCACCATTCCAGAGAAGAAAAACATCGTGCTGGACATGGACTGCCACAGCATCACCGTGGCGTCGAACTTTACGGGCAGGCCGATTGTGAACAAGGGTACTCTTACGGTGACAGGCGACGGCGTCATTGATTCATCTGCGTCTGAAACCGGAGTGGGCGCAATCAACAACCAAAATATACTTACGATCGAAAATGGAACCTATCGCGGAGCGACCTATGCCGGCGGCGCGGCAATCCGGAACACAGGGGCGTCCGCGGTACTGACCATTGAAGACGGAACCTTTGAGAAGGCTACATGCGCGGTTTATAACGAGGGTACCGTAACGATTGAAGACGGAACCTTCACGGGGACTACGTGCAGCCAGTGCAACGGTAATGTTTGGGGATATACGATCCAGAATGGAGCTGCCGATTCCCAAATGACCATCAACGGGGGAACCTTTACAGGGGTACAGGGCGCGGTATCCGCTTCTGTGGGGTACTTCGAAATCAACGGCGGTACGTTTAAGTCGGTCAAGTGTGTCAACGATTCCAAGCACACGGCCACGTTCTACGCCCTCTATGTGGCGGGTGAGGTCGGCGTGGTAAAAGCCGTAATCAATGGCGGTACCTTTGAGACAGAGGGAACGTATACCGCGGCTCTGATTGGAAACGACAACACTGGCGGGGACGGGGGCATCAATGAAAAGGCCACCGCGGTCATCAACGGCGGCGTCTTTAAGGCCCCGGAAGGAGTGCCGGCCCTGAAAGGTGCGGAAAAGACTGGTAACCCCATCATTTATGGCGGCACGTTCTCCAGTGATGTGAGCAAGTATGTGGCGGAGAATGCCGCGATAACCGAAGGCCCAGACGGTACGTTTACCGTAAACGAACTGGATGAAACAAATGGTGTGGCCGAGGTGGGCGGTAGGTACTACGCCAGCCTCCAGAATGCGGTCGACAACGCCGGGAAGGGCGAGACGGTTACTCTGCTCCAGAATACGGCGGAGGATATCGTAATCCCCGAGAGAGCGGAGCTGACCCTCAATCTG
>JAHAEW010000234.1 GCA_018374635.1 Clostridiales bacterium
CTCCGAGAAGATGCGCGCCCAGATCACCGGCCTGGAGACCGCTCAGAAGAACGCCAAGGACGGCATCTCCCTGGTGCAGACCGCCGAGGGCGCCCTGACCGAGGTCCACGACATGCTCAACCGTATGGTGGAGCTGGCCGACCAGTCCGCCAACGGCACCTACGACGTGGAGACCGACCGCGCCAACCTGCAGAAGGAGGTTGAGCAGCTCAAGAGCGAGATCAACCGCATCGCCGACTCCGCCAACTTCAACGGCATCAAGCTGCTGGACGGCTCCATGGACGCCGCCGCCGCCCTCAAGACCTTTGACGCCAGCACTATCACTGGTGTTCTGGGCGGAAAGAACATCAGCCCCACTGCTGCAAAGCAGAACGTGGACCAGGGCACCTTTACAAAGGGTACTGGCTATACCAGCGCTGCGGATATGACTGTCACTGTGATTTACACTGACGCAGACGGCAAGGGCCACGCCCTGAACATCGACCTAGGCACTGTTGCTAATCCCAGCACCTTTACCAGCGACAAACTCGCTGCCGCTCTTGCGGGCAATGATACCCTCTCCCAGATGTTTGAGATCAAAACCACTCAAACTAATGGCAAAATTGATATCAAGAATCTCGTGGGGGGCAAGGCTGCGGATGTCGCTAAGGAGCAGGGCGGCCAGCCCAAGATCACCGGCATTGTCCTTTCCGGTAAGAAGGCTGACGGCACGGCCCTCACTGAGGCTGAGGCCGGCAAGGTTGCCTTGGCAAATACTACCCAGGGTGCAGACTCTACGGTTGATCTGAAAACTGCTGCCGCTGCCGCTCAAAGCGGCGACTTCGTCATGATCGACGGCATGAAGTATACCTATGACAAAGATGCAGACGGCTCTGACGGCGCTACCTTCAAGGATTTTGCCTCTCTGCAGGCCGCCGCCGCCAAGAACGGAATTACCATCCGCGATGCTGTATCCGGTCAGTGGGATGCCAACACCGTTCAGAAGGGCGGCACCGCTCTGACGCTCCAGATTGGTGACACCGGCGAAGCCTTCAACCAGCTCAAGGTCTCCATCAAGGATACCCACACCAGCGCTCTGGGCATCGCTGACATCGACATCGGCACCCAGGCCGGGGCCAAGGCGGCCGTGGACAAAATCAAGACGGCCATCAACACTGTGTCCTCCATTCGCGGCACCCTGGGCGCCACCCAGAACCGTCTGGACCACACCATCAACAACCTGTCTGTCATGACCGAGAACATCCAGGACGCTGAGTCCACCATTCGCGACACCGACGTGGCCGACGAGATGATGGCCTACACCAAGAACAACATCCTGATCCAGTCCGCCCAGGCCATGCTGGCCCAGGCCAATCAGGTGCCC
>JAHAEW010000235.1 GCA_018374635.1 Clostridiales bacterium
ATTCTGGTGTACGCTGAGCAGGACAGCATGCTCCGTCTCCTCGATCCGGGCCACACGGTTGTGGAGGTCGGAGACTTTTTTCTCCCGGAGGGTTTGCGCGCTGTCATCATGGAGGGAGATATCCTCACTGCGCAGCAGAAGCGGCGCCTCGCCGTACAATCCCAGAAGCTGATCCAGCTTCTGCACAATGGCCAGATTGATTCCGCTCTCCGGCACACCGGAGAGCGAGACCGCGCCTCCATCCTCCCCGCCGTGACCTGCATCCAGAACCAGGGTCTGCCCGCCGCTGCGGACGGGAGAAAAGGCCGCCAAAGCAGCCCGGCCCGGCCAGAACCAGAAAAAATAGACCGTACCGACGGCCAACGCGGCCAGCAGGACCCAGCTTCCGATTTTCTGCATATCAAACGCCCCCTCTCACACACGGTATGAGAGGGTATTTTTTATTATAACACACCTCATAAATTTTTGTTGCCTTTTGCGTGCAGACGCGATAGGATAAAGGCAGGAAACAATGGAGGTGCTTTCTATGGTCGTTGACAAAATCGAGCATGCGTCCCTCTACTATGGTCTGGGGGAACGGTTCCGGACGGCATTGGAGTGGCTGGCGTCGGCGGACGCTGGCGCATTGACGCCCGGCCAGCGGGTGGACATCGACGGGGACAATGTGTTTGCAACGCTCTTTGAGGTGGACACGCTGCCGCCTGAGGCGTGCAAGCTGGAGTGCCACCAGAACTATGCGGACATTCAATACCTGCTCTCCGGCATGGAGGGGGCGGGCTACGCCCTGCCCGACGCAGAGCTCCACGCACTGAGCGAGTACGATCCGAAGGGCGACATCCAGTTTTATACGGCCGAGTGGGACACGCTCACCATCCGGCCGGGTACCTTCTACATCGTCTGGCCCCAGGATCTCCACGCCCCCCGTGTGGCGCTGGGACAGCCTGGGCCGGTGCGGCGTCTGGTGGCAAAGGTAAAATTAAAATAAGATACAGCGCAAGGCGGAAAAACCGGCTGTCGGCCGCCGCCTGATTTCAAAACCCGCTCCATCGCCCACGTTCGGGCCGATGTGGGCGGGTTCCCTTTTTCTCTCCCTGCATAGAATGTGACGAAGAGGGCTGGTGGGAGCCGCCTCCCCCCTTCCCTCTTCAATCTATATAAGGAGGAACTGCGTTTGTATCCCGACAACAATATGCCGAATACCTGCGGAGACGCCTGCGGTACCATGCCTGAGTGCGCCCCGCTGGCGGTCCCGTATGTCCCCTTCCAGCAGACCAATCCCAAGCGCTACTCCCAGCAGGATGCGCTGAATAACGGTACGCTTTTCCCCGGCCTGAACCTCCCCTTCCGCGTT
>JAHAEW010000236.1 GCA_018374635.1 Clostridiales bacterium
GGACTGCGCCAATCTGCTCCGGCTGGCCAAGGAGCGGGGGGAGGAGCGCAAGTGCCACTGCGACCGGATGGTATACGAAGCGGTGGAGCTTCTGGAGGACTTGCTGAAATAAGACGATCGGGCACCGGCTGCTGGCCGGTGCCCGATAACGTAAGGGCCTTATTGCAGGGTGAGGACGACGGGGACTTCAAAGGTGGTGCGGCGGGAGGCAAAGAGTTCCATGGAGATGACGTCCCAGTAGCAGTGCTCAATGGTGTACTCTTCAACGAAATACCCCTCGGGAATGGGCGTTTCATAGGGGGTGTTCCGCCAGAGAATGTCACTGGCATAGGTGCTGTGGCCGCCGGTATTCTTTACCGTGCCGTCAGGGGTGCGATAGAAGCCGGTGCCCAACTGGTAGAAGTTCAGGTTCGTCTCGCTGCTGGCGGGAGGCATGGGGGCCAGGAAAGCCACCTGGGCTGTGGTATCGTCCAGGCGGATAGCGCTGATCTCCATGCCCCCCGGCATGGGTTCCAGGGCCTCCCCTGTTTTCAGGCTGACAGTGATAAACTTCTGACTCTTCTCCAGCCACTCTGCCTTGGTGATGTGCAGGGTGAGGGAGTCCGGATCGCTGAAATAAGGGCTCTCGAACAGGTAGGAGTCCCCCATGGCGGTCAGGCCGCTGGCGGAGCCCTTCTCATAGCGGTTGCCCTTCTTGTCCTCCAGATAGAAGTCCAGACTCTGGAGCTCCTCTGCGTTGTCTGGGTCCTGCTCCAGATTTAGCCGGGCGTGGGTGGGGTAGAGCTCCAGATCCACAATCCGGATGTTGTTGCCGTCCAGCTCCAGCCAGCGGTTCACCTCCACCGTGCGGCCTTGGCCCCGGAACCGCTGATCCAGGGGGAGGTCGAAGGTGACCACGGCGTCCGCCGTCCATTCCCCGGCATCGGTGACATCGGGTATGTGGGCCTGCACCTCGCAGGTCAGGCGTAGGGACTCCGGAAGCTGGGACTCCTCCTCCCCGTTAAAGGCCACGGTGATGGCGTTGGACAGCTCCCCGGGGGCCACGCTGTCCATCAGGACGGAGCAGCCCTCCAGCCTTTCTCCGTCGGGGGTGGTGAACGTTGCCCGGGGCATAAAGAACGTGGCCTCCTCCGGCCCGGAGACGGACAGGAAGAGCATCAGCCCGCCCTGGTCGGCCATCAGGTACTCCAGATGGACGGTGATGCCGTTGTCCGTGGCGCTCTGACCGATATACTGCACATAGTCGTTTTCCACAGCGGCCTTGAGGCTGGGAGAGAAGGCCACGGCGGCGGCCAGCTCCTTGAGCACGGGCACTTTGCCGCAGGCCAGGGCGAAGGGGGTG
>JAHAEW010000095.1 GCA_018374635.1 Clostridiales bacterium
GTGTGCGAGCGAAAGCGAGTGCGCGCAGCGGCCTGCATCCCCTCGAAAAAATGCTTGCATTTTTGAGAAGCGTGTCGAAGTTTTTCGACACGCTGAAACGGGAGTGCCGGAGCACTCCCGTTTCCTGTTCCTACCGCGCAGGGCTCAGCGGCGTCCGCCGCCAAAGCCACCGCCGCCTCTGGAACCTCCAAAGCCGCCGCCTCGGCTGCCGCCGAAACCGCCGAAACTGCCGCCTCCGCCGAAGCTGCCGCCCCGTCCGCTCCGTGAGCCGCCGAAGCCGCCACGGCTGCCACCCGAGGGCCGTCCGCCAAAGGTTCCGCCTCCTCTGGGCCCGTGGTTGCCCATACCTCCAAATCTGCCCGGACCGCGTCCGCCCGGCGGGGGTGGAGGCGGGGCATTCCACCGGCGCCGGTACCAGCTGTACCGGGGTCCGTGCCAGAAGAGAATGGGCCGGAAAATCACCGGGGGATTGGGCATGCCGTAATAGCGGCGGCGGTACTCATTGTACTGGTACTCATCGGCCACACTGGCCAAAAGGAAGAGCAATACCACCGCGATCACAGCCATGGATACCCAGTCCACCGATATTCTGGGTACCTCCGCATAGCCCGCCGTACCCATATCCCCCGTGCCAAAGGCATCCTGGTAGAGCTGGTCCATCCCCTGGTAGAAGCTGAGGACCCCATCCTCCCAGGCACTGCCCGAGAGGACCCGGCGGTCCAGATCCTCCTCCGCCTGCGTGGTGAGCAGGGTGGAGAAATCCGTCCCAGGAAAGAGATAATAGCTCCCCTGGGACGCGTCGATGTAAAGGATCGCGTCTCCCTCGCCCAGGCCCATATCCAGCCCGGCCGCCTGCGCCGCCTCCTCCAGAGAGCCGGAGGCCGTATGGTCCACCGTGACCAGCGCCACCACACTGTGGTAGCGTGCATCCCAGTTGGCGTTATAGAGCCGCACCGTCTGCTCCGCTCCCTCGGAGAGAAGCCCCGCCTGGTCATCCAGGAAGCGGCCCACCGCGCCCGTGTCCAGGGAGCTGTCCAGCGGCACGCCGGTATCTTGGGGCAGCAGATACCGTTCCTTGCGCAGCTGTCCGATCCCAATGGCGGCCAGGATCATCAACGCAGCCAGCAGCAGCGCTGTGCCGCGCTTTTTCAGGGCGCCCAAGGCTTAACCCCGCAGCTCCAGCAGTTTCTGCTTGAGCTCGCCCTCGATCCGTCCCAGTTCCACTTCAGCCTCCCGGCGCTTCTGGGCGCCGTCCTGCTGGATCTTCATCACCTCATCGAGGGTGGAGATCAGCTGCTGGTTCGTGTGCTGGAGGGTCTGGATATCCACTACGCTCCGCTCGGCCTCCCGCGCGGTCTCGATGGTGCCCATCTTGAGCATGTCCGCGTTCTGCCGCAGGAGTTCATTGGTCATATTGGTGACCGCGCTCTGGGCCGCGGTGGCCTGGCGGGAGTGCTCCAGCCCCAAGGCCAGGACCATCTGACTCTTCCACAGGGGGATGGTATTGACCAGAGAGGACTGGATCTTCTCCAGCATCAGGGCGTCGTTGTTCTGGATCAGCCGGGTCTGGGGCCCCATCTGCACCGAGATCATACGGGTCAGCTCCAGGTCGTGAAGCTTCTTCTCAAAGCGGCTGCACATATTGGCCAGATCGTTGTAGGCCTGGGCGTCCTCCTGGGCGCCGGTCTCCCCGGCCTTGCGCTTAAGGGCCTCCAGGTCCTCCGCCCGGACCTGCTGGAGGCGCTTTTTCCCGGCCAGGATATACATGGTGAGCTCCTTATAGTATTTCATATTGAGCTCATACATCTGGTCCAGCATGGCCACATCCTTCATCAGGGTGACCTGGTGCTGCTCCAGAATGGAGACAATCTTGTCCACATTGGTCTCCGCCTTGGAGTAGGCAATCTTCATCTCCTCCAGTTCATCCTTCTTTTTCTGGAAGAAGCCAAAGATGCCCCCCTTCTTCTCCTCCGGGGTGCCCACATGCTTGAGCTCCACCACCAGGGAGGAGAGGGCCTGGCCCACCTCGCCCAGGTCCTTGGTCCGCACCGAGTTGAGGGCATTTTCCGAGAAGCCCGCAATGTTCTTCTGCGCCGCCGCGCCGTACTGGAGGACCATATTGGCGTCGGTGATGTCGATCTTCTGCGCAAACTCGGCCACCATCTTCCGCTCGGCCTCGGTGAGACGGCTCTCATCCAGCTTGACGGCGTGTGCGTCCCGCTCTGCCTGGGTCATGGCCGCGCTCTGCTCCTCTGCCTGAGGCGTCAGGATCAGTTCAGGCGCCTGGGGCGCTGCGGCCGCCGCGGTGTCCAGGGTGGGCGTCAGGGTCAGTTCCGGCATAGTATCCAATTTATCCGACATAGTGATTCGTCCTTTCCTATTTCAATTCGTAATATTCTCTTTCTTTATTCCGATTTGGTTTCAAACTCCGACCCGCTCAGGCCCTCACCCGCCAGCATCTGCTCCAGCACGGTGATATCGGTGGCGATGTCCAGGGCCTCATCCCCAAAGAGGGCGTCCAGCTGCCGGTCAAAGGCGGATACAATGGTGTCCATCATGGACTCGATCTTTCCCATGGTCCCGTTAATATTGGCGCCCGACACCCCGGCGCTTCCCATCCGGTCATAGGCGTTGAGGAGCTTAAGCGTGGTGGGCAGATAGTAGTTGAGGAATTTTCGGATCTGGGGGCGTTTGTCCGGGTGCTGCGCCACATAGTCCAGAATTTTTCCCGTGACCTCTTCCAGACGGTCGATCTGGGCCGAGATGACGGCATCCTCAATGTTGTCGTTGAGGCGGCGCATCTCGCTCAGCGCCCGCTCCCGCTCCTTCTTGAGCGCCGCGATCTCCGGATCTCCGCCCGTCTCTTCCTGCGCCGGCGCCTCCGGCTCCTTCGGCTCCGGCCCGTCGGGCACGATCAGGACCCGGTCCTTCCAGATCAGGCTGCGCCCCAGCACATAGACCGCCAGGGAGGCCGCCGCCGCACCAAACCAGTGCAGAGGCAGATAGAGCGGCAGTACCAGGGACCAGATCAGCCAGGTGACTCCCACAGCATAGATGGGGACCACAGAAGGTCGTCTTTCTTTCGCCATTTGCATATCCTCCAAAACAGGGGCTTATTTGAGCTGGCTCTATTGTACCTTTCCGCAGATGGGGTGTCAAGAAACATCCGCTTCCAGCGGCAAAGGTACTTTCTCTCGTTGACTTTAGCGTGAAAAATTATTATGATATATGCAGTGCATCCGCCCCAGCGGCGGTACTTCTACTTTGGGGCTCCAGGGCCTTCGGGGTCCGGAGATATGCGCAACGGTCACGGTGGCTCCCTGTGTGAGGCGGCTCCCATCCGCTGTGTGTCAATGAAAGGGGACGTCTCTCATGCTTACGCTCAACGAGTTCAAGGCCGCCCGCAATGTGTTGTCCGGCGTCATCCTGAACACCAACCTGATTTACAGCCCCGCCCTCTCCAAGAGCACGGGCAACCAGGTCTATATCAAGCCGGAAAACATGCAGGTCACCGGCGCCTATAAGATCCGCGGCGCATACTATAAGATCAGCACCCTCTCGGAAGAGGAGAAGTCCCGGGGGCTCATCACCGCTTCCGCGGGCAACCACGCCCAGGGCGTGGCCTATGCCGCCCAAGCCTCCGGCGTCAAGGCCACCATCGTCATGCCCACCACCACGCCGCTGGTCAAGGTCAACAACACCAAGGACTACGGCGCGGAGGTCATCCTGCACGGCGAGACCTTTGACGATGCCGCCGCCCTGTGCGCCCAGCTGGCGGAGGAGCGGGGCCTCACCTATGTACACCCCTTCAACGACCCCGCCATCGCCACCGGCCAGGGCACCATCTCCTATGAGATCTTCCAGGACCTGCCCGATGTGGACATCATCCTGGTACCCATCGGCGGCGGCGGACTGGCCACCGGCGTGTCCACCCTGGCCAAGCTCCTCAATCCCAATGTCACCGTCATCGGCGTGGAGCCTGTGGGTGCCGCCAGCATGAAGGCCAGCCTGGAGGCCGGTCACATCGTCACCCTCCCCGCCATCGACACCATTGCCGACGGCGTGGCCGTCAAGACTCCCGGCGACCAGATCTTCCCCTACATCCAGAAGAATCTGGACGACATCATCACCATCCACGACAGTGAGCTGGTGGATGCCTTCCTGGATATGATGGAGCGCCACAAGATGGTGGTGGAAAACGCCGGCCTGCTCACCATCGCCGCCCTCCATCACCTCAACTGCAAGGGGAAAAACGTGGTGCCTGTCCTCTCCGGCGGCAACATGGACGTGATCACCATCTCCTCCCTGGTCCAGCACGGCCTCATCAACCGCGGCCGGGTCTTTACCTTCTCGGTGCAGCTGCCCGACCGCCCCGGCGAGCTGGTGCGGGTGGCCAACATCGTGGCCCAGGAGAACGGCAACATCATCAAGCTGGAGCACAACCAGTTCGTCAACATCAATCGTCAGGCGGGCGTGGAGCTCCGGGTCACCACCGAGGCCTTCGGCCACGCGCACAAAAATGCCATCCTGGACGCCTTCAAGGCCGCGGGCTACGACGCCCGTGTGGTCAATACCGTCCTGTAAACGCTCTTTGTTGGCCGCCGGCGAAGCCCACCGGCGGCCAACTATACCCAGCGGCGCACACAGTGCTCCCTGCCGGCTCCGGGCCCGTGGGGCCGGGGAGAGCTTCCGGCCGGTCTCTGTGTGCAGACGGCCGTGCCGTCCCTGCCGCGTGCACTATCCTATGCGCAATGGGAACGGGCGGTGCGCCCGCCCTCCCACGAGTATATACCCCACAGCTTTTCCATGGTATGAACGGAGGATGAAAGTATGATTAAAATTGCCCCTTCTATTCTCTCCGCGGACTTTGTAAACCTGGAGCGGGACATCAAGCGGGTCTCCACCGCCGACTGGCTCCACGTGGACGTCATGGACGGCCACTTTGTGCCCAATCTGACCATCGGTATCCCGGTGGTCAAATCCATTCGCAAATGCACCGACATGTTCCTGGATGTGCACCTGATGATCGATAAGCCGGTGCGTTACATTGAGGACTTTGCCAAGGCAGGCGCCGATCTCCTCTCGGTCCATCTGGAGGCCGACGGCCCCGCCGGCATTGCCCAGGCCCTGCGGGTCATGGAGGACTGCGGGGTGAAGAAGGCGGTGGCCCTGCGCCCCATCACCTCTCCCAAGGCCATCCTGCCCTACCTGGAAAACTTGGACATGGTGCTGGTCATGACGGTGGAACCCGGCTTCGGGGGCCAGTCCTTCATGGCCGACCAGCTGGACACCATCAGCCAGGTCCGCTCCCTGATCCGCCAGTATAACCCCGCCTGCCGCCTGCAGGTGGACGGCGGCATCAACCCCGAGACCGCCCGCCGGGTCATCGCCGCCGGAGCGGATACCCTGGTGGCGGGCTCCGCCGTCTACGGCGCAGCCGATCCCGCCATGGCCATCGCGGCTCTGCGGGGCTGACTCTCAAACCATCATTGGAGGTCCATCCATGCAGTATTTTCCCCCTGCCCTGGAAACCCTTACGGAACAGTTTGCCCGCCTGCCGGGCATCGGCCATAAGAGCGCCCAGCGTCTGGCTTTTTTCATTCTCTCCCAGAGCGCCGAGGATGTGCAGGCTTTTGCGGACGCCCTTCTGGGCGCCAAGCACTCCATCTCCCTGTGCCCGGTCTGTCAAAACCTGACAGAGGGCGAGGGGCCCTGCGCCCTGTGTTCCAGCGATAAGCGGGATCAAGGGGTCATCTGTGTGGTGGCCAGTCCAAAAGACGTAGTGGCCATTGAGCGCGCCCGGGAGTATGACGGACTCTACCATGTGCTCCACGGGGTCATCTCCCCCATGAACCACGTGGGGCCCGACGACCTGCATATCAGGGAACTGGTGGAACGGGTGGCCGCAGGCGGGGTGCGGGAGGTCATCATGGCCACCAACCCCGACACGGAGGGGGAGGCCACGGCAATGTATCTCTCCCGGCTCCTCAAGCCCTTCCAGGTGAAGGTGACCCGTCTGGCCTACGGCATCCCGGTGGGCAGCCACCTGGAGTATACCGACGACGCCACTCTCATGCGCGCCCTGGAGGGACGGCGGGAGATCTGACTCCCGCCATTCCTATCCAAACTGCCAAACAGCCTGTGGAGGATTCCACAGGCTGTTTTTCTGTTCGCTCATATTACTTTTTGGAATCATACAGCCCCGGTGGGCTCCTGCAACATCACTTCGCCGGCCAGACTGGTCTCAAAATAGCGGCGCACCTGTTCCGGGTCCTGGGTCTGTCCCAGCGCCCACATGAGCTTGGTGACGGCCGCCTCGGTGGTCATGTCCCGTCCCTGGATGACGCCCTGCTCCAGCGCCCGGCGTCCCACCTCATAGACCGCAAAGTTGCTGGGCTCATAGAGGCACTGGCTGCACACCACCACCGACACGCCCGCGGCGGCGGCAGCCTGAAGCTTGGCCACCAGGTCCCGCCGTACAAAGTGCAGTCCCCCCGCTCCGAAGGCCTCAATCACAATGCCCCGGTAGTGCATCTGGAGGAGCATGTCGAAGATCTCGGGCTCCACCCCCGGCGTAAGCTTCATCAGGAATACCCGGGGCGAGAGGGCGTCCCGGAGCACACATCCTTCCCGGCGCAGGGGCGGCAGGGCCGCCGGAGCGCAGTCCAGTCCGCCGCCGGAGGCCTGGGCCACATAGGGCCAGTTTACGCTCTCAAAGGCGTCGAAGCCGGTGGTGCGGGTTTTGACCGCCCGGGTGCCCAGAATGATCTTGCGGTTGAAGGCCACAAACACGCCGCCGGTCCCACTCTCCGCCATGGCCAGGGCCAGGCGCAGGTTTTCCTGGCCGTCGGAGAGCGGGTGCTCTATGGGCAGCTGGGAACCGGTGAGCACCACCGGAATGGAGATCCCCTGGAGCATAAAGGACAAAATGGCGGCCGTATAGGCCATGGTGTCGGTCCCATGGGTAATGACGATACCGTCATACGCCCGGCGGGAGGCAAAGACATGCCGTCCGATGATCTGCCACTCCTCCGGCTGGATGTTGGAACTGTCCATATGCAGAATATCCCGCACGGTGATCTCATACCGCTTCAGCACAGCGGAGGGAAGCATATCGGTCAGGGCCTCTCCGTCCAGTCCGGGGGCCAGTCCCTCCGCCGTAGGCTGGGACGCAATGGTGCCGCCGGTGGCCAGCAGCAGGAGCTTGGGTTTGTTCAAAATATTTTCGCCTCTTCCACGCAGCGCGCCAGGGCCTGGGCCATGATCCGTTCTGCGTCATTTGTAATGATGTCCAATCCGTCCGCCGCGATACAACGGAACTCAGGAATGCCGAACATATGGCAGATCACCTTGAGCTGACTGGCGCCCAATTCCAGCCACTGGACCTCCGGCGCGGAAAAATCTCCGCCCCGGGTGGTGATGAAGAGGAGCTTTTTCGCCTTACAAAGGCCGTGCTCCACCCCTTCCTCATCATAGTAGAAGGTCAGATTGACCCCGGAGATCCGCTCCAGGTATACCCGCAGCAGCGCGGGAAAGGACTGCTCCCAGAAGGGAGCCGCGATGACGATGCGGTCGGCCGAGGTGAACTGGTGGGATGCCTCAAACATGGGGTGATCGGTCTGTTTTGCCGCCAGCAGGGACTCCTGAAGTTCCAGCGTGTCGGGATAGAGGGGCTCCAGGCGCTCCTGCATCAGGTTGCGCTCGGTGATCTCATCCTCCGGATGGAGGGCCGCGTACTCCGCCAGAAAGGCGCGGGCCAGCTTCAGGGTGCGGGACTTCTCCTCCCGGACACAGGCGTTGACGAAAAGTACCTTTGCCATCGGTATCACACTCCTACTTTTGTTTGTACTACTATTGTAGCAAGAAGGGCCGGGGTCGTAAAGTCCAAATCTGCCAGGAGCCGGACCACCGGGATGGATGCCCCCTCGCCCCCGGCCGCAGAATATGGCCTTGGCCGTGTCCCGCGCCGCTTTTTGCTCCGGCTCCCAGCCGCGTGCCTTCCAGCGCTCAAGCCAGGTCCAGCCGCTCCAAGACGGCATTCCACGTGCTCCCCTCGGTCAGATCGGGAGCCCCTCCCCCCAGAAAGTGCGCCCCCGCCAGGACCACAGTACAGCCCTCCCGCAGCAGGAGGAAAGAGCCGTCCCGGGCGCTCCAGCTCTCATCCAGGCCCAGCTCCACCGGCTCAAAGTCCAGAATTCCGTATGTCTTGTAACCGCTGTGTCCGCTCTCCCACCGGATGGCCCGCGCCAGAAGGGCGGCGTATCCATCGCTCACACAGGCATAGCGGTCGCAGGAGAGAAACTGGTATCCCCCCTCCTGCCGGGCCTCCTCGTCATACCGGCTCCCCTGTACCAGCGCAGACCAGACCGGCTCCTCCCGGATGTATGTCACCGCATTGGGGTCCACCCCCATCTCCTCGGCCATAGCCAGGGGGCGCTCCCGCAGCTCTGGGCGGTGGGCGGCCACATTGCAGCCGCTGTATCCCAGAAAGGGGATGAACAGCTCTACGATCTGAAAGACAAGAAGCAGCTCCAGGAACAGCCAGCCCAGCCACCCCACTCCTCCCCGGATACGGGACCAAAAGGGGGAACTGGTGACCAGCTCCTCCCGCTGCCAGCGCCGCCAGTGGAGCAGTCCGGCCGGAATACTCCAGAGCAATCCGATCACACCGCAGAGAACACCAAGCGCCCCCAAAAGACAGGCGGTGCTGCACAGGATCTCACTGGGCTTCACCGCTCTTCCCACGCCGCGCCACTGGAGCCAGCCCCACAGGGCCGCCAGTGCCGCCAGAAGGCCCAGCAAAAGCAGGTGCCCCAGGATGGCCGGACGGATGGCCCGCTTCCAGTAGGTACGCTCCTCCATCTTCCGGTCTGTCTGAAGGGGTACTGGCCGGGCCACAGGGCTGGAGGCAAAGATGGCCATGCCGCCGCTCTGGGCCACATACTCCCATCCGGCATCGGCGCAGAGCTGGTAGTCGTCCTCCATATCCAAGGCGTATTCATCCGGCTTTCGGTGCAGGTCCACACAGTAGCGCAGATCGGTCCGCCCGCTGGGCCGGAACCAGGCCAGCACATTGAGCTGGATCCGGTCCAGCTCCCAGCCCGCCGCCGCCCGGCGGTTGAGCCAGTCCTCAGCCGCCTTATAGTCCATCGCCTCATAGAGAAAGAGTCCCAGTTTCCGTCTCATCCATGCTCCTCCCCTCACACGGTCCGCTCCATATCGGCAGTTTGACGGCAGTTGCGCTTATACTCTATGCGGAGCACGCGGTCGCCCTCCGGTCAGCGCCGGGACGTTCCGCATGATGCCATAGCCGTGGCGCTCCTGCCGCAATGTATCCAGCTTTTTCGGGCCACGGCTTTCCCTCCCCCTACTACATCAAAGATCATTACAATTAGCGTACTATAAGGATGCCACAGGTGTCAATCCATAATAAAAAATCGGACTGCAAACATACAGCCCGACTTTTTCATCTCTCTTCCGGAAAGTCACATTCCGGGCAAAATCCATACCGGGGCGCCGTATGGTGGGCATGGGCCCACATCCGCTCCCCGTAGGCAAAGTGCCACCACTCGGTGCAGTAGTTGATAAAACCCGCCTCAGTCATCCGGTGAAAGAGCAGACGCCGGTTCTCCAGGGCCTCCCGGTTTTCGGGATGCTCTTCCAGCCAATGGGTGTGCGCCGCCGGTGGTGTGGGGCGCCGGAGCATGGAGCCGCTTAACCGGCTTTGCCACAAAATCGCCCAGGAGTCGCTCCACCTCTTCCGGCTGGATGCCCGGAGTACGCGCCCGTACGCTTCCTGCAAACTCCTCATAAATAGCCTTTTGGAGGGTCAAGGGCCGCAGACAGTCATAGATCAGCAGGGAATAGCGCTCAGGGAGGTCCCCCACCACTTGGCATAGCTTTTTCCAGACCTCCTCCCGCATAAAACACCGGTCCATGGCTCCACGGAGCTCTCGCTTCTGGTAAGCGCGGTCAAATCGAATCCGCGGGTGGAGGTCCGTCACATCCAGAAGCGCTTCGCCGCACTCCTGCGGGGCGGGCACATCGCTCAGGTCCGGGTCCTCTTCCCAGGGAATGGGCTTCTGCTGGTCCCTCCATACCCGTTCCATGTCCAGTTCCATCCTGTCTTCCCCCCCTCTCAGAGCTCCACCGGGATGTCTCCCGCCAATGTCAGGCTATCCGGAGAAATGCGGCATTCCCGGGCAAAAATCTGCACTCCCGCCTCCCGGGCAAGCCGCAGCGCCTCCCCAAAGGCCGGGTGAGTCCGGTCATTGGGGCGAAAGCACCTCATTCCCTCCATCTGTACCACAAAGCAGAGGGCTGCCTCATACCCCGCCGCATGGCAGGCAATCAGCTCCTCAATGTGCTTGACGCCGCGTTCGGTTGGGGCATCCGGAAAGAGTACCACACCGTTTTCCTCCAGGGTAACTCCCTTGACTTCCACAAAGCCGCGCCGTTTTGTGGAACCCCCCTCCGCCGCCTCCCAGTAAAAATCAAAACGGGAATGGCCGAATTTTGTCTCAGGCTTCAGGAGCGCCAAACCCGGAACCCATTTTCCCGCCTTAGCCCACTCCCCAAAGACCTGGTTTGGCGCCTGGGAGTCCATATTGATCAGGAGCGGACCTTTTTCCACCGCAATCAGATCAAACTGTGTCTTGCGCTTGGGCTGGTCTGCCTTCTCCAGGTAGACCACCGCCCCGGGCACCAGCAATTCCCGGCATCGGCCGGTGTTCTTTACATGGACGACCTCCATGCTGCCATCCACTTCCACGTGGGCTATGAAGCGGTTCGGACGGGCCAGAAACACCCCTCTCTTCACCTGTTTGTAGCGCATGCGGATGCCCCCTATCGAAATAAGGATAAAGAAAAAACGGACAGTCTCATCGACTGTCCGTCCCTGTGTTGGCATTACCTATTTTCCCGGTCCGTCTCCAGACAAGTATCTTCGGCGCAGGTGAGCTTAACTTCC
>JAHAEW010000096.1 GCA_018374635.1 Clostridiales bacterium
GTAAGAAAGCGGTGGGAAAGAACGGGCCGGGGGAGGGTTCCCCCGGCGCCCCCTCAAAGTACGCCCCGACGGGCTGATTCGGAAGTCTCAGCGATTGCACGGGTGCGGCGGGCCAAAGGCAATGGCTGCTGCCTATGAGGTACCGGGTGAGCCTGGCCGTGGGCCGGGGCGCTCTCTCCCAACGGCAGTCGAAGCCGGGGGTTGCTCCAAGCGCCAATCCAAAACCTTCCGTCAGCGGCGAAAGGCTCTCGCGGATATGGGCACGCACTTGTGCGGGCGCTGGTCCCTCTTTTCCTCTTTCTTTTGGAAAAGAAAGAGGAGTTCCCGCCGAACAGGCGCGCTCCCCGGGCAGGCGCCCCCTGCGGCAGCACGGAAAAAAGATTCCCTTCCGTGAAAGATTTCTGGGGCCTGGGTCGTATTCCGGGTGAAAGCGCTTTTGAATCGGAAGCAAAGGATGTGAGGCATACGAGAGCGACGTTGAGCCGGCAGGAAGCGGAGCGGCTGGTGGAGACCTATTCGGATCTGGTCCTGCGGCTGAGCTATACCTATCTCAAGAGCCGGGAGGACGCAAAAGACATCTGTCAGACGGTCTTTTTAAAACTGCTGGAAAAACCGAGGGTGTTCGACTCGCCGGAGCATGAGAAGGCATGGATCATCCGCACCGCCGCGAATGCCTGCAAGGATGTGCTGAAGAGCCACTGGCGCAGGACCAGGGCGGACCTCCAGGAGGCGGACGGGATGGCATGCCCCCAGGCCGAGGAGGGGAGCCTTCTGGCGGCGGTGGAGCTCCTTCCGCCCAAATACCGCGCGGTCATCTATCTCTACTACTACGAGGGATATGCCGCCAAGGAGATCGCACAGATGCTGGGAGAGCACCCGGCCACCATATCGACCCAGCTCAGCCGTGGACGCTCCCGGCTGCGCACACTGCTGGAACAGGAGGGATTGGCATGAAAACCTATCATCAGTCCATGAAGGAACTGCATTTTACCCGGGAGGAAAAGGAGGCCATGACCGAGCGGCTCATGAGGGCGTCCCAGGCCCCTGCGCGCCGTGTGCGCCCCCTCCGGCGGATGGCCGCAGCGGGTGTGGCGGCCGCGCTGGTGCTGACGGTCGGCGTGGGGGCTGCGGCCACGGGCGTGCTCAAGAGCGCGGGAGAGGCCTTCTCTGAGGTATTCGGCGGCGCTCCCGCGCAGACCGAGATCATCGACCAGATCGGACGCCCCATCGGCGCCAGCGATACGGCGGACGGCGTGACCATTACGGCCGACGCCATTGTGGGCGACATGTACAGCTACGCCATCGTCTATACCATCGCCCGGGAGGACGGGAAGCCCCTGGCCGAGGACCTGACCCCCAACGCCTTCGGGTATCTCCCCCTCCGGTTCGGAGACGCCGACGTGGATGTGGGACAGCGGGGAGGCGCCCACGGATCGTCCTATTTCTTTGACGCGGACCCGGAGGACAACGCCGTACAGTACGTGGACCTGCGCACCGGGGACACCCCTCTCACACAGGGGACGGCCCGGGCGGTGTTCCGGGACCTGTCGGTCTATACCGACAATGACTACACCAAGACCACCCCGGTGGCCCAAGGGAAGTGGAAGATGCGCTTTGCCTTCCAGTTTGAGGACAGCTCTGTGAGCCTTCCGGCCGGGCAGTCCTTCCTCCTCAACGGGATGGAGGCCGCGCTGGACTCGGTGGTCCTCTCTCCGCTCTCCTTCCAGGTGAGCTACACCGTGCAGCAGGAGGTACAGTGGGACAACGCCGGAGAGAATGGGCAAGAGAGCGCCCACGACCGGGAGGAGTCCCTGCGCTACCTGGAATCGCTCCCCGTGATGCTGACCAAGCGGGACGGTACCACCATAGACCTCACCTCCAGCGGCGGGAGCATTTCCCCCAAGCCGGGGAAGACGGTATGTCAGAAGAGCGATATTTTCTCCTCTATCCTTTCGCTGGAGGAGATCGAGAGCATTACGGTGGCCGATCTGACTTTCCCCATCACTCAGGGCAAATAACTGCGGAAAAATGTCCCCCGGACAGACTGTTTTCAGCCTGTCCGGGGGACGCCGCCTATTCCCGGATCACGATGCCCAGCCGCCGGGCCAGCTCCCCGGCCTGCCAGCGGTCCACGATGAAGCCCCGGAGCTCCTCCCCCGCGTCCGAGAGCACCAGGCCCTCCAAGCGGCAGGTGGTGAGATCCACCCCCGCCAGCGGGGTGTGGAAGAAACGCGCCCCGGTGAGGTCGCACTCGGAGCACGCCACGCCCTTCCACACGCAGGAGGCCATGGAGGCATGGGAGAGATCGCAGCCGCTCCACAGCCCCCCCTTTACCCGCTGGGCGGTAAAATTGGCATAGGAGAGCTTGCAGCCCCGGAAGGACACGTGCTGGAACCCGCACTGCTGGAAGGCGGTGCCCAGGGCCCGGCAGTCCTCCAGCGCCACCCGGCACCAGATCCCGTCGGCAAAGGTGCTGCCCGAGAGGTCGCAGTCCTGAAAGGCCACGTCGGTCATCTCCCAGCGGGAGCAGTCGCACTCCAGAAACCGGCAGCCCTGAAAGCGCACTCCCTCCAGGGTCAGACCGGAGAGGTCGGCCCCGGTGAGGAGGGCGTGCTCCACCAGAAGATCAGAGAGGGGCTCCTGATTTTCCACGCTCTGGGCGGCCCGTGTGGAAAAATCAGGGGCTGGAGAGAGGTTTTTGGGGAGGGATGGGGACAAGAGTTTCATGGAACGACCTCCGGAAAAGAAATGGAGCAGATTACTTGCGGCGTCTGCGCCGCCGCCAGACCAGAAAGACGATCAGGGCCGGCAGGAGGACCAGGGGCGCCAGGGGCGCCAGGAGGAGACGGAAAAAGGCCAGGGTGTAGGTGGTGATCCCCAGGGAGGAGGTGACCCGGTCGGAGAGGGAGAGCCGGGGGGCGGAGTAGAGGGTGAAGGATAGATCCTCCTCCGGCAGGCCCTGGGCATGGGCGGCGTAGGAGCCGTCTGGCTGCTCCTCCAGAGGAAGGGAGGAGTGAATGACATAGGGATAGCCGCTCTCCCCGGCGTCCACCGTGAGATCCAGGGTGCCGAAGTCGGCCCAGTGCCGGGCGGGGGAGAGGAGATAGGCAAAGGTGTGCTGCCAGTCGGCGGTGCCCTTCCGCACGCCGTCGCTCCGGGTGGTGTAGGCTACCGCTACCTCCACGGTGCGCTCCGGGGGAAAGTCCACCGTGTAGAGGAGCTGGAGGGGCAGGGCAGAGGGATCGGAATTTTCCATCCACTCGGCCAGAAGGATGGGATTGTTTTCCTGGCATTCCCACAGCTCCTCCAGCTGGCGGTACTTGAGGGCCTGGATGGAGTCCAGATGCCCCGCAAAGCGGGCTCCATACCGTTCCTCCAGATAGGACTGCAAGACGGTGCGGAAGGACAGCTCCTCCGTGGTCACGGTATAATCGCCCGAGACGGTATAGTCCGGCGCACTGTCCAGACCGTAGACCAGGACCGTGGCTTTCTTACTGGCGCCCAGGGTCACGGAGCCGTCCTCCTCCCCGGAATAGGAGTGGATGCCGTCATAGGTTACCCACATACGCCCGCCGGAGGCAGGGAGCGTGAGGGTGTTGTCACTCCCGTCCTGGGTGGGGGCGAGGGTAATGGTGCAGAGCGTGCCGGTCTGGTCCGGGTCAAAGGCCTGGGGCTGATAGTCGGGGGATACGCCGTCCCAGATCATCTGAAAGGGGATGGAACGCCCGTCGGCGGTGATGGACACGCTGGCGGGGTCAAAGTCCCACACCGACTCCTCCAGAGAGAAGGCCATCTGGACTTCTCGGGCCGCCCCGGTGGGGTTTTCCATCTGATAGCGGGCGGTGACCTGGGCCTCCAGCGAGTAGGAGTCCCCCTGGCCGATCTGAAAGGCGAGATCCTCATGGATGACCGAAATGGGGCAGTTCTCCTCCACCGCGAGGATCTCTGCGCCGGGAGAGCCCTCCCAGCGGGTGGGGGCCGAGTTGGCCTGGGCCGGCAGGAACAGGACCGGCAGAAGCAGGGCGCAAGAGAGCAGCCGTTTCATAAAAGCCTCCTTTCCTAAGATGGATCCTTACAGGTGCATCATATCATGGATTGGAGGAGAGAGCCAGAACAAAAGGGTAACAAAAGCGGGCCGCCTGCCCGGCGGGAGCGCGCCTGTTCGGCGGGAACCCCTCTTTCTTTTCAAAAAGAAAGAGGGGGGAAAGAAAACGCCGGAGGGGGAACAGGGATGATTCCCCCTCCGGACCACCCCCTCAGTGCACCCCCGGCGGAAAAGAGGGAACCGCGTCAGCAAAGGTGCGTACCCATATCCGTGAGAGCCTTTCGCCGCTGACGAGAGGTTTTGGTCTGGCACTTTAGGTAACGCTCAACTTCGACCCCCGTCGGGAGAGAGTACCCAGTTTACTACCAGACTCACCGGGTACCTCATAGGCGGAACGCCATTGCCTTTGGCCCGCCAAACTTTTGCAATCGCTGAGACTTCCGAATCAGCCCGTCGGGGCGTACTTTGAGGGGGCGCCGGGGGAAGCATCCCCCGGCCCGTTCTTTCTCGCCGCTTTCTTACGGAAAAGAAAGCGGCGCCCCCGCCGGGCGGCGGCCCGTGCGGCGAGCACAACAAACAACGAACGCCCCGCCGGGCAGGCGCACCGGATCAAAAGACAAAACAAGCCCCCCGCAGCGACGATCTGCGGGGGGCCGCGCAAAGCTTCTTAAAACGCCATCTTCCCGGCGAGATAGGCCTTCAGCTCGGAGATGGGCATACGCACCTGCTCCATGGTGTCACGGTCGCGGACGGTGACGCAGTGGTCGGCCTCCTCGGTGTCGGTGCCCACGGTCTGGAAGTCCACGGTGACACAGAAGGGAGTGCCGATCTCGTCCTGACGGCGGTAGCGCTTGCCGATGGAGCCGGCCTCGTCGTAGTCCACCATAAAATCCTTGGCCAGCATGTCGCGGATCTCCATGGCCTTGCCGCCCAGCTTCTTGGACAGGGGGAGCACCGCGCACTTGAAGGGAGCCAGAGCGGGATGGAGGCGCAGGACGGTGCGCACGTCGTTTTTCTCGGCGTCCACCACCTCCTCGTCGTAGGCGTCGATGAGGAAGGCCAGGGTCACGCGGTCGGCGCCCAGGGAGGGCTCGATGACATAGGGGATATAGTGCTCGTTCTTCTCCTGGTCAAAGTAGGTCAGATCCTTGCCGGAGGTGTTCTGGTGCTGGGTCAGGTCGAAGTTGGTGCGGCTGGCCACGCCCCACAGCTCGCCCCAGCCGAAGGGGAAGACGAACTCGAAGTCGGTGGTGGCGTTGGAGTAGTGGGAGAGCTCCTCCGGGTCATGGTCCCGCAGGCGCAGGTTCTCGTCCTTCAGTCCCAGGTCCAGCAGCCACTGGTGGCAGAACTGCTTCCAGTAGTTGAACCACTCCAGCTCGGTGCCGGGCTGGCAGAAGAACTCCAGCTCCATCTGCTCAAACTCGCGGGTGCGGAAGGTGAAGTTGCCCGGGGTGATCTCGTTGCGGAAGGACTTGCCCACCTGGCACACGCCGAAGGGCAGCTTCTTGCGGGTGGTGCGCTGGACGTTCTGGAAGTTGACAAAGATGCCCTGGGCGGTCTCGGGACGGAGGTAGACGGTGTTCTTGGCGTCCTCGGTGACTCCCTGGAAGGTCTTGAACATGAGGTTGAACTGGCGGATGTCGGTCCAGTTGTGCTTGCCGCAGGAGGGGCAGGGGATCTGGTGCTCCTCCACAAAGGCTTTCATCTCGGCCTGGGAGAGGGCGTCCACCGGCTTGGGCAGGGTGAAGCCGTGCTCGGCGCACCAGTCCTCGATGACCTTGTCGGCGCGGAAGCGCTCCTTGCACTCCTTGCAGTCCATCAGGGGATCGGAGAAGCCGCCCACATGGCCGGAGGCCACCCACACCTGGGGATTCATCAAAATGGCGGCGTCCAGCCCCACGTTGTAGTGGTTTTCCTGGACAAACTTCTTCCACCAGGCCTTCTTCACGTTGTTCTTGAGCTCCACGCCCAGAGGGCCGTAGTCCCAGGTGTTGGCCAGGCCGCCGTAGATCTCGCTGCCGGCAAAGACAAAGCCGCGGCCCTTACACAGGGCGACGATTTTTTCCATGGTCTTTTCGGTGTTCTTCATGCAGATCAAACTCCTTCGCTTGTTGTTTATGGGGGAACGAAAGGGGGGACCCCGGCGGCGCGGGTTGAGGGGAGCGGCGGATGAAAAAACGCCCTGAGCCGATTTCGGCTCAGGGCGAACAAAGTCCGTGTTTCCACCTGAATTCAAAGCGGCGAACCGCTCCGCACTCAAACCCAATAACGGCGGGGGACCGGCGGCGCCTACTGGGGGATATTCCCGTTGGGGCCGCGGCTCGCGGGCGCCTTCCGCACAGCCCTTCGGAAGCCTCGCACCAGACGGCTTCTCTCTTGGGCCGGGACCATGCGTACTCCTCCCGGTCAATGCCTTGCTCGATGTTGGGGACATTCTACCACCTTTTTTTCAGGCCGTCAAGCCGGAAAAAGGCCCCCTTTTGGGAGCGCGGGGGTCAGCTGAGCAGAAGCTCGGCGTCCTCCAGGGTCAGATGGGGCTGGAGAGCCAGGGTGATGGCATATCCCAGCACCTTGGAGAGATCGGTCATCTGGGCGTCGATGTCTTTGGGGGTGACGATAAGGCCCTCCCCCGCGCCCGAGAGGGCCTCCGGGTCCAGATCCGCGCCCCCCGCCTCGGAGAGCACGTCGGCGGCCAGGGTGGCCGCGTCCACCACGGTGGGCACCCCCACCGCCAGCACGGGCACGCCCAGGGTGGAGCGGTCCAGGGCGTGGCGGTGGTTGCCCACCCCGGAGCCGGGGGAGATGCCGGTGTCGGAGAGCTGGACGGTCCGGCACACCCGCTTCAGGCTCCGGGAGGCCAGGGCGTCCACCGCGATGATGCAGCCCGGGCGGATGCGCTCGGCCACCGCCCGGGCCAGCTCCCCGCTCTCCACGCCGGTGGTGCCCAGCACGCCCGCCGCCAGGGCGGCCACCGGGCGGAAGGCGGCGAAGTGCTCCGGCGCGCCCGCGACCAGATGACGGGTGACCAGGGTGTATTCCACCGTCTTGGGGCCGATGGCGTCGGGGGTGATGGCCCGGTTGCCCAGCCCCACCACCAGCACCGGGGCCTGGGCGGGCAGGGGGCCCAGCAGGGCGGTCAGTTCCGCCGCGATGGCCCGCACCGCCCGGGACAGCGCCCCCGGTTCCCGCCGCTCCAGAGCGGAGAGCTCCAGGGTCACATACTGCCCCTCCGGCTTGCCCAGGGCCGCAGCCCCCTGGCGGTCCAGGATCTCCACCCGGGTGACCGGGCAGCCCTCCCGGACGTCGTCCCGGGCCCGCACGCCCGGCAGGGCGGTCTCCCGGGCGGCGCTCTCTTTCCAGAGGTCGTGGGCCTCCACGGCCAGGTCGGTCCGTCGCTGTAACATATGCCTTCCCCCTATATCTGGTGTTTTGGCCCTATTCCGTTCCCAATGAAAGCGGAATCAGGACTACGGCCTAAAATTTTCCGAAAAAAATTCAATTTAGTGGTTGCATTTTTCCCCATTGCCTGCTAAAATATAAATCTGCACGGGTGAACTGTGTGAATCGTCATCGGAGGAGGTGTTTGGTTTGCCGAATATCAAGTCTGCCAAGAAGCGTGTCCTGGTGAACAAGACCAAGGCCATGCAGAACAAGACCGCTAAGTCCGCGCTGAAGACCGACATCAAGAAGTTTGAGGCCGCGGTGGCCGAAGGCAACCGCAGCGAGGCCGATAGCGCTTACAAGGTGGCTGTCAAGGCCGTCGACAAGGCCGTGCTGCATGGTCTGCTGCATAAGAACAACGGCGCCCGCAAGAAGAGCGCTATGACCATCAAGCTGAACAAGCTGGCCTAATTGATTCTGTGGTCTGAAAAAACCGTCTGCATTGCAGGCGGTTTTTTTGTCAAATTCCATCGAAGAGGCTGAAGCGCGTTCTATCCCCGGGAAGAGCGGGGAAAGATAAGTGGAGCAACATGGACGCAAAGGGGGGGATGTGTGTGAAGCAAGTGCTCAACTGGCCGCTGGTGCGCTTTCTGCATGAGATCGTGGACATCTATTTCAGCAAGCGGGTCTCCCGGTCCGCGGCCGAGCTGGCCTATTTTCTGATCCTGACCTTTTTTCCCATTCTGATCTGTGTCAACGCCTTTATCGGCCTGCTCCATCTGGACATCGGGGCGGTGCTCCAGGCGGCGGACGACCTGCTGCCCCGGGAGAGCCTGAGCATTCTGGCCGACTATCTCGCCTATATCAGCATCAATCAATCCCGGGGGCTGCTGGTGGCGGGGATCATGACCACGCTCTTTGCCGCCTCGGCCGCCTTCCGGTCCCTGATGAATATTATGGATGATATCTATGACCGGCGCAGCTATCAGGGCGTCCGGCAGATCATCGCCAGCGTGGTCTTTTCGGTGCTGATGCTCATTACCATCTATCTCTCCATCGTGGTGGTGTTCACCGGGGAGTGGCTCTTTCAGCTGCTGGCCCGGCTACTGCGCCTGGAGGAATGGTGCCTGCCCTGGACCTGGCAGTGGCTGCGCTTCCTGCTGCTCTTCTGTCTGGTGATGGTATTTATCTCGCTGGTCTACCGGATGTCCGCCCCCATCGGGAAGCCCCGCCCGCCGGTGCTGCGGGGGGCCATCCTGGCGGCGGCAGCGCTGGTGGGGGCCTCGGCGCTCTTTTCCTGGTTTATCGGCATGTCCTCCCGCTATTCCCTGGTCTACGGGTCCCTGGCCTCGGTGATCATCCTGCTGGTGTGGCTCTACCTGTGCGGAAATATCCTGATCCTGGGGAATGTGGTCAACTGCGTATGGTATACCCATAAGAAAAAGCGCTACCTCCAGCGTCTCAAGCGGGAGGAGAACGGACGTTAAAATATACGCAGCGCCCCCGCTCCGGCCGGAGCGGGGGCGCTGTCTGCTTCCTCAGGGGAGATAGCTGTATGGGTTGACCAGACTGCCGTTTACATGGACCTCGAAGTGACAGTGATTGCCGGTGGAGCGTCCGGTGGAACCGGCCTTGGTGATGGTCTGACCCTGATAGACCTTGTCGCCCACATTGACCAGCAGGCTGGAATTGTGGCCGTAGTAGGACTGGCGGCCGTCGCCGTGGTCGATGATGACCAATTTGCCGTAAGTGCCCTGCCAGCCGGAGTAAATGACCGTTCCGCCGTCGGCGGCGGCAATGGAGGTGCCGTAGGGGACGGCGATGTCGATGCCCCGGTGGAAGCTGTAAGAACCGAAGATGGAGCGGTAACCGTAGCCGGAAGTGACGTTGCCGTAAGTGGGCCAGATGAAATAGCCCTTGGGCAGCCAGGAGGGGCGCTCCTTGGTGCCCACCGCCACGACCTTCTCGGTGGGCTGGGTGAGGACGGTGGTATCCGTGATCTCCCGGGCGGTCTCGGCGCCGTTGACATAGGTGACGTTGGCGGAGACCTGCTGGGCGCCGGCGGAACCGGCGGAGAGGACCTTGGTATCCCCCTCATACATGGAGCTGTCCTCCACCTGGCGCACGGGGGCGGCAATGGACTCGGTATAGGTCACCGCGTCCACCGTCTCCACCGAGAGGAAGGGGATCTCCTCCTTGATGTTGAGGACCTGGCCGATCATGAGCTTGTTGACGTCCACACCGGGGTTGAGGGCCTCCAGCTCCTTCATGGTCATGCCGTTGTCAAAGGCCAGCGCCATAAAGGTATCTCCGGCCTGCACCTCATAGGTGGTCTCGCCGTTGGTGTTGGAGGTGAGGGTGGCCTGGATGTCGGCCACGTCCTGCTCCACATCGGCGGAGATATACTCCCGGGTGATGTTCACCTGGTCCACAAACTTGGAAGAGATGGTGTTTTCGTCCTCATAGGCGGCCTGGATGGAGTCCAGAAGGGCGGTGAGGGTGGCCTGATCCTCGGCCGCGCCCACCACCTGACCGTTGACCGAGAGGACATAGCTCTTCATCACATCGCCGATCCGGTCCAGCAGATAGGGCTCCAGGGTGGCGGCGGGGGGGATGCTGTCCCGCTCGGAGAGGGCGAAACGGTATTCCACCTCGCCGTCCATCACATATGTATGACCGAGGATCTCGGTAGCCCGGGCCTCCACCCGGTCCACCGCGCCCTCAAAGTCGCTCTTGGTGGAGACCACGCCGATGGGCTGGCCGTCCACCAGCACCTGATAGCTGGGGACATAGACGGTGGAGAGCACGCCGGTCACACCGATCAGGGTGGCGGCGGCCAGAAAGATCAGCGGATTGAAGGAGCGCATCCAGGCCAGCGCCTGATCCACTCGGCGCACCGTGGCGGAGTTCTCCTGCAAAAAGCGCTCGGTCCGCGCAAAAGCGGAATCCCGCAGGCGGCCGGGAAGGGCGGCCGCGCGGGCCGCAGAAAAGCCCTCGCGCCGCGGGGCGCGGGGCTGCTGTAATAACTCGTCCATGGGAAGGACCTCCCTTTTATCGTCGTTGTGCAGGACACAAACTGGTATCAAAAGATTACAAATTGGTTACAAAGAGTAGTTTACACTGTTTTGTCCTTCACGTCAACCCCTTATTCTTGTACTTTTGTGCGAATCAAGTCACAAGATGGGGGAGTTTGTCTGGAATCTAAAAAATTTTGTTCAGAGATATGGAAAATCAGGGGGGAGCGCGCCTGCCCGGCGGGGAGCGCGCCTACCCGGCGGGGGCACCGCTTTCTTTTCCGTAAGAAAGCGGTGGGAAAGAACGGGCCGGGGGAGGGTTCCCCCGGCGCCCCCTCAAAGTACGCCCCGACGGGCCAACGGCAATGGCGTTCCGCCTATGAGGTACCGGGTGAGCTTGTCAATAAACGGAAGCACTCTCTCCCGACGAAAATCGAAGCCGGGGGTTGCTCCAAGCGCCAATCCAAAACCTTCCGTCAGCGGCGAAAGGCTTTCTTGGATGTGGGTACGCGCCTGCCCGGCGGGGGCGCCGCTTTCTTTTCCGCAAGAAAGCGGTGGGAAAGAACGGGCCGGGGGATGCATCCCCCGGCGCCCCCTCAAAGTACGCCCCGACGGGCTGATTCGGAAGTCTCAGCGATTGCACCGGTGCAGCGGG
>JAHAEW010000008.1 GCA_018374635.1 Clostridiales bacterium
CGCGGTATATGACGCGGCCTGCGTGGCCGCCGAGTACGGCGTGCCCATCATCGCCGACGGCGGCGTGAAATACTCCGGCGACATCGCCAAGGCCATCGCCGCCGGCGCCAATGTGGTCATGCTGGGCTCTCTGCTGGCCGGCTGTGAGGAGTCCCCCGGGGATACCGAGGTCTACCAGGGCCGCCAGTTCAAGGTGTACCGCGGCATGGGCTCCCTGGGCGCCATGGCCTGCGGCTCCAAGGACCGCTACTTCCAGCAGAACAACAAGAAGCTGGTGCCCGAGGGCGTCGAGGGCCGCGTCCCCTACAAGGGACTCACCGGCGAGACCATTTATCAGCTCATGGGCGGCCTGCGCGCCGGTATGGGCTACTGTGGCTGCCATACAGTGGCCGATCTTCAGCAGAAGGCCCAGTTCATCCAGATCACGGCGGCTGGCCTGCGGGAGTCTCATCCCCACGATATCTATATCACCAAGGAAGCTCCCAACTACACCGTCAGTCCCCAGTAAACCGAAACACAAGGGCCCGCGCCAGGCGTTGGCGCGGGCCCTTCCGCATGTCGGACAAGTCCGACATGCTTCTCAAAAATGCGAGCATTTTTTCGAGAGGATGCAGGCCGCTGCGTCGCACGCCCCTTTGGGGCGCACGCTTGCGGCCTGAGGGGTGTGTTTTCCGACGTACACGCCGCCGGAAAACACGCTTTGCCTCTCTTCCGTTGTCTGCGGACAACGGAACTCTGCGAGGCTCTTGCAGTGCAAAGGGCGGAAGTACACGTTATTGACAGTCTGGAGGGGCGGCCAGAGGTCGCCCTGCGGAAGGAGGAGGTCCAGTATGCTGCATCTGTTGTTGAGCCGGGGAGGAGGCGCGGCCTCCGGCGAGCTCTTCCGGCGCATTCGGGAGAGCGGGGGGGAGCGCCCCCAGATCCTCATCGTGCCGGAACAGCACTCCCACGACAGCGAGCGCCGGCTGTGCGCCGCCGCGGGGAACCAGGTCTCCCGCTATGCGGAGGTCCTCTCCTTCACCCGGCTGGCCGGGCGGGTCTTTTCGGTCTACGGAGGAGTGGCCACCCCGGCGCTGGACGCGGGGGGACGGCTCCTGCTCATGTATGCCGCCCTGCGGCAGATTGCCGACAAACTCACGGTCTACCGCCGGCCCTCCCGCAAGCCGGCCTTTTTGACGGGGCTCCTCTCCACGGTGGATGAGCTCAAGAGCTGCTGCATCTCTCCCGAGGCCCTCTGGGAGGCCGGGGAGGAGACCGGCGGGGGCGAGGGGGACAAGCTCCGGGACATCGCCCTGATCTTCGGGGCCTATGAGGCCCTCACCCAGCAGCAGGGGGCCGACCCCCGGGACCGCCTCACCCGGCTGGTCACCGCCCTGGAGGGGAGCGGCTGGGCCCAGGGAAAGGACTTCTATCTGGACTGCTTTACCGACTTCACCCCCCAGGAGCGCCAGGTGCTCGCCGTCCTGCTCCGGCAGGCCCGGTCGGTGACGGTGACCCTCACCTGTGACACCCTGGAGGAGGGGGACGGAGAGGGCGGACTCTTTACCACGGCCCGGCGCACCGCCCGGCAGCTCCTCCGCCTGGCCCGGCAGGGGAGAGTTCCCACCGATACCCAGGTGCTGGAGGGGAGAGGGGAGCGGAGCCCGGCCCTCCAGGCGGTGGAGGAGGAGCTCTTCGCCCTGCGCCCGGGCGAGGCCAGAAGCGACTGGGAGGGCCTTGCTCTCTTTGAGGCTGCCGCCCCCTACGCCGAGGTGGAATGGGCCGCAGCCGGGATTCTCCGCCTGGTCCGGGAGGAGGGATACCGCTTCCGGGACATCGCGGTGACCGCCCGCTCCATGGAACTCTACGGCCCCCTGATCGAGACGGTGTTCCGGCGCTATGGGGTGCCCGTGTTTCTGGGGGAGATGAGCGACATCCTCCAAAAGCCGGTGATTTCCCTCATCACGGCCGCCCTGGATACTGTGGCGGGGGAGTACCGCTATGAGGATCTCTTCCGCTATCTCAAGACCGGGCTCACCGACCTCACCGACGACGAGCGGGACCGGCTGGAGAACTATGCCCTCAAATGGAACCTGCGGGGGAGCCAGTGGAAGCAGAAGGGGGACTGGACCATGCACCCCCAGGGTTACGGCCTGCCCTGGAGCGAGGGGGACCGCTCCGCTCTGGAGGAACTCAACGCACTGCGCCGGAAGGTGATCCGCCCTTTGGAGAAGCTCCGGCTCGGGGCGGACCGGACCGGCCGGGGCCAGACCATGGCCCTCTATCAGTTCCTGGAGGAGATCGGCCTGCCCCGGCGTCTTCTGGAGCGGGAGGAGGACCTTTGGGCCCGGGGAGAGCCCGCACTGGCGGAGGAATACCGCCAGCTCTGGGACATCCTGTGCGACGCCATGGAGCAGTGCGCCCGGATTCTGGGCGAAGTGCCGCTGGAGCGGGAGGAGTATGCCCGGCTATTCTCCCTGGTGCTCTCCCAGTACAGCGTAGGCTCTATCCCGGTCTCTCTGGACCGGGTCCACGCCGGGGAGATGCCCCGCCTGGCCCACAAGACCTGCAAGGCTCTCTTCCTGCTGGGGGCGGACGACGCCTCCATCCCCCAGGCGTCCCCGGGGCCGGGCCTGCTCAACGACGACGACCGGAGCCTTTTGGCCTCCTTTGGGCTGGAGCTGGCCCCCAGCCTGCCCGACCGGCTGGACCGGGAGATGACCACGGTCTATGAGACCCTGTGCATCCCCACACAGCGGCTCTCGGTGAGCTGGCCGGCCGCCGGACCGGAGGGGGAGGAGCGCCGTCCCGCCTTCCTGGTGGGCCGCCTGCGGGGGATGTTCCCCGGCCTGGGGGTGGAGCGGGAGCGCCAGACGGGCGGGACCTTCCGCCTGTGCGCCACCCGGCCCGCCCTGGAGCTGGCCGGGCGCTATCCGGAGGTGGAGGAGGTCCTGGAGGGCCTCCCGGAATACGCGGCGCTGGTGGAACGGATGAGGCGGGCCGCCGCCCTGGAGCGGGGCCATCTGTCGCCCGCGGCGGTGGCCGCCCTGTACGGACAGCAGGTGCCCATGTCCGCCTCCCGCATGGACAAGTTCAAGTCCTGCCACTTTTCCTATTTCATGCAGTACGGCCTCAAGGCAAAGGCCCGCAGGACAGCGGGCTTCCAGGCCCCGGAGTACGGCACCTTTGTCCACTATGTGCTGGAGCATGTGCTGCGCACTCTGACGAAAGACGGGGCCGTCCCCGTCCCCTGCGAGATGGAGCGGGAGGAGCTGCACGCCCTGAGCCGGTCGGTGGTGGAGCGGTATGTCCGGGAGGAGCTGGGCGGCCTGGAGGGAGAGACCCCCCGCTTCCGCTACCTCTTCCGGCGGCTGCTCAAGTCGGTGTACGCCGTGGTGGAGAACGTGGTGGAGGAGCTCTCCCGCTCCGACTTCCAGCCCATCGCCTTTGAGCTGGGCTTCGGCCGGGGGAAGGACCTGCCGCCGGTCCAGCTGAAGGCGGACGGCCTGACCGTGAGCATCTCGGGCTTTGTGGACCGGGTGGACGGCTGGGTGGACGGGGAGAAGCTCTGTCTCCGGGTGGTGGACTATAAGACGGGGCGGAAGTCCTTCGACCTCACCGACATCTGGAACGGCATGGGGCTTCAGATGCTCCTCTACCTCTTTACGCTGACCGAAGAGGGAAAGGAGCGCTTCGGGAAAAATATCGTACCGGCGGGGGTGCTCTACCTGCCCGCCCGGGACGCCGTCCTGGCGGGGAGCCGCTCCATGAGCGAGAGCGAGCGCCGCCGGGCCATGGACCGGGAGCTCCAGCGCAAGGGGCTTATTCTGGACGAGCCGGAGGTGCTCGCGGCCATGGAGCACGCCGGGCCGGAGGGGATCCGCTTCCTGCCCGTCAAGGTATCCAGCCGGACGGGGGCCATCACCGGCGACGCCCTGGTCTCGGCCGAGCGGCTGGGCCGGCTGGAACGCCACATCGCCGCCATCCTCCGGGAGATCGGAAAGGAGCTGGCGGCCGGAAAGATCGCCGCCGATCCCTTCTGGCGGGGACCGGAGCACAACGCCTGCCAGTGGTGCGACTATTCCACCGCCTGCCACTTTGAGGAGGGGCGGGGCGAGGACCGTGTCCGCTACTTCCCCACCGTAAAAGGGGAGGACTTCTGGCGGAATTTGGGGCTGTGAGGTCCCGCACGATTTTGCAGATCATATTTAAGGAGAGAAGTATATGACCACCTGGTTCAACTCGCTGTTAGGAGAGCTGAGCAACTTTCTGTACACCTATATCCTCATCGCCCTGCTGGTGGTGACGGGACTTTATTTCACGCTCCGCACAAAGGCGGTGCAGTTCCGCCTCTTTCCGGAGGCCATCCGGGTTTTGGGGGAGAAGAAAAAGGACGGGAAGGACATCTCGTCTTTCCAGGCCCTGATGATCTCCACCGCTTCCCGGGTGGGGACGGGCAACATCGCCGGCGTGGCCACTGCCATCGCCACCGCCACCGCCGTGGGCGGATACGGCGCGGTGTTCTGGATGTGGCTGCTGGCACTGGTGGGGGCGGCCTCCGCCTTTATCGAGAGCACCCTGGCCCAGTGCTATAAGGAAAAGCACGGAGAGGACTGGGTGGGCGGTCCCGCCTACTATATCCAGAAGGCGCTGGGCAGCCGGAAGTGGGGCGTGGTCTTTGCCGTGCTCCTCATCGCCTGCTTTGCCTATGGCTTCAACGCGCTCCAGGCCTTCAACGCGGGCACCTCCCTGAAATACTATATCCCCAACTATGCCGACTCGGTCTGGCCTCTGGTGGTGGGCGGCATCCTGGCCGCCCTCACGGCGGTGAGCATCTTCGGCGGCGTGCGCCGCATCAGCGCCATTACCTCCGGCCTGGTGCCAGTCATGGCGGCCGTCTATATCGCCCTGGGCCTCTTCATCACGGTCAAGAACATTGGCCAGGTGCCTGCCATGCTCTCCATGATCTTCCAGCAGGCCTTTGACCCCAAGGCCATGTTTGCCGGTCTGGGTGCCTCCTGCATCATGCAGGGCGTCAAGCGGGGACTCTACTCCAACGAGGCGGGCATGGGCTCCGCCCCCAACGCGGCGGCGGCGGCCGACGTGTCCCACCCGGTCAAGCAGGGCCTGGTGCAGATGCTCTCGGTCTTTATCGACACCATCCTCATCTGCTCCACCACCGCGTTCATGCTGCTCCTCTCCGGGGTGCCCATCGACCCGTCGGTCAAGGACATGGGCTACGTCCAGACGGCGGTGCTCAACCAGGTGGGGGAGTTTGGGCCCTTCTTCATCACGGTGTCCATCTTCCTCTTTGCCTTCAGCTCCCTGGTGGGCAATTACTACTACACGGAGACCAATTTCAAGTTCATCCGCGACTCCCAAAGGGGGTTGACCCTGTTCCGCGTGACCTGTGTGGCGGCCGTCTTTCTGGGCGCCCAGATGGACTTCTCCACCGTGTGGAACCTGGCCGACGTACTCATGGGCCTGATGGCGCTGGTGAATCTGGTGGCCATCCTCCTGCTGGGCAATCAGGCGCTCCGGGTCCTGCGGGACTACACGGAGCAGCGCCGGGCAGGGAAGAACCCCGTCTACCGGGCCAGTGAGGTGGGGGTGGGCGACCCCGAGATCTGGAATGAGGAACACGCCCGGAAGTGGGAGGAGTAAGCCCCTCCTATACATGAGACAGGGCCGGAAGAGCGGCCGGGAAAGGAGCCAGGCGCATGGGATTTGAACTGACCAAACAGCAGCGGGCGGTGGTGGACGACCGGGGCGGGACCCTTCTGGTGTCGGCGGCCGCCGGCTCCGGCAAGACCCGGGTGCTGGTGGAGCGGCTGCTGGACCGGGTGGAGCGGGAGGGGCTCAACGTGGACTCCTTCCTGGTCATCACCTACACCAAGGCGGCCGCCGCGGAGCTGCGCTCCCGCATCGTGGAGGAGCTCTCGGCCCGGCTGGCCGCCCATCCGGAGGACGGGCACCTGCGCCGTCAGTCCACGCTGGTCTACAAGGCGCAGATCTCCACGGTCCATGCCCTGTGCGCCCAGATCCTCCGGGAACAGGGCCATCTGCTGGACCTGAACCCGGACTTCCGCCTGCTGGACGAGAGTGAGGCGGGCCTGCTCATGCTGGATACCCTCACAGAAGTGCTGGAGCGGCGCTATGAGACGCTGGAGGAGGGAGACGGCTTCTCCTTCCTGGTAGACACCATGTCGGCGGGGCGGGACGACAGCCGCCTGGTCCAGATCGTGCTGGACATCCGGGGACGGGTCCAGAGCCATCCCCACCCGGCGGCGTGGCTGGAGGAGCAGGAGCGGGCCTTCCTGCTGGACGGCGTGGCGGAGGCCGGAGAGACGGCGTGGGGGCGGCTGCTGCTGGAGGACGCCGCCCGGCAGGCCGATTACTGGGCCGGGCAGATGGCCCGGGCCCTGGAGCTGTGCGCCTGCGACGATGTGTTTGAGGGGAATTACGCCCCCAGTCTGTCCGCCACGCTGGAGGGGCTGCGCCGCTTTTCGCACGCCGCCCGCCAGGGGTGGGACGCCGCCCGGGAGGCGCTGCCCATCCCCTTCCCCACGCCGGGGCGGAAGAAGGTCCCGGCGGGGCTGGACGGCGCCGAGCGGGTGAAGGACCTGCGCAGCCGCTGCAAGAAGCGGATGGAAAAGCTGGCCGAGGGCTTTGTGGACGAGAGCGCCGATCTTCTGGACGACCTGCGGGCGGTCCAACCGGCGGTGCGTGCCCTCTTCGCCCTGGTGCGGGACTTTGAGGAGGCCTATGCCGCCGAGAAGCGCCGCCGTGGGGTGCTGGATTTTTCCGACCTGGAGCATCGGACGGTGGAGCTGCTGGTGGGACCGGATGGCCCCACCGAGCTGGCCGGACAGCTCTCCGGGCGGTACGCCGAGATCATGGTGGACGAATATCAGGACACCAACGAGGTGCAGAACGCCATCTTCTCCGCCCTCTCCCGGGCGGGGAAAAACCTCTTCCTGGTGGGGGATGTGAAGCAGTCCATCTACCGCTTCCGGCTGGCCGACCCCACCATCTTTCTGGAGAAATACCGCACCTTCCCCTCCTATGAGTACGCCCGGGAAGGGGAGAGCCGGCGCATCAATCTGAGCAAGAACTTCCGCTCCCGGCCTGAGGTGCTGGAGGGGGCCAACTTCCTCTTCCGCAACCTCATGTCGGTGGAGTTCGGCGAGATGGACTATACGCCGGAGGAGTTCCTCTATCCGGGCCCCGACTTCCCTGAGATCCCCAATCCCGCCGTGGAGCTGGACGCCCTGGACCTGTCCGGAGAGGACGAGGAGGAGCGCCCCGCCGAGGAGCGGGCGGCCAGGGTCTCCCGGGACCTCCAGGAGGCCCGCTTTGCCGCTCGGCGCATCCGCGCCCTGCTGGACGAGGGCTTTCCCGTGGGGGACGGGAAGGGAGGGGTGCGCCCGGCGGAGCCCTCCGACATCGTCATCCTCCTGCGCTCGCCCAACACGGTGCTCCCCCACTATGCCCGGGCGCTGGCCGAGCGGGGCGTCCCCTGGGAGGCCGACGGAGGGGGGGACTTCTTTGCCTCCACCGAAGTCAATGTGGCCCTCTCGCTCCTCCAGATCGTGGACAATCCCCGGCAGGACGTGCCCCTCATCTCGGCCCTGCGCTCCCCGGTGTACGGCTTTACCGCCGACCAGCTGGCCCTGCTGCGGGCGGGCTGCCCGGATGGAGACTTCTACCAGGCGGTTTGCTCCGGGGCCGAGCGGGGGGACGGGCCCTGCCGCGCCTTCCTGGAGGAACTGGAGGCGCTGCGCTTCGGCGCGGCCGATCAGAGCTGCTATCAGCTGCTCTGGCGGCTGTATGACCGCTCCAACCTGATGGGGGTCTTTGGGAGCATGTCCAACGGCGAGGAGCGGCAGGCCAACCTCCTGCTCCTCACCGAGCTGGCCCGGCGCTTTGAAAAGGCGGGCCACCAGGGGCTGTACGGCTTCCTCTCCTACCTCACCCGCCTGCGGGAGAAGGGGGAGCGCATCGCCGCGCCCGACCCGGGGCGGGAGGGGAGCGGTGTGCGCATCCTGTCCATCCACCGCTCCAAGGGGCTGGAATTCCCCGTGGTGCTGCTGTGCGGCCTGAGCCGCCGGCTCAACCGGGAGGACATGCAGCGCCCCATCCTCTTTCATCCCAGGCTGGGGGTGGGGCCCAAGCGTCTGGACGTGGGTCGGATGGTGGAGTACCCCACCCTGGCCCGCCGGGCAGTGGCCCGGCAGCTGGAGTATGAGATGATGGCGGAGGAGCTGCGCCTGCTCTACGTGGCGGTGACCCGGGCCAAGGATAAGCTCATCCTCTCGGTGGCACTCACCGGGGGCGGAAGGGACATCGCCCGCCTCGCGCCCGACGCGGGCTGTCCCGTGGAGCCCCAGGCCCTGGCCGCCTGTCAGTCGGTGGGACAGTGGGTGCTGCTGCCTGTCCTGGCCCGGCCCGAGGCGGCCCCTCTCCGGGACGCGGGAGCGGTGGAGGTCCCCCCCACCCTGGCCACCCTGGGTCCGGCCTGGGACATCCGCTGGATCCCCGGCGGGGCGCTGAAGCGTCCCCCTGTGTCCGCCCAGACGGAGGAGCGGACCGTGCGGACGGTCCGTCCCACCGGCATGGGGGAGGGGGAGCTGCGGAAAGCCCTCACCTGGCGCTATCCCTGGGCGCGGGACGTGGAGATCCCGTCTAAGCTGACCGCCACCCAGCTCAAGGGGCGGGAGCTGGACCGGGAGGCCGCTGAGCACACCCCCCAGGCGGGCACACGCCGGGGAGAGGGGGTGCTCCGCCGTCCCCGCTTTGCGGAGGAGGAGTTCGGTCTGACCCCGGCCCAGAAGGGAGTGGCCCTCCACCTGGTGATGCAGTACATCGACTTTTCCAAGGCGTCCTCGGAGGCCCAGGTGGCCCGGGAGGTGGAGCGCCTGGTCCGGGAAGAATATCTTACCCCGGAGCAGGGAAAGGCGGTGGACCCCGCCCGCCTGGCTGCTTTCTTTGCCTCGCCCCTGGGGCGGGAGGCGTGCGCCTCCCCCACCCTCCGGCGGGAGTTCAAGTTTTCCATCCTGGTCCCCGCCCGGGACTACTGGCCCGAGGCGGGAGAGGGGGAAGAGGTCCTGCTCCAGGGCGTGGTGGACTGCTTCTTTGAGACAGCGGAGGGGATCACCGTGGTGGACTTCAAGACCGACCGGGTGGCGGGAGAAGCCCTGCGCCGGCGGGCGGAGGAGTACCGCCCCCAGCTGGAGGCGTACAGCCGGGCCCTGGAGGAGATCACCGGCCGCCCGGTCTGCCGCCGGGTGCTGTGGTTCTTTTCGGAGAACCGGGGCGTGGAGATGCTGTGAGCCTGCCGGAAAAACTGCCGCAGAGAGATAGTGTGTGTCTGAGAAGAGAAAGAGGAGAGAAATATGATCAGTTTGCTGCTGGCGGAGCAGATCGGAGAGCTGTTCCTGATGATTTTGCTTGGGTGGGTGCTGGTGCGGAGCGGACTCCTGCGCTCCGAGGACAGCCGGAGCCTTTCGGTGGTGACGCTTTACCTGGTCTCGCCCTGCGTGATGCTCAATGCGTTTCAGATTGAGCGGACGCCGGAGCTGGTGAAAGGACTGCTCCTCTCCCTGCTGGCGGCGGCAGCCATCCATGCGGTGCTCTTTTTGCTGGTCACACTGCTTGGAAAGATCGGGAAGTTCAGCGCGGTGGAGCAGGCGTCTGTGATGTACTCCAATGCGGGAAATCTCATCATCCCCATCGTCAGCGCAGTGCTGGGAAAAGAATGGGTGGTCTTCACCAGCGTCTTTCTGGCCATTCAGGTCCCGCTGCTCTGGACACACTGCCGGGTCCTTCTCAGCGGGGAGCGGCAGGTTTCGCTCCGGAAAATTTTGCTCAACCCCAACATTCTGGCGGTGCTGGCGGGGGTGATTCTTTTCGCGGCGGGCATCCGGCTGCCCAAGCTGCTGACGGGCGCCATGGAGGGAATGGGCGGCATGATCGGGCCGATCAGCATGGTCGTGGCCGGCATGCTGATCGGCGGGATGGATCTGAAGAGGGCATTCTCCTTCCGGGGCATCTGGAAGGTGGCAGCCCTGCGCCTGGTGGCGGTTCCTCTGGTTCTGGTGGCGCTGCTGAGGATGAGCGGGCTTTCCGCCCTGGCGGAGAATGGCGGGACCATCCTGCTGGTGAGTCTTCTGGCCGCCATTACCCCATCGGCGGCCACGGTGACGCAGATGGCGCAGCTCTATGACAGGGAGGCGGAGTACGCCAGCGCCATCTATGTGGTGACAACGCTTCTGTGCATCGTGACCATGCCCATTCTGGTGGGGATCTATCAGATGGGATAGGCGCAGGGGGTCAGGGCTGGTGCGCACGCCAATGGTGGAGCAGACGGAGCGCCTCCGGGGTGAGGAGCAGGAGGGCCGCCAGGTTGGGCATGGCCATCAGGCCGTTGAAGATGTCGGCCAGCTGCCACACGGCGGATACGTCCCCCACGCTCCCCAGCACTACCATCACCAGAAAGACCGCCCGGTAGAGGGCGCAGGCCCGGCGGCTGCCGGTGAGGTAGGAGAGGCCCCGCTCCCCGTAGTAGCTCCACCCCAGCAGGGAGGTAAAGGCGAACAGGAGCAGGCACACCGAGACAAAGAGCCCCCCATAGGGGCCGAATACCGTGGAAAAGGCCGCGGCTGAGAGGGGGGCGCCCAGCAGGGAACCGGAGACTGTGCCGCGCCCAATGGCGTCCAGGGCGGCCTGGGGGTCGTACACACCGGAGGTCAGGATGACCAGCGCCGTGACCGAGCAGACCGCCAGGGTGGCGATCCCCACCTCAAAAATTCCCCACATGCCCTCCTCGGCGGGGGCGGTCACCTGGGCTGCGGCGTGGGCCATGGCGGAGGAACCCATGCCCGCCTCGTTGGTAAAGACCCCCCGTGCCACGCCGTAGCGCATGGCGGCGGCGAGACCATACCCCGCCGCGCCCCCCAGGGCGGCCTGGGGACACAGGGCGCAGGAAAAGATCTGGAAGAGCGCGGCGGGAACGGCAGAGGCGTGGCGGAGAATGACAAAGATCCCCCCGGTGAGAAAGAGTCCGGCCATAGCCGGGACCAGCTTCTCACTGACCGCGCCGATCCGCCCCACCCCGCCCAGAATGACCACGCCGCAGCACAGGGCCACCACCAGGCCGATGGCCAGCGGGTCCCAGCCCAACGTGCTGTGGAGGGCGGCGGCGATGGAGTTGGACTGCACCAGGTTCCCGCCCCCCAGGGAGGCGGCCACGCAGCACAGGGAGAACCAGAGGGCCAGGGGCCGCGACCCAAGGCCGCGCTCCATGTAGCACATGGGGCCGCCCTGCCAGCCGCCGCCGGGGGCGCGTTCCCGGTAGCGCACGGAGAGGGTCTTTTCCGCGCAGCTGGTCATCATGCCCAGCAGGGCGGACGCCCACATCCAGAAGACTGCCCCCGGACCGCCGTAGAAGATGGCGGTGGCTACCCCGGCGATGCTGCCTGTGCCGATGGTGGAGGCCAGGGCGGTGGAGAGGGCCTGGAACTGGGTCAGGCCTCCGGAGGATCGCGCTCCCCGCCGGCGGAAGAGGGAGCCGGCGGTGGCGCGGAGCCAGCGGCGGACCTCGAAAATCTGGAAGAAGCCGGTGCGCAGGGAATACCACAGCCCCGTCAGCAGAAAAAGACCAAGAAGCCAGGGGTTCCAGATGGCGTCCCCCAGCGCAGTGAGAAATGACATATCCCATCCTCCGTCCGTTGAGCAGATCCGGGCAGATGCCCGATGATATACAGGTATGCGCCGGGCGGGAGGGCCATGTCCCCCAAAAAAGAAATCAAAAAAATTTCAAAAAATAGTTGCAATTTCAGGGGAAAGGTGGTAGTATATCAGTTGCGTTTATGACGACTGATCCCCTGGGAGAAAGAGGTGAACATAAAATGAAGGAAGGCATCCATCCCAATTACGAACAGACTACCATTAAGTGCGCCTGCGGTAATGTGATCGAAACCGGGTCTACCAAGAAGGACATTAAGGTTGAAGTTTGCTCTAAGTGTCACCCCTTCTTCACCGGCAAGCAGAAGATGGTGGATACTGGCGGACGTGTCAGCCGCTTCAATAAGAAGTTTGGTCTGGATCAGAAGTAAGATTCCAATGAAAACCCGTACCGGTTCCGGTACGGGTTTTTCTGTATTCCGCCCCGGAAGGGGGACAAGCGGAACATCCATGCAAGGAGGGACAACCATGTTCAGGAAGATCAGACCGGAGGAGATCGATCAGAATCTCTTCTCCATGCTCAACGACCAGTGGATGCTGGTCACGGCCGGCACCGGGGAGCGCTGCAACACCATGACCGCCTCCTGGGGCGGGCTGGGGGTGCTCTGGCGCAGAAATGTGGCCATGTGCGTCATCCGTCCCCAGCGGTACACGATGGAATTTGTGGAGCGGGAGGGATACTATACCCTGTCCTTCTTTGGCGACAAGTACCGCCGGGAGCTGGCCCTGTGCGGGTCCAGGAGCGGCCGGGAGCTGGACAAGATCCGGGAGTGCGGCTTCACCGTGGCCGCGGCGGAGGGGGGCGCCCCCTATTTTGAGGAGGCTGAGCTGGTCATCGTCTGCCGCAAGCTCTACTGGCAGGACCTGGAGCCCGGGCACTTCACCGACCCGGCGGTGCTGGAGCAGTGCTATCCCGAGAAGGATTATCACCGGATGTATATCGGCGAGATCGTGGAGGTCCTGCAAAAAGCATAAGGGACGCCCACAGGAGGTACTATGACCGAACAAAACACGAAAGAGATCAACCGCGCCGTGCTGGTGGGCCTCTCCGCCCACTGCCTGAGCGCCGAGGAGAACGCCACAGAGACCACCATGGAGGAGCTGGAGGACCTGCTGGAGACGGCGGGAGGCGCCTGCGTGGGCTCGGTGCTCCAGAATAAGGACGCCCCCGATCCCCGCACCTTCATCGGCGAGGGCAAGGTGGCCGAGGTGCGGGAGCTGGTGGAGAACAGCGGAGCGGACATGGTCATCTTTGACAATGCACTCTCCCCCTCCCAGCAGCGGGTGCTCTCCGAGGAACTGAAGGTGGCGGTGATGGACCGCTCGGCCCTCATTCTGGACATCTTTGCCCAGCGGGCCCGCACCCGGGAGGGCCGCCTCCAGGTGGAGCTGGCCCAGTACCAGTATCTGCTCCCCCGGCTGACCGGCATGTGGGGACACCTGGTGCGCCAGACTGCCTCGGGCGGCAAGTCCCCCATCGGCACCCGCGGCCCCGGCGAGACCCAGCTGGAGACCGACCGCCGGCACATCCGCCGTAAGATCTCCAAGCTCAAGGAGGAGCTGGAGGAGGTGCGCCGGGTCCGGGGCGTCCAGCGGGAGCGGCGCATCAAAAACGAGGTCCCGGTGGTGGCCATCGTGGGCTACACCAACGCGGGCAAATCCACCCTGCTCAACAGACTGACCGGGGCGGACATCCCCGCCAACAACCGCCTCTTTGATACTCTGGACACCACCACCCGGACGCTGGAGATCTCGGACACCTGCACTGTGCTTATCTCAGATACGGTCGGGTTCATCTCCAAGCTGCCCCACCACCTGGTGGAGGCCTTCAAGGCCACCCTGGAGGAGCTGAGCTATGCCGATCTCCTGCTGCACGTGATCGACTCCTCCAACCCGGAGTGGCGGGAGCAGGCCGCGGTGGTGGAGAAGCTCATCGCGGAGCTGGGGGCCGCCGGGACTCCCCGCATCGACGTATTCAACAAGTGCGACCGCTATACCGGGGACATCGTGCCCCACGGGGAGGACATCGCGGCCGTCTCGGCCAAGACCGGCCAGGGGCTGGACCGGCTGCTGGAGCAGATCGGCGCCCGGCTGGACACCGGGGCCTGCCGGGTAGTGCTCCACCTGCCCTATGACCAGGGCGGGCTGCTGGACGCCCTCTACCGGGACGCCAAGGTGGAGCAGGTGGAGTACGGGGAGACCATCGAGGTGACGGGCGTCCTCACCCCCATCCTGCTGGGGCGCATGAAGGACTATATCGTAGAGGGCTGGAAACCGCCCAAGGAATTCTGGGAGGATTGAGGAGGAGCGAAAATGCGCCTGGAAACCGAACGGCTGATCCTGCGGCCTTTTGAAGCGGGGGACGCGGAGGATCTCTTCTCCTACGCTCAGGACCCCAGGGTGGGTCCCCCCGCGGGCTGGAAGCCCCATGAGAGCCTGGAGGAGAGCCGGGAGATCATCCGCACCGTATTCTCCGAGCCCGGGGTCTTTGCCGTGGTGCACCGGCAGGACGGGCGGGTCATCGGCTCGGCGGGCTTCACCGGGCGGCACCGGAAGGAGGCCGGGGGGCCGGACGACGAGATCGGCTACTCCCTGGACCCGGCCTACTGGGGGCGGGGACTCATCCCCGAGGCGGTGGAGGAGCTGCTGCGCTACGGGTTTGAGGACCTGGGGCTCCACACCATCTGGTGCGACCACTATGACGGCAATCAGAAGTCCAAGCGGGTCATCCGGAAGTGCGGCTTTTCCTTTCGCTTTCTCCGGATGCAGCGGCTGACCGCCTTCGGCGGGGAGCCCCGCCTGGTTCTGTGCTATGCCATGAAGCGCACGGACTGGGCGAGAACAAGGGGAAAGTGAGGAGCGGCGATGACCGAGTACTATATCCCCACCGGGGATGCGGAGACTGAGTTTGTGGAGAAGCGCTCCCGCTTCATCGGGCATGTCTGGCGGGTGGCGTCCGAGGAGGAGGCCCGGGCCCGGATCGAGGCCGCCAAGAAGAAATACCACGACGCCCGGCACAACTGCTGGTGCTACCTCATCCGGGAGGGCGGGATCGTCCGCTACTCCGACGACGGGGAGCCCCAGGGAACCGCGGGACAGCCTATGCTGGGGGTGTTCCAGAAGGAGGAGATCACCAACGTCTGCTGCGTGGTGACCCGCTACTTCGGCGGCATCCTGCTGGGGGCGGGGGGCCTGGTGCGGGCCTATACCCGCTCGGCCAAGGACGCCCTGGACGCGGCGGGCCGCTCCGTGGTCCGCCGCTGGGTGGATACGGCCGTGCCCTGTCCCTATGCCCTGTTTGAGCGGGTCAAGCTGGAGGTGGAGGCCTGCGGCGGCGTGCTGGGGGAGACCGAATACGCCGCCGACGTCACCGTCCACGCCCTCCTGCCCGAGGAGGCGGTGGAGTCTTTCCGAGCCCGCATCACCGAGCTCACCGCGGGCGCTTCGGCGGCCCGGGTGGTGGGAGAGGTGTTCAAGGACGTACCCGTCGGCTGAGTGAGGAGGAGACAAGATGACAGAGGAGCTGCGTCTGGAGACCGAGCGCCTGGTGGGCCGGGTCCCGGAGGAATCCATGGCCGCTCTGGTCCTGGATTTTTACACCCGCAACCGGGATTTTCTGGAGCCCTATGAGCCCGAGCGCCCGCCGGAATTTTATACCCTGGAGGAGCAGCGCCGCCTGCTCCGGCAGGCCCGGACCGATCGGGAGGAGGGCCGGGGCTGTTCCTTCTGGCTCTTCCGCAAGGGGGAGCCGGAGCGGGCCATCGGCTATATCGCCCTCAACAACATCGTGCGGGGGGCCTTTCAGTCTTGCTTCCTGGGCTATAAGATGGACGGGACCGAGATCAATCAGGGCTATATGACTGAGGCGGTCAGAGCCTGCGCCGAGCTTGCCTTCCGGCGGCTGGGCCTGCACCGCATCGAGGGGAACATCATGCCCCGCAACCGCCCCTCCCTCCGGGTGGCGGAGAAATGCGGCTTTCAGGAAGAGGGAATGGCCCGGGCCTATCTGCGCATTCACGGGGTCTGGGAGGATCACATCCACATGGTCCGGCTGGCCGACGATCCGGCCTGAGCCGGGGACGGCAAAAAATTTTTGCAAAAAGAAGGATTTTCACGCCGGAAAGCGTATATAGTAATTGGAGTGCTTTTTCAGTCGTTTCGAGAGGGGGAACGCCATGACGGTACGGGAAACAGTGGAACAGGTCCAGCGGGAGCACCTGTCGCCCTGGGCCTGCCGGGTGGAAGAGAGCCGCGGCCGGGCCCGGCCGGTACCGCCCTGTTCCATACGTACGGCCTTTCAGCGGGATGTGGACCGGATCGTCCACTCCAAGGCGTTCCGGCGGCTGATGCATAAGACCCAGGTCTTTCTGGCCCCGGAGGGGGATCACTACCGCACCCGTATGACCCACACGTTGGAGGTGGCGCGCATCGCGCGGACCCTGGCCCGGGGGCTCCGGCTCAATGAGGACCTGACCGAGGCCGCCGCGCTGGGCCACGATTTGGGGCACACCCCCTTCGGCCACGCGGGGGAGGCAGTCCTCAACGAGATCATGCCCGGCGGATTTGCCCATAACGTCCAGTCCCTCCGGGTGGTGGATCGGCTGGAGCAGGGGGGAGCGGGGCTCAATCTCACCTGGGAGGTGCGCAACGCCATCCGCTGCCATACCGGCGGGGAGGAGGCCGCCACCCTGGAGGGGCGGCTCATCCGTCTGGCCGACCGGATCGCCTATATCAACCACGATATCGACGACGCCATCCGGGGCGGCGTGCTCTATCCGCTGGATGTGCCGCTGGAGCTGTCCCAGGCGCTGGGCTTTTCCCACGGGGAGCGGATCGACACGCTGGTCTCCGATGTGATCGAACAGAGCCGGGACCGGGGGGAGCTCCGCCAGTCCGAGTCCTGCCGCCGGGCCATGGAGGAGCTGAGGGCCTTTCTCTTTGCGCGGGTCTACCACAGCCCTCTGGCCAAGGGGGAGGAGCGCAAGGCCCAGGACATGCTCCGCTTTCTCTTTGAGTACTACCGGAGGGAGGCGGACCGCCTCCCCGGCGAGTTCCAGGAGATCCGGGCGCTGGAGGGGACCGAGCGGGCGGTGTGCGACTACATCGCCGGCATGACGGACAAATACGCCGTGGAGCAGTTCCGCACCCTGGCCATTCCAAGGGCCTGGGCAGTAAAGTGAGGAAGGGGGAGCGCCATGGCCATACCTGAGGCATTTATTGATGAACTGGTGGCCCGGAACGAGATCTCCGATGTGGTCTCCTCCTATGTCCACCTGACCCGGAAGGGCAACAACCTCTGGGGGCTGTGCCCCTTTCACAATGAAAAGACCCCCTCGTTCTCCGTTGCGCCGGAGAAGCAGATCTACCACTGCTTTGGCTGCGGCAAGGGAGGGGGGGTGATCTCCTTTATCATGGAGATGGAGAACCTCCCCTTTGTGGAAGCGGTGCGCTTCCTGGCCCAGCGCTCCGGCATGGAGATGCCTGAGCAGGGGGAGAATGAGGGATACCGCCGCCGGAGAGAACGGCTTTTGGCCCTGAACAAGGACGCGGCCCGGTTTTTCCACGAGAAGCTGCGCGCCCCGGAGGGGAGGGCGGGGGCGGAGTACCTCTTCCGGAAGCGGGGCCTCTCCCAGGGGGTGGTCACCCGCTTTGGACTGGGTACGGCTCCCGAGGGATGGGACAACCTGATCCAGGCCATGGGGGAAAAGGGCTATACCAAGCGGGAGCTGCTGGACGCCGGACTGGCGGTGGACAACAAAAAGGGACGGATCTATGACCGCTTCCGCAACCGGGTGATGTTTCCTATCATCGACCTGCGGGGGGAGGTCATCGGATTCGGCGGCCGCGTGCTGGACGACTCCACGCCCAAGTACCTCAACTCCCCGGATACGGTGATCTACAACAAGAGCCGCAATCTTTTTGCACTGAACATCGCCAAAAAATCCAAGCAGGGCCGGATCATTCTCACCGAGGGGTATATGGATACCCTCTCGCTCCACCAGGCGGGATTTGACTGCGCGGTGGCGAGCCTGGGCACGTCGCTGACCCAGGAGCATGCCCAGCTTCTCTCCCGGTATACCAAAGAGGCGGTCATTGCCTACGACGGGGACGGCGCGGGGATGAAGGCTGCCCAGCGCGCCATTCCCATTCTGGAAAAGACGGGCATCCAGGTCAAGGTCCTCCAGATGCGGGGCGCCAAGGACCCGGACGAGTTTATCAAAAAATACGGCCGGGAGGCTTTTGCCAAGCTGCTGGATCAGAGCGAGAACCACATTGAGTACCGCCTGCGCCAGATCCAGGTGAAATACGACCTGAGCGACGACGCCCAGAAGGTGGAATTTCTCCGGGAGAGCGCCGCGATGCTCTCCACCCTCCCCAGCCCAGTGGAGCGGGAGATCTACGGCGGACGGGCCGCCCAGGCAGCGGGGATCTCCCCGCAGTCCATGGAGCAGGAGATCCAGCGGGAGTATCAGCGCCGGCTCCGGCAGGCCAAAAAGCAGCAGGAGCGCCGGGATCTGACCCCGGCGGCCCAGCTTCAGCCGCGGGAATACGGCATCCGCTATCCGAACATGCGCTCCGGACGGGCAGAGGAGGGGGTGCTGCGGCTGATGCTGCTGGAGCCGGCCCTCTTTCGGGAGAGCGGAGCCCTGACGCCGGAGCAGTTTTCCGTCCCGGTGCTGGGGCGGGTATACGCCCTGCTGCGCCAGCGTTTTCTGGAGGGGCGCAGCACCCAGCTGGCCGCCCTGGCTGGGGAACTGACCGGGGAGGAGATGAGCTTCCTGGCCGGGGTGCTGGAAAAGCCGGAGTCTCTGGCTCACAGCCAGCAGGCCCTGCGGGATTACATAGCCATCATTCAGACCGAGGCCCTCAAGCGAGCAGGGGAGAGCGAAGTGGACCCCCTCCTGGCGGCCGCGGAAAAATTTAGAGAAAAAAAAGCCTACGGAGGATGAGCACATGAGTGAAAAGAAAGTAAACGCGGCCAAAGGCGCCAAGGGCGCCGGCCCCAGCGAGGCCCAGATCGAAGCCGGACGCCTGGAGATCATGAAGGTCGTGGAGGGTGTTCCCGGCGCGGAGAAGCTCAGTGAGCTCATCGAGCGGGGTAAGAAAAAGGGCAAGCTCTCGGCCAGTGAACTGATGGACGTGCTGGAGAACATGAGCCTGGAGAGCGACCAGATGGACAAGATCTACGATACCCTGGAAAACCTGGGTATCGACACCGCGGGCGAGGACTATCTCCCCGATCTGGGGGATGAGATCGTCCCCTCTGTGGACGATCTGGAGGACATCCCCGAGGAGGAGATCGTAGACCCCAATACGCTGGTGGACGCCTTCAACATCGATGACCCTGTGCGCATGTACCTCAAGGAGATCGGCAAGGTCAACCTCCTCTCCCCCGATGAGGAGATCCAGCTGGCCCAGGACATGGGGGCCGGCGACGCGGCTGAGGAGCAGTGGGCCGAGATTGAGAAGGCCCGCAAGGATGGGGAGGAGTATCCCCTCACCCCCGAGGAGGAGGCCGCCATCAAGAAGGCCATCCGCCGGGGCAAGGCGGCCAAGCAGCGTCTGGCCGAGGCCAACCTCCGTCTGGTGGTCTCCATTGCCAAGCGCTATGTGGGCCGCGGCATGCTCTTCCTGGACCTGATCCAGGAGGGCAACCTGGGCCTCATCAAGGCCGTGGAGAAGTTTGACTACACCAAGGGCTACAAGTTCTCCACCTACGCCACCTGGTGGATCCGGCAGGCCATCACCCGCGCCATCGCCGACCAGGCCCGCACGATCCGCATCCCGGTCCATATGGTGGAGACCATCAACAAGGTCATCCGCGTCTCCCGCCAGCTTCTTCAGGAGCTGGGCCACGATCCCAGCCCCGAGGAGATCGCCGCCGAGATGTCCATGCCGGTGGACAAGGTGCGGGAGATCCTGAAGATCGCCCAGGAGCCGGTCTCCCTGGAGACTCCCATCGGCGAGGAGGAGGACTCCCACCTGGGCGACTTCATCCCGGACGAGGACGCCTCCGAGCCCTCCGAGGCCGCCAGCTTCACCCTGCTCAAGGAGCAGCTGGTGGACGTGCTCTCCACGCTGACCCCCAGGGAGGAGAAGGTCCTCAAGCTCCGCTTTGGCATCGAGGACGGCCGCACCCGCACCCTGGAGGAAGTGGGCAAGGAGTTCAACGTCACCCGTGAGCGCATCCGCCAGATCGAGGCCAAGGCCCTGCGGAAGCTCCGCCATCCCAGCCGCTCCAAGAAGCTCAAGGACTTTTTGAACTGATCCGGACACCATAAAAAACAGCTCTCCCGGTTTTGCGTCAGGCGCGCCGGGGGAGCTGTTTTTGTCTGCGGGGCTTCTTTTATGGCATACGGGGGTCCGGATCGCCGTCCAGAGAGGAGAAATAGGTGTAGAAGGGGAGCAGGAAATCATATCCCTCCAGCAGCGTATCCACCAGGTCGTGGGAGTAGAGGAGCCCGTCCAGCTTTCGGCCGCACTCCAGCGCCAGGCTCTTTTTGTTGTACCAGGGGGACAGGAGCGGGGAAGGGGACTCGCCCTTGGGGCGCTTGTAGTCCACGCCGGTGAGCTGAAAGACCTCCTGCCGGGCCAGACTGCGGACCAGGCGCTCAAAGGGCGCGGGGTCCCGGTCCAGCCGGACGCGGAATTTGGCCATGGTCAGCGGAGTGGCCGAGTAATATCCAAGGCCATAGGACCAGCCCTCCGGCTCCAGCTCAAACCAAAAGACGGGGCGGGTGGAAAAGGCGTCCTCGGTGGGGCGCTCCATGGACCACCAGAGATGATCCTTGTAGGGCCCTCTGCCGTGCAGGCGCCGGGCGTCCCGGTAGATGCGGGAGACTTTGCAGCACAGCCCGGGGACCTGATGCCGGTCCTGGAAGGCGTTATAGACCTCCTGGGCCAGGGCCTTCATGGGCTGATAAAAGTGGGTCAGATATTCCTCTTTGTGGGCCTGAAACCAGGCGCGCTCATTGTTGAACCGGATGCCCCACATAAAATCGATGGTGGCGTCGGAAAAGCCTTGAAACATAGGGAGATCCCTCCTGAAAGAGATAAACAGGAGCGCGGGTCATCCCCGACCCGCGCTCGAAAGAGACAAAGAACTCAGGCTCCGGCCTGGGCTTCCGGAGGAAGGACCGGCACATTCGGATCGGCGGAGACAGCGGGGGCCGGTGTGCTGCTGGGGGCCGCGGAGTCGGTGGGCGCCGGAGTCGGAGCCGGTGTGGGACTTGGCGCTGTGGTCGGAGCGGGGGTACTGGAAGGCGTGGGCGTGGCCGTCGGCGCAGGCGTTGGGGTGGGGGATGGCACAGGCGACGGTGTGGGCGTGACCGGCACCTCCGTCATCAGACCGGTGGAGGTGTCGATGCCCAGACGGGCGGCGTCGGCGGGGTTATAGAAATAGACCGCATTGCGCACGTCGAAGCGGTCATTGTGGATGACCGTGTCGCTGATGACCTTGCCGTTGGCGTCCCGCAGGCGCTGATGGACCTCCACCACCTTGCCGGTGTAGGCGGTGCGGGTGGGGTCCTTCTGGGGCTTGGAGCCCTGGGGCACCGAGCTGTTGGGCTCATAGACGGTCTTGGGGGCGGTAGTGCTGACCACCACCGAGTAGGGATCGCCATAGACGCCGGTGGTATTGGTGCCATAGATGGTGACATTGCAGTACCGGCTGCCGCCGCTCTTGCTGAGCGAGGCCACGATCTTGATGGGGTAGTCGGTGTTATTCTTGAACTGGAAATCCAGGCTGTTGCTGTACACCGTGGCGTCCAGCCCGGAGGGGAGATATCCCACGTCATACTTGTGCTTGTGGCGCTCCACCGTCTCCAGGTTGGCCTTGAGCGTGGTATAATAGAGGGTGGAGGAGAGCTGGCACACGCCGCCGGCCCAGGTGTCCTGGGTGGTGCCGCTCACATAGGCGCCGGCCTTCTGATAGCCGCCGGCCTGGGAGTAGGGTCCCACTGTGGCGTTGTAGGAGAAGGTCTCGCCGGGCAGGAGGATGGTGCCGTTGACCCGCTGGCAGGCCAGATCCACATTGTGCCAGCGGGAGGAGCCGCCGGCGGTCTTGGTGGAGGACTTGCCCAGGACATCTTTGAAGAGGTTGGCGTTGAGCTTGGCGGTGGTGATGTTTGGCTCCTCTTTCTCCAGCGGCACGGAGCAGACCTCTCCCTCCGCGGTGTCGGCCAGTGCGGAGCGGGCGGCCTCGGTGTCAAACCGGATGCCGGTGACCGAGGGAACGATCTCCTTGGTGTTTTTGTCCAAATAGGCGTCGGCAGCCTCGGTGTAGACCTCCTGATAGATGGCCTCAAAGTCGGGCTCGGGGGGGGCCTCTGTCATCACAGGGACCTCAATGGGCAGGGGAGCGGAGGCGCCGCCCTCCGTCAAAAGGGTCTGAAATTCCCGCAGGAGCTGCTCCTCCAGAGCCTCCACGTCGATGGCCTGCCCGGTGGCGCCCTTGGTAAAATCCAGAGTGTCCGCCGTCACGGTCCAGCTGGTCTCCACCATGGGGTTGGAGATGTGCCCTTCCGCCTGGGCAATGGAGGCAGGCGTCTGGGAGAACGAGAGCTGGACCTCCACCTCGCCCGAATGCCCCAGAAGAGCGGAGAGGAAACGGAAACCGCCGGCCGCCGCGCCGCCGCTGCGGTTGTCGGCCCAGGCCGCGTCCACCGCGCCGGAGATATCTGCGCTCAGCGTGTCCCCGGAGACGGTGAAGGCAGTGCCGTTGCAGGTAAAGTCGGCAGAAAGGGCGGAGAGCTTGGCGGGAAGCTCGGCCTCCAATTTGGCCTCAGCCTGTTCCCGGGTGAGGCTGCCTACCTGAATGCCGCTGATACGGGTGTTTGGCAGCAGCTTGCCGCTGGTGGCGGCATAGGCGCACATGCCGGCGTAACCGGCGCAGAGCAGCAAAAGGAAAATGAGTACGCCGACCAGTACCCTGGGTGGTCGGCCGGACTTTCTGCGTCTGCCGCCTTCCGGGTCCGGCATGACACGCTTGCCTTTCTGTTGTTCCATGCATATCAACTCCCAATAATTTCAGGTAAAGAACGGAATACGCTCTTCATTATAGGTGTCCCCGTCCAAAAATGCAATTACAGAACGGTTACAGGGTATGTTCCCACCGGTTTGCGTTCCGCCAATAGCGCGTTGCAATGCGTTTGGAGCGCCCTTTAGACGTATGCAGGAGGATTCTGTTCCCGCCGGGGACGGGTTTAAAAAAATTTAAATATATTTTTCATCGATTCTTTCAGAGTTCTGTGCTACAATCAAATACGATACAGAGTGGGAAAATCATCGCCGAACAGGAGGGCCCGGATATGGCGGGTTATGAAAAGAAAAATACGAATGACAGTGAGATTGGATCCTGGATCCTGATTGTAGTCATGCTGGCGGTATTCTGGCCGGTGGGGCTGTTCTTGCTATTCCGAAAACTGACCGAGAATAGCGGAAATGGGACGGCCGGCCATAAGAAGTCCGTCCGAACCGAACGGGAGTATGCCGAGCCTGGCACACAGGGGGTGCGCCAGGGAGAGCGGCCGGTGGTGCGGCGGCGGACAGAGGAGCGCCGGCCCGGCACGCAGGGGGTGGTATCCTCCGGAACGGCGGAGGCCCGAAGCGTCCGGCGCCGTCTCCCGGCACAGCAGGAGCACCTGCGCCTGAACCGGGGAAAGAACATGATGATCGCCGGCGGTGTGATGGCAGGCATCTTCGGCCTGGGGACTGCAAGCTCCGTCATTGACATGGTGGAGAGCATCTTCTGGGGCGGAAATCCGATCTGGTATCTGGAGGATATCTTCTTCCCTCTGGGATTTTGCTGCGCAGGACTTGTGGTGCTGTCTGTGGGGATGAGCAGGAATAAGAAGGCCCGCCGGTTCCGCAAGTATCTGGCGCTGATTGGACACCAGACCTCCATTTCGGTGGAGACGCTGGCCCAGGCGATGCCGGTGTCGGTGCATACGGCCTGTGATGATCTCCAGGAGATGCTGGATGAGGGCCTCTTTTCCACCGGCTATCTGGATATGAGCACCGGGCGTCTCATCCTCAGCGGCGATGGAATTCAGGAGGAAAAGCCCGAGCCGCAGCCGGAGCCGGAGCCGGCCGGAGGAGAGGATGACCGCATCCTGGCCCAGATCCGGGCGGTGAACGACGCCATCGAGGACGCCGCCATGAGCGAGAAGATCGACCGGATCGAGGAGATCACCCGCAAGATCTTTGACTACCAGAAGAAGAATCCGGAAAAGGGCGGACAGCTGCGCAGCTTTTTGAACTACTACCTCCCCACGACGCTGAAGATCCTCAACTCCTACGCCCAGCTGGAGGAACAGGGCGTGGAGGGGGAGAACATCAGCGCCGCCAAGGTCCGCATCGAGGGGATGATGGATAAGGTGGTGGAGGGCTTTGAAAAGCAGCTGGATAAGCTTTTTGAGAACACGGCCATGGACATCACCACCGATGTGAAGGTACTGGAACAGATGCTGGAAAAGGACGGACTCTTCCAGAATGGAAACGGTCTGACCCTGGGCGGCTGAGGAGGCCGGATGCGCTCACGGACGGGCCGCAGGCTGTCAGAAAAAGGCGCGGCGCATAGGATGTTCCAGGGGGAGAGACCATGCAGCTGACCGAACACATTTTAACGCGAAACGACTGCTATAAGGCGGGGCGCACCATCGTACCCAAGGGTATCATGGTCCATTCCACCGGTACCGCCCAGCCGGACGTGAATGTCTGGCTGCGGCTGTGGGACCGGCCGGGGGTGGAGAAATGCGCCCACGCCTTTGTTCATGCCGGCGGCGTGACCGAGACGCTGCCCTGGAACTGGCGGGGCTGGCATGCCGGGACCCCGCCCGGCGGGGGTATATCGGCCAACAACACCCACATCAGCTTTGAGATCCTGGAGCCCGTCGGGCATACCTACCAGGGCGGGACCATGGTGGGCTATGACGCGGATGGGAACGCGGACTATTTCCGGCGGGTGTATACCAACGCCGTGGAGCTGTGCGCCATGCTTTGCCGCAAATACGGCCTGGACCCCCTGCGGGATATTGTGGACCACCGGGAGGGCTATCAGGAGGATATGGCCAGCAGCCACGCCGACGTGTCCCACTGGTTTCCTAGGCACGGCAAGAGCATGGATACCCTGCGGGCCGATGTGAAGGCCCTTCTGGAAGGAGAGCGTAAGTTGACACAGGAGCAGTTTGACGCCATGTTTCAGACCGCTATGGCGGCCTACCGCAAGGAGCAGGAGGCCAGGCCGGTCAGCTCCTGGGCAGAGACGGACTGGGACGCGGCGGTGAAGGCGGGACTCTTTGACGGGACCCGGCCCTGCGCCCCCCTGACCCGGGAGCAGGCCGCCGTGGTGCTGGGCCGCATGAAAAAATGACCGCGCGGGCATACCCGGGAGGCTTCCGCTTCCCGGGTATGCCCGCTTTTACACGATTACTGGTGTTTGACCAGAGACTCGCCGGCGGTGTAGATGTCGCCGGCGCCCACGGTCAGGATGAGATCCCCCGGACGGGCGATCTCCCGCAGGAGAGCCGTGACCTCCTCCAGGGTGGCGCAGTAGCGGCTGCCCGGGATCTGCTCGGCCAAATCCCGGGAGGAGATACCCAGGGTATCGGTCTCCCGGGCGGCGTAGATCTCGGCCAGGATGGCCAGATCAGGCTCCCGGAGCACCTGGACAAAGTCGGAGAAGAGGGCCTTGGTCCGGGTGTAGGTGTGGGGCTGGAAGGCGCAGATGATGCGCTCATAGCCCATGCCCTTCACGGCGGAGAAGAGAGCCTGGAGCTCCCCCGGGTGGTGGGCATAGTCATCGTAGACCTCTGCCCCGTGGAAGCTGCCCTTGTGCTCAAAGCGGCGGCCCGCGCCCCGGAAAGCGGCAAGACCCTCCTCCACCGCGGCGGCGGGGAAGCGCAGGGCGATGGCTGAGGCGGCAGCGGCCAAAGCGTTTTTCACGTTGTGTACGCCGGGGACCTGGAGCTCCACATGGGCGAATTTCTCCCCGCGGCAGACCACGTCAAAGGCGGGCAGGCCGTTGACCCAGGTCAGACCGGCGGCGTGGACGTCACCCTCCTCCAGGCCGAAGGTGAGGATGGGGCGTTCCTCGCCCGCCAGGGCGTGCATGGTGTTGGCGTCGTCCCGGTTGGCGATGATGAGCCCGCCCTCGGGCACCCGGTCGGCAAAGGAGCGGAAGGAGCGCTCCACATCCTCCAGGTCCTTGAAGAAGTCCAGGTGGTCGGCCTCGATGTTGAGGATCACGGCCACGGTGGGAAAGAAGGAGAGGAAGGAATTGCAGTATTCACAGCTCTCCAGGATGATGGTGTCCCCCTTGCCCACCCGGTGGCCCGCGCCCAGGAGGGGAAGGGTGCCGCCGATCATGACGGTGGGATCGGCGGCGGCGGCCATGGCAATGTGGGTGCACATGGAAGTAGTGGTGGTCTTGCCGTGGGTACCCGCGATGCACAGGGCGTTGCGGTAGCCCCGCATGATGGAACCCCAGGCCTGGGCCCGCTCAAAGACCGGGACGCCAAGGCGGTGGGCCTCGGCGATCTCCGGATTGGAGTCGTGGGCGGCGGCGGTGCGGATGATGAGATCGGCGCCGGCGATGTTTTCGGCCCGGTGGCCGATGTCCACCCGGATGCCCAGGGAGCGCAGATGCTCCGTGGCGGCGCTCTCCCGCATATCGGAGCCGGTGATGGTCATGCCGGCCCCGTGGAGAACCTCCGCCAGAGGGGACATGGAAACGCCGCCGATGCCGACCAGATGGGCCCGCCGGCCGGGACGCAGAAAATCATGGATGTCAGTTGCAGCCATGGGTTTACACACCCTTTCCAGAAGTTTATAATGACGATATGGTATCGTATTTGCGCCCTGGGCGCAGAGGGGAAACAGATTTGGAACATATTATTATATACCGCAGTATAGTCCCCTTACAAGAGAAAAATACGGGAAACGGGGTGGTATGGTGAAGGAGCTGTGCATACCGGACGGCGTGCGGCTGTGCCGGGACCGCCTGTGGGAGGCGGGGTGGCCCACCTATCCGGTGGGCGGATGCGTCCGGGATCTGCTCCTGGGACGGACGCCGGGCGACTTTGACCTGACCACGGCGGCGCGGCCTGAGACCGTGATGGCCCTCTTTCCCCGTACGGTCCCCACCGGCGTGCGCCACGGGACGGTCACCGTGCTCACCGGGGACGGGGCGGTGGAGGTCACCACCTTCCGGCGGGAGAGCGGCTATACCGACGGACGCCACCCGGGGGAGGTGCGCTTCGACGCCACGCTGGAGGAGGACCTGGCCCGGCGGGATTTTACCATCAACGCCATGGCCCTGCCCCCGGATGGGGCGGTGATCGATCCCTTCGGCGGACGGCAGGATCTGAGGCGGGAGCTCATCCGGTGCGTGGGGGAGCCGGAACAGCGCTTTGCCGAGGACGCCCTGCGGATGTTCCGCGGGGTGCGCTTTGCCGCCCAGCTGGGCTTTGAGCTCCAGACCGACACGGCGCGGGGCATCTGGCGGTGTGCGGGGCTGGCCGGAGCGCTCTCCCATGAGCGGGTGCGGGGAGAGCTGGAGAAAATTCTGTGCTCGCCCCGGCCGGGATGGGCCCGGATGCTCTTTGACGCGGGACTGATGCGGCGGTATGGATGCATCCCCCAAGGGGCTTTCCTCACGCTGAGCCGTCTGCCCCGGACGCCGGCGGCCCGCTGGGCGGGCTTCTGCGCGGTGATGGGGGAGGAGGGGCCTCCTCTGCTGGCGGCGCTGCGCCTGGACCGAAAGACCATCCGGGCCTGCTCCGGGGGATTCCGGCTGTGGAAGAGGGGACTGCCCCAAACCGACGCGGAGTGGCGGCGGGCGCTGTGGGAATACGGCGTCGGCGCGGCTTGGGCTGGCGCATGGATGGGCGACTGGGCGGGCCGTGCGAGCTCCCGGGCGCTGGAACGGGTGCTCGGCCGGGGGGAGTGCTGGAGTGTGAGAGGGCTGGCGCTGTCGGGAAGCGATCTGGCGGCGCTGGGCTATCGCGGCGCAGCCATTGGCGCGGCCCAGCGGCTGCTGCTGGCGTATGTATTGGAGGAGCCCTCCGCCAACACGCCGGCGCGGCTGCGCGCCTATCTGCGGGAGCGAACAGAGACAACGGAGGAGGATTCCATATGCTGACAGTGTGTGCGGAGGGGGCGGGCGTTTCCCTGACCCTGACGGCCCAGCGCATGGGCCGGGACTGGAACGTGACCATCACCGGAGGGGAGGTCCCCCATCTGGGGGCGGCGGCGCTGGGCGCGCCCTACCGCCATCCGGACGGGCGCGTCGGCTCCAGCGCATCGGTATTGGTCCTGCCCAGCCATAAGGAGGACGGCGTGGTGAAAAAGGCGGCCGAGCAGCTGGCCAAGCGGCTGAACTGCGCTGTGCTGGTGAGCGGCGGCATCCATGTGGACGCCATCACGCCGGAGCAGATCGGCGCGGTGGTCACGCTGGCCGGAGAGGCCGTGGAGCGGCTGGCCCGGCAGATGGAGCTGGAACAGAAGCCGTAGAGATACGGGGGTGCGTCCGGGGAGGGGTCGGACGCACCCTTTTCCATTGGACAGGCAAGTCCGCCCGGGACGGCGCATAGAGTAGTCGGGAACAGGAGGGCGTTGCCATGGCAGGGAAGCGGAAAAAAGAGAGCGTTTTGGAGCGGACCGCCCAGGTCTTTGATCTGCCCGGCGATCTGGTGGCGGGACTGCCCCGGATGGAGCTGGTGGGAGACCGGGAGCTGCGGATGGAGAATCACCGGGGCATTCTGGCCTATGGATCGGAGGAGATCCATATTTCCGGCGGGAAACTCATCCTGAAAGTGCGGGGCGAGGGGCTGGAGCTGCGCTCCATGAACGCCGGAGAACTGCTCATCACCGGACAGATCCGCGCCGTGGAGCTGGATTAGGAGGAAGAAGATGAAAAAAGTGGTCAATTTCCTCCGGGGCAGCGTGGAGGTGGAGGCCCAGGGCGCCTTTCCGGAGCGGTTTCTCAACCTGTGCGCCCAGCGGGGGGTGTCCTTCTGGGGCGTGGAATGGGTGGAGAGCACCGCGGTGCGCCTCAAGGTGCCCCCGCAGGAGCGGTGCGGCCTGGAAGATCTGGCGGTGCGGTCCGGATGCACGCTCTCTGAGGTGGAGCGGGGCGGACTGCCCACCTTTCTGGAGCGCTTCCGCAGGCGGTATGCCCTTCTGGCCGGGCTGGCCCTCTCTCTGCTGGCGGTTCTCCTGATGACCCAGTTTGTGCTGGTGGTGGATGTGGCGGGCAATACTGAGGTGCCGTCGGCCGCGATTTTGTCCACCCTGCGCCGTCTGGGGGTGCGCCCCGGGGCCTTTGGTCCGGCGCTGGAGATCAACTACATCGAGCAGCGGGCGCTGCTGGAGCTGGAGGGCATCTCGTGGATGTCCATCAACCTCCACGGGGCCCGGGCCGAGGTGCTGGTGCGGGAGCGGGTCAAGGCCCCAGAGCTGGTGGATGAGAGCGAGCACGGAGACATCATCGCCGAGACCGACGGCGTCATCACCCGCCTGGAGGTCCTCGCCGGAGAGACCGAGCGCAAGGTGGGGGAGCCGGTGGCCGCGGGGGACGTGCTCATCCAGGGAAATGTCTTGCTGGAGGGGCCCATGTACAGCGAACAGGACGTGGGCTGGCAGCAGGTCCGGGCCCAGGGACGGGTGGAGGCACAGACCTGGCGCACCCTTCAGGCATCCATTCCCCTCACGGCCCAGGTCAAGGAGTACACCGGGCGGGAGACCGGGCGGTGGTTTCTCACCGTTTTGGGAAAACGCATCAATTTTTATCGAAACAGTGGAATTTCCTTTCCGCAGTATGATAAAATAAGCAGTACTTGGAATGCGGGGAGCGGAATCGATCTGGTTCTCCCTCTGAGCCTGAGCCGGGAGACCATGCGGGAATACACGCTCACCCCGGCAGAAGTGGACCTGGCTGCCGCCCAGGAGATGCTGGAGGCGCAGCTGGAGCGGGCTCTTACGGAACAGATCGAGGGGGGAAGCATCACGCGGACCGAGTATACCGCCGTTGTGACGGATGAGATGCTGACCGTCACCCTCCGGGCGGAGTGCAGAGAAGAGATCGGACGGTTCGTACCCTTTGACGAGCCTGGATACCAGACCCGCCTGCCGGCGGGAAGAGGAGACGAAACAAATTCATGATCGAACACACCATCAACATCGAACGGATGGAGGAGGCCATCAATATTTTTGGCTCCTTCGATGAAAATATCAAGCTGATCGAGCAGGAGCTGGGGGTAACGGTGCTCAACCGGGACTCCCAGCTCAAGGTGACCGGCGAGGCCGAGGCCGTCATGTACGGCGTGAAGGCCATCGAGGGTCTGCTCACCCTCTCGGCCAAGGGGGAATCCATCAACGAACAGAATGTGCGCTACATCATCAACCTGGTGCGGGCGGGCAACGAGGACAAGATCGGCACCCTGGCCAAGGACGTGCTATGCGTCACCGCCAAAGGAAAGCCCATCAAGCCCAAGACCCTGGGCCAGAAGCGGTATGTGGAGGCCGTCAAGAAGAATACCATCACCCTGGGCATCGGCCCGGCGGGCACCGGCAAAACCTATCTGGCGGTGGCCGCCGCGGTGGCCGCCTTCCGGGACAAGCAGGTCAACCGCATCATCCTGACCCGTCCGGCCGTGGAGGCGGGGGAGCGGCTGGGCTTCCTGCCCGGCGATCTCCAGTCCAAGGTGGACCCCTACCTGCGCCCGCTGTACGACGCCCTCTTCGATATGCTGGGACCGGAGAACTACCAGAAGTATGTGGAGCGGGGCAACATCGAGGTGGCCCCGCTGGCCTATATGCGCGGCCGGACTCTGGACGACTCCTTCATCATCCTGGACGAGGCTCAGAACACCAGCCGGGAGCAGATGAAGATGTTCCTGACCCGGCTGGGCTTCGGCTCCAAGATCGTCATCACCGGCGACATCACCCAGATCGACCTGCCCACCGACAAGGTCAGCGGTCTGAAGGAGGCCATGCGGGTGCTCAAGGGCGTGCAGGACATCGAGATCTGCAAGCTCAGTGAGGGGGACGTGGTGCGCCATGTGATCGTACAGCGCATCATCAAGGCCTATGAAGAGGATGAAAACCGCCGCACCGTCCGGCGGGACAAGTAGCGGGAAGCGCTGCACAAGGGGGAGAAGCGAGATGGAACATCAGATCATCATCGAGACCGAGGTGGAGGGCGTCGAGGCCTTTGCCGACGCCCTGCGGGAGGTCATTCCCGCCGCGCTGGAGGCGGAGGGAGTGGGTCTGCCCTGCGAGGTGGACGTGCTCTTCACCGACGACGGGGGCATCCACCAGATCAATCTGGAGCAGCGGGATGTGGACCGGGCCACCGACGTGCTCTCCTTTCCCATGTTTGAGTTCACGCCGGGGGAGCCGCCCACGCCCGAGGACGGGGACCTGCTGGACCCGGGCAGCGGGGTGCTCCCCCTGGGAGACATGGTGCTCTCGGTGGACCACATCAGGGCCCAGGCCGCGGAGTTCGGCCACAGTGAGCGCCGGGAGCTTTGCTATCTGGCGGTCCACTCGGTGCTCCATCTGCTGGGCTACGACCACCTGGACGAAGGCCCCCAGAAGCGGCAGATGCGGGCGCGGGAAGAGGCCATTCTGGGCGCGCTGGGGATCACCCGCGTGCCGGAGGAGACGGGCAACCCCTGATGCAGATGCTGATACCAATTAAAATAGCTCAAGAAAGTTGAGGATAACCTATGGAAATCAAAAAATCGGGTATGATATCGATCGTGGGACGGCCCAACGTGGGCAAGTCCACCCTGACCAACGCTCTGGTGGGCGAAAAGATCGCCATCGTCACCAATAAGCCCCAGACCACCCGCAACCGCATCTGCGCCGTGGTCGACCGGAACGACTGCCAGTTTGTCTTTCTGGACACCCCGGGGCTGCACAAGGCCCGCACCAAGCTGGGCGACTATATGGTGAAGGTGGTCAAGGACAGCGTGGCCGATGTGGACGCGGTGTGTCTCATTGTGGAGCCCATTCCCCACGTGGGAGGGCCGGAGGAGGAACTCATCGGGCGCATCAAGAACCTGGGCGTCCCCTCGGTGCTCATTATCAACAAGATCGACACAGTGGAGAAAGAGGCGCTGCTGGCCGTCATGCAGACCTACGCCGCAGCCCACGAATTCAGCGCCATCCTGCCCATCTCGGCCAAAAACGGCGAGGGCGTGGAAGAGGTGCTGGACGTGCTCGCCCAGTTCCTGCCGGAGGGACCCCGGCTCTTCCCGGAGGACATGGTCACAGACCAGCCCGAGCGGCAGGTCTGCGCCGAGATCATCCGGGAGAAGCTCCTGCTGTGCCTGGACAAGGAGATCCCCCACGGCACCGCCGTGGAGCTCATCCGCTTTGCCGAGCGGGAGCGGGACGGCGTCATCGAGATCGACGCCACCATTTACTGTGAGAAGGACAGCCACAAAGGCATCATCATCGGCAAGGGTGGCGCCATGCTCAAGAAGATCTCCACCCTGGCCCGGCAGGACATCGAGCGCTTCATGGGCGCCAAGGTGTACCTCCAGACCTGGGTGAAGGTGAAGGAGAACTGGCGGGACAACCTGAATCTGATCCATAATTTTGGATATAGAGACGAGTGACCATAAAATTTACCGCTCATAAATCCGCGCGTCCTCAGCCAAGCTAACCGTGAAAAGGGGGCTTGCGCCATGGACAGCGAGACCTTATGGGAACTCTTCTGGGCCACCGGACTGCCGGAGGCCGCCGCGCTGGCGGAGCATCTCCGGCGCAGCGGGGAGGAGGCCCAAACCGGTAAGACCGCCTGAGGCGGAGGGGGCGCTTGTCCCCCTTACATAGAATGGGGAAAGGAACATGCTGCTCACCACACAGGGGATCATCCTGCGGGAGGTCAATTATAAAGAATCGGATAAGATCCTCACCGTGCTCACCCGCACCGGGGGGAAGGTGACGGTCAAGGCCAGGGGCTGCCGCCGGAAGGGGAGCCGCCTGGCGGCCTCCACCCAGCTGCTGGTCTACTCGGAGATGACCCTCTTCTCCTACCGGGACCACTACACCCTCAACGAGGCCGAGCCGCTGGAGCTCTTCTGGGGCGTGCGCTCCGACGTGGAGAAGGTGGCCCTTGGCTCCTATTTTGCCGAGGTGCTGGAGGCTGTGGTGGGGGAGGAGCAGCCCGATCCCGCCGTCCTCTCCCTCCTCCTCAACGCCCTCTACGCGCTGGACCGGCTGAACAAGCCCCTGCCGCTGGTCAAGGCGGTCTTTGAGCTCAAGCTCCTCTCCCTCATCGGGTATGAGCCGCTGCTGGACGCCTGCGCCGTCTGCGGCGTGCCCGAGCCGGAGGACGCCCGCTTTCAGCTGGTGGACGGGGTGCTTCTGTGCGCCCGCTGCCGCGGGGGCGGGGAGGGACTCTCCGTCCCGGTGAGTCCGGGGGTGCTGGCCGCCATGCGCCATGTGGTGTACGGCGACCCCAAGCGGATTGTTTCCTTTGTGCTGGGGGAGGATGGACTGCGGCAGCTGGCACGTGTGAGCGAGCGGTTTCTGACCACACAGCTGGACCGGGGCTTTCGTACCCTGGACTTTTACAAAGATCTGGTCTTTCCCGCGCCCGGGCTGGGCCCGGCGGCGGGAGGGACTGACCAACAGGAGAACAGACAAACATGAACAGTATTTTTCAGCGGGTAAGCGTACGCAAATTTCAGGACAAGACGGTGACCGACGCCCAGGTGGAGCAGCTCCTCCGGGCGGCCATGGCGGCTCCCTCCGCCACCAACCAGCAGCCTTGGGAGTTCTATGTGGTGCGGGACCGGGAGCTGCTGCTGCAGCTGTCCGCCTGCCACGCCTACTCGATGAGTGCCAAAAATGCCACCATGGCCATCGTGCCCTGTTATCGAAAGAACGCAGCCCATCCGGAGTATGCCCAGATCGATCTGAGCGCCGCCACCGAAAACCTCCTGCTGGAGGCGGTGGAGCTGGGGCTGGGCGCGGTCTGGCTGGGCATCGCCCCGGTCCGGGAGCGGATGGATAAGATGCGGGAGATCCTGAATCTGCCGGATCATCTGGAGGCCTTCGCCATCGTGCCTGTGGGCTATCCCGAGCGGGAGAAGGCCCAGCAGGACCGCTATGACCCGGCACGGGTCCACTGCCTGTAAGGACAGGCGCCGGGAAACCGATTGGGAGTATATCGAAACTATGACAGATCTATTTGAAAAATCCATACAGACGCTGGAGCTGCCCCGGGTGCTGGAGCGCCTGGCGGAGCAGGCGGTGACGGCGGAGGGCAAGGAGCGCTGCGCCGCCCTGCGCCCCCTCGCCGACGCCGACGACGTGAAGCGGCGTCTGGCTGAGACCACGGCGGCGGTGGAGCTGATGACCCTGAGCGGGACCCCCTCCTTCTCCGGGGTAAAGCCGGTGGGGGCCTCCCTCCAGCGGGCCAATATGGGGGGCGCCCTCAACACCCGGGAACTGCTGGACATCGCGGCTGTCCTGCGCGCCGCCCGCAGCGCCAAGGAGTATGCAGACGGCCGGGCGGGCGGGGAGAAGCGCACCTGCATCGACCACCTCTTCGCCTCCCTGACCCCCAACCGCTATCTGGAGGAGAAGATCACCGGCTCCATCGTGGGAGAGGATGAGATCGCCGACTCGGCCAGTCCCGAGCTGGCCTCCATCCGCCGCCATATCCGCTCCACCGCCAGCAAGGTGCGGGACATCCTCAACAAGCTCATCTCCTCCAATCAGGCCAAGTACCTTCAGGAGGCCATCATCACCCAGCGCAACGACCGCTATGTGGTGCCCGTGAAGTCGGAGCACAAGAACGAGGTCCCCGGACTGGTCCACGACGTGTCCTCCTCGGGCTCCACCTTCTTCATCGAGCCTATGGGCGTGGTCAAGGCCAACAACGAGCTGCGGGAACTCCAGGCCCGGGAGGAAAAAGAGATCGAGCGCATTTTGGCCGAGCTCTCGGCCGAGTGCGCCTCCTACCGGGAGGACATCGCTCAGAACTACGACCTGCTCATCCTGCTGGATGTGATCTTTGCCCGGGCCAAGCTCTCCTACCGGATGAAGGGGTCCGAGCCCAGGATCGTCTCCCGGGGGATCTACCTCCGCCGGGCCCGCCATCCCCTGCTGGACCCCAACAAGGCGGTGCCCAACGATCTGATGCTGGGGGAGGAGTTTGACACCCTGGTTATCACCGGCCCCAACACCGGCGGTAAGACGGTCACCCTCAAGACCATTGGCCTCCTGGTCCTCATGGCCCAGTGCGGCCTCCACATCCCTGTGGACGGGGACAGCCACATCCAGGTGTTCTCCCGGGTGCTGGCCGACGTGGGAGACGAGCAGTCCATTGCCCAGAGCCTGTCCACCTTCTCCTCCCACATGGTGAACATCGTGGGCATTCTGGAGGCGGCGGACGACGAGACCCTCATCCTCTTCGACGAGCTGGGGGCGGGCACCGACCCCATCGAGGGCGCGGCCCTGGCCGCCGCCATCATCGAGAGCGCCCGGGAGCTGGGGGCCCTGGTGGCGGCCACCACCCACTATGCCGAGCTCAAAGTGTACGCCATGACCACCAAGGGGGTGGAGAACGCCTCCTGCGAGTTTAACGTGGACTCTCTGGCCCCCACCTACCGGCTGCTCATCGGCATCCCCGGCAAGTCCAACGCCTTTGCCATCTCGGAGCGGCTTGGCCTGCCCAAGCACATCATCCAGAAGGCCGCCGACCGGCTGGACGCGGAGAATGTCCGCTTTGAGGACGTCCTCACCCAGCTGGACGAGCAGCGCCAGCAGATGGAGCAGGAGAAGGAGAACGCCGCCAAGCTCCGCCGGGAGATGGAGAACTCCGCCAAGGTGGCCCGGGAGTACCGGGAGAAGCTGGAGCAGGAGCGGGCCAAGGCGGTGGAGAAGGCCCAGGCCGAGGCCCGGCGCATCCTGGAGGAGGCCCGGGAGACCGCCGATGAGGTCTTCCGGGAGCTCAACGACATGCGCAAGCGCCAGCGCAAGGAGGAGGACTGGCAGCGGGTCAACGAGGCCCGCTCCGGCCTGAAGCACCGGCTGAACGAGGCCGAGGACAAGCTGGGCCGCCGGAAGGAGACCCCCGCGCCGCCCCCCACCCGGCCCGCCCAGGCCGGCGACACGGTGGAGCTGGTCAAAATGGGCACCCAGGCCACGGTTCTGAGCGTGAACAGGGACGGTTCCCTCCAGCTCCAGGCCGGCATTCTGAAAATCACCGCCAAGCAGAGCGAGGTACGGGTGGTGGAGGGCGAGAGCCAGACCAGGAAGGAGGCCCAGAAGGTCATCCGCCGGGCCGAGCACAAGCTGCGCAGCCTGGGCGCCTCGCCCGAGGTGGACCTGCGGGGCATGATGACCGACGAGGCCGTGGGCGCGCTGGACATCTTTCTGGACAACGCCGTCATGGGCCGCCTGACCGAGGTGGTGGTCATCCACGGCAAGGGCACCGGCGCGGTGCGCAAGGCGGTGCGGGAGCACCTCAAGCGCAGCCGCTATGTGAAATCCTTCCGGCCCGGCCGCTACGGCGAGGGAGAGGACGGCGTCACGGTGGTGGAGCTGAAGTAACCCGCGAAACGTCCGCCTGTGAAAAACAGATGCCTCGTTCCCGTGTCCTCATGGAAAGGAGCGACATGGTTCGCTGGAATTTGTGTAAAATGTCATTGACGGGTTGGGACAAATTTGCTATTCTATATTACAGAGTATGCAAGTGCATATGGGGAGGAAACGCTTATGTATATGAAAGAGGCAGTGGTGAACAACCAGGTCGGTCTGCATGCGCGTCCGGCGACGTTTTTCATCCAGAAGGCCAATGAGTTCAAGAGCTCCATCTGGGTCGAGAAGGAGGAGCGCCGGGTGAACGCTAAGAGTCTGCTGGGTGTGCTCTCCCTTGGTATCGTGAAGGGCACCTCCATCAACCTGATCGCGGACGGCCCCGATGAAAAGGAAGCTGTGGAGGCTCTCATCGAGCTGATCAGCTCCAATTTCTCCGAGTAATCTTTATGCGCACAAGAAAAAAGCGCCGCTGACCGCGGCGCTTTTTTTCAACCGTTTTCCTGGGATGTCCTCCAGAGGTGGAATATGACCTTTGACGAACTGAAAGAAAAAGCCCACAGCCTGCCCCTCCAGCCCGGCGTGTACATCATGCAGGACGCCAAAAACACGGTCATCTACGTGGGGAAGGCCAAGGCCCTGAAAAATCGGGTCAGCCAGTACTTTGCCAATCTGGCCTCCCACACGGAAAAGACCCGGGCCATGGTCAGCCAGATCGACCATTTCGACGTCATCGTGGCCGACTCGGAGTTTGAGGCCCTGGTGCTGGAAAACGCCCTCATCAAGCGGCACCAGCCCCACTATAACATCCTGCTCAAGGACGGAAAGGGCTATCCCTATGTCCGGCTCTCGGTTCAGGACGCCTATCCCCGCTTTTCCCTGGTGGGCAAGGTGGCGGAGGACGGGGCGCGGTATTTCGGGCCCTTTGCCAGCCGGGGGAATACCCAGGCCATCCTGGACGCCATCTGCGCCGCCCTGCGCCTGCCCACCTGTGCACTGGTCTTCCCCCGGGACATCGGAAAGGGCCGTCCCTGCCTCAATTACCACATGGGACGGTGCGACGGCTACTGCCGGAAGGACATGGACCAGTCCCGCTATGGGGAGGCCATCGAACAGGCGGTGCGCCTTCTGGAGGGAAAGTTCCAGGAGGTGGGGGAGGAGATCCGCGCCGAGATGGAGCGAGCCGCCGAGGAGCTGCGTTTTGAGCGGGCCGCTCAGCTGCGGGACCGTTATCGGGCCATCGAGCTGCTGGGAAAGCGGCAGAAAGTAGTGGCGGGCAGTCTGGCCGACACCGACGTGGTGGGTTTTCACCGGGGAGAGGCCAAGAGCTGCTTTGTGGTCCTCCACTATGTGGACGGGGAGCTGGCCGCCAAGGACTGGGACCTGCTGGAGACCCCCATGGAGGAGGACGAGGGGGATGTGATCTCCGCGCTGGTCCGGGGCTTCTACGGGGGCAGGGGCAATCTGCCCCGGCAGATCCTGCTGCCCTGTGAGCTGGAGGACGAGGTGCCCATCACCCGGATGCTCTCCGAACAGGCCGGCCGGCGGGTGCATCTCATCACGCCCCAGCGGGGGGCCAAGATGGATCTCATCCGCCTGGCCACCAAGAACGCCGTGGAGGAGGTGGCCCGGGCCACCTCCCGGGAGGAGCGGCAGAGCAGGCGCATGGAGCTGCTGGGAAAGCTCCTGGATCTGCCCGAGCCTCCGCACCGCATCGAGGCCTACGACATCTCCAACACCGGCAGCGACGACATCGTGGCCTCCATGACAGTCTTTGTGGACGGAAAGCCCCGCAAGCGGGATTACCGCCACTTCAAGCTCCGGGACATGGACGGACCGGACGACTACGCCTCCATGGAGCAGGTGCTGACCCGGCGCTTCCGGCGCTATCTGGACGGGGATGAGAAGTTTGACCAGAAGCCCGACCTCCTCTTCATCGACGGCGGGACCACCCACGCCCGGGTGGCGGCGGGAGTGCTGGAGCGGATGGAGCTCTTCATTCCGGTGTACGGCATGGTGAAGGACGACCGCCACCGGACCCGTGCCCTGGTCACTCCGGCCGGGGAGGAGATCGGTATTCAGGGCAATCCCGCCCTCTTCTCCCTGGTGGGACAGATCCAGGAGGAGACCCACCGCTTTGCCATCGAATTCAACCGCCTCCAGCGGAAGGGACGGGTTCGGGGCTCCGAGCTGGACCAGATCCCGGGCGTAGGGGAGAAGCGGCGCAGTGAGCTGCTGCGCCACTTCAAGAGCATCAAAAACATCCGGGCCGCCACAGTGGAGGAGCTGGAAAACGTAGTGCCCAGAAATGCGGCCCAGGCGGTCTATGCGCACTTCCACCTCCGGCAGGAGCCGGAGGGGCAGACCCATCAACCAGGAAAGGAATGAAGCGATATGCGCGTTATATCGGGAGAGGCCCGGGGACGTCGGCTCAAGGAGCTGAGCGGCATGGAGACCCGGCCCACCACCGACAAGGTGAAAGAATCCATTTTCAATATTGTACAGTTTGACATCGAGGGGCGCAAGGTGCTGGACCTGTTCGGCGGAACGGGCCAGCTGGGCATCGAGGCCCTGTCCCGGGGAGCGGCGGAGTGTACCTTTGTGGACCTGCGCCGGGAGGCGGCCGCCCTCATCCGGGAGAACCTGAAGGCCACCCGCCTGGAGGAACGGGGAACGGTGGTCCAGGGAGATTCCCTGGCCTTCCTGCTCTCCTGCCGGCAGAAATACGACCTGATCTTTCTGGACCCGCCCTATGCCTCCGGCCTGCTGGAAAAGGCGCTGGAACAGATCGCTGCAATTGACATCCTTTCGGAACATGGTATAATGGTCTGCGAAAGTGCGGCGGAACAGGCCCTTCCCGCTCTGGCTGAGCCCTATCAGAAGGGCAGGGAGTACCGTTACGGCAAAATCAAGATCACCCTGTACCGGCGCGGGCTGTAACGGACGTCCGCGGGGGAGGAGAGAGTTATCCCTTGAAGACTGCGATTTATCCTGGAAGCTTTGATCCCATTACGCTGGGACATCTGAATATCATCAAGCGGGCAGCGGTGTGCTTTGACAAGCTGATCGTGTGTGTGATGGTCAATTCCGACAAACTCAACAGGGGACTGTTCACCCCGCCGGAGCGGGCGGAGCTCATCCGCAAAGTGGTGTATAAACTGCCCAATGTGGAGGTGGACTGGTCCACCACGCTGCTGGCGGAGTACGCCAGGGAGCGGAAGGCCTGCACCCTGGTGAAGGGCCTGCGGGCAGTGTCGGACTATGAGAACGAGCTGCAAATGGCTCAGCTCAACCGGAAGCTCAATCCCAGACTGGACACGATGCTGATGCCGTCCAGCGCCAAATATACCTACATCAGCTCCAGTGTGGTGAAGGAAATGGCCCGCTACGGGGCCGATCTCTCAGATTTCGTGCCCCGGGAGATCATCGACGACGTAAATGAACGAATGAGACAGAGGAGGGGAGAGTAATGGCCAGCGGTGTGGAAGAACTGATGGACCTGCTCTATCAACTGATCGACGAGGCCAAGGGCGTGCCCCTGAGCAGTGATAAGTGCATCATAGAGCGGGACAAGGCGCTGGACCTTCTGGATGAGATCCGGGGCCAATTCCCCATGGAGCTGAGCGAGGCCAAGAAGCTGATCGCCAGCCGAAACGACTATATCGCCTCCGCCAAGCGGGAGGCCGACCTTATCAAGCGTCAGGCCGAGGACCGGGCCAAGCAGATCCTGGCGGAGGACGAGCTGACCGCCCAGGCCAGGCAGCGGGGCAACGAGATGCTCCGCCAGGCCGAGGAGCGCAGCCGGGAGCTGCGTCAGGCCGCCAACGCCTACTGTGAGGACGCCCTGCGCCGCACAGAAGAGGCGGTGGCCGAGGCCTATGACGAGATCAAGAAGTCCCGCGCCCGGTTCCGCAGCGCCGCCTCCAGCATGGGAAATAAATAAATGCAGACAAATGCTCCCCCTTCCGGACGGACCGGAAGAGGGAGCGCTTTTTCTTTTGGCCGGGAAAGGGATCAGTCCTCCCGGGGCGGATAGAGCTTTTTGCGGTAATAGCCCTGGGCCTGATAGATGGGAGCCAGGGGATTATGCCCGGTGACCCGGTCCTTGACGGCGAGCACCGAGGCGGGACCCTCCAGGTATTTCAGGATCAGGGTGTCATGCCCCACGCACAGGCCGAGCAGAAGGTTGAAGTCGGTGCGGGCTTCGTTGAGGACCAGAGCCTGTGCAATGGGATTGCACATGACCTCATCCGCGCAGCCCCGGACGGTCTCCCGGTCGCCCAGTCCCAGGTCCCGCTTGGGGTGACAGCCGTTTTTACAGATGGCGGAGCAGACTTCAAACCCGTGATATTCCAGGATCTTGGTCAGCTCGTGGGCCTCCCGCCACAGTCCGGTGCAGAAGGCCAGACCGATCTTGTGAAAGTCCATCTTCTGCAAAAAGAGAATGGTCTCCTCCACCCGGGTAAGGCGGCCGTAGCCTTCAGCCTCCACCCGGGCGGCTGTGCGGGCCAGCTTCTGGTTCTCCTCCTCCGCCAGAAGGGACATGGCCCGCTCCTGAAGCGGGGCGGAACCGCTGGGACAGTCCCCGGGCGGGTGCTCCAAGACGCCCCCCGCGCAGGAGTGGGGGGCACAGTTGGCACAGTGACTCATCCGATTTCCTCCTTCCAGTCCTGCATACGCAGGGTGGGATTCCCTCCCATTTTATCATGTTTGGGCCGGAAAGTCACGGTTTTTACAAAATTATGCCAGAATCAGGAGTGAAAGAGGACTTGGGTATTATTTAAATCGAACGTATGTTTTTGTGCTGAAAACCGTGAAATTTTCCCGAAAAGACGGAACTTTTTTGAAAAAAAGAAATAGAAAATACTTGCAATTTGGTTACAGAGCCTTTATACTAGGAAACAGAGTGGAGCAGAGTGGAGGAATAGGGAGCAAAATCCCATTCCGGTGAGGGGAGTGAGCGGAGCATGACCGGCACCTACGAGCATACCCTGGATGCCAAGGGCCGCATGTTCCTGCCAGCCAAGCTCCGGGAGGAGCTGGGCCCCAGCTTCCACGTGGCGGTGGGCGCCAACCGGGACGCCGCCGGAATTTGTAAGTATCTGGTAATGTATCCGGACGCCACCTGGCGCCGTTTACAGGAGCGGGTGGCCGAACTGCCCAGCAGCCAGGCGGCCGCCATGGATGTGATCTTCGGCAATGCCGCCCGGTGTGAGCCGGACAGCCAGTGGCGGATCCTGATCCCCCAAGATCTGCGGGACTATGCGGGGCTCACCCGGGACATCGTCGTGGTGGGCAACAACGACAAGGCCAAGATCTGGGACGCCGAGACATGGAACGAGAAGAAGAAGCGCGAGCTCACCCCGGAGCAGGTGGCGGAGACCATGCTCCTGCTGGGGCTGTGAGTTCGGGCGGAGAAGATACAGAGATACGTAGAGAGGAGACCGCTCCGGTATGGCAGAATTTACCCACCTTCCTGTGCTGCTGTATGAGTGCATCGAGGGGCTGGACATCAAACCGGAAGGGATCTATCTGGACGGTACCCTGGGCCGGGCAGGCCACTCCCGGGAGATCGCAAAGCGCCTGACCACCGGTCGGCTCATCTGCGTGGACCGGGATCAGGCTGCGCTGGACGCCGCGCAGGAGCGGCTGGGTCCCTGGATGGACCGGGTCTCCCTGGTACATAGCAATTTCTGCGAGATCGACACCATTTTGGACGGGCTGGAGATCCCGGCGGTGGATGGAATGCTCTTTGACTTGGGCGTATCCTCCCCGCAGCTGGACGACGCGTCCCGGGGCTTTTCCTATATGGCGGACGCTCCGCTGGACATGCGCATGGATCAGAGCGATACTCTGACGGCCCGCACCGTGGTCAACGAGTGGCCCCGGGAGGAGCTGCGGCGCATCTTCTCCCAGTACGGGGAGGAGCGCTATGCCGGCCCCATTGCCGCGGCCATTGAGCGCCGCCGGACAGAGCGGCCCATCAAGACCACGCTGGAGTTGGTAGAAGTGATCCGCTCGGCCATGCCGGGCAAGGCCCTTAAGGAAAAGCAGCACCCCGCCAAGCGGTGTTTTCAGGCCATCCGCATCGCGGTCAACGATGAGCTCAGCTCGGTGGACCGGATGCTTCAGAGCGCTGTGCCCCGGCTCAAGCCCGGTGGGCGGCTGGCGGTGATCTCCTTCCACTCTCTGGAAGATCGGATCGTGAAAAATGCCCTGGCCGGATTTGCCAAGGGGTGCACCTGTCCGCCGGATTTCCCGGTGTGCGTATGCGGAAAGAAGCCGGTGATCCGGCTGGTCAGCCGTAAGCCCATCGTCTCGGGCACGGAAGAGCTGGAAGTGAATCCCCGTGCCAGAAGCGCCAAGCTTCGGGTGGCGGAGAAATTGTGATCCCACGGAACCGGGGGATCGCCTTACGAAAGAAAAGGAGTTGGTTCCCATGGCCTCAATCGCCAAGCGTAAAACGAGATCTGCGTACCAGAGGATACCGGGAACTGCCTATGATGGCTCCGCTGCCCGCCGTCTGGAGCGGGCGGAGGTACTGGAGCCCCGTCCCCGGGTCCGCCCCAGAGAGCGGGCTGTCTCCCGTCCGCGGGTGCAGGTGCGGGAGGCCGGACGGGTGTCCGTCTTTGCGGTGGTGGGCTTTGCGGCGGTGGCCGTCTTTGCGGTGCTGCTGCTGATGAGCTATGTCCAGCTGGCGCAGATCTCGGACGATGTGGTCTCCCTCAAGCGGGAAATGACCACCCTGCAGAGCGATGAGGCGCAGCTCCGGGCGGAGTATGCCTTGGCCTATGATCTGAGCGATATCGAACAGCGGCTGACGGCGGACGGCAGTATGATCCGTCCGGATGACAGCCAGATCTGTTATGTGGACCTCTCGGAGCCGGACGCCATTGAGTTCCTGACAGAGGACGTCCCGGTCAAAGGGGTGGAAGGGGTGATCCGGAGCATTCAGGAGATCGTGGGCGAAGTGGTGGAATATTTCCGCTGAGTCCTTCCATATAGTACATTGCAGACCCCAAAAAAGAGAACCGGGCTGCCCAGGATTGGCAGCCTTCCGGCGAGGGCGTAAGAAAAGTGAAATTTTCTTACGCCCTCATGCAGTATATCAAGGAGAACGGCATGAGAAATGACAAAAAACGACCGCAGCCGGACCGAAAAGCCAACCGGACCATCCTGATGCGCACTCTCTTCCTGATGGTGGTGTGCGGCGTGGTGGCCTTTATCCCACTGTTCATCCGCCTGTACAGCCTTCAGATCGTTCAGCACGACGAGCTGGAGGCCAAGGCGCTGGATCAGCAGACCTGGGATCAGGCTGTCACGGCCAACCGGGGGACCATCTATGACAGCAAAGGCTCCCCGCTGGCCATGAGCGCCGAGGCCTATTACATCCAGCTTGCCCCAAGGGAGATCGTTGAGCGGCAGCAGGAATACCGGGAGAAGGTGGAAAAGGCCCAGGCAGAGAGCGACCCCGAGAAGCGGGAAAGGCTCATGCCGGACTATCCGGAGCCTACGAATGAGTCCATTGCGGAAAATCTCTCCGCCATTTTGGGCGTGGAGCAGGAGGAGATCCTCAAGCGTCTGGCCAAGACCAATTCCGCCTATGAGGTCATCAAATCCCAGGTGGAGCGGGATGTAGCCGACCAGGTCCGGAGCTATGCCTCGGAAAACGGCCTCTCGGAGGGGATCTATGTCCAGCCCAGCTCCAAGCGCTACTACCCCAACAACAGCCTGGCGGCCCAGGTCATCGGCTGGGTCAACTATGAGAACAATACCGTCAGCCACGGCGCCTATGGCATGGAGGCCATCTATGACGAGGAGCTGGGCGGAAAGGTGGGCCGCGTGGTCACCGCCAAGAACGGGCGGGGAACGCAAATGCTCTACCGGTATGAGGACTATGAGGACGCCATTGACGGCAACGACCTCCACCTGACCATCGACGCCACCATCCAGTACTACTGTGAGCGGGTGCTGGCCGAGGGGATCGAGAAATTTGAGGTGCAGAACGGCGGATTTGCCATCGCTATGGACCCCAAGACCGGGGCCATCCTGGCCTGGGCCAACTCGCCCACCTATGACCTGAACAATCCCCGCAGCATCAGTGACCCGGCCCTCTCGGCCAAGCTGGACGCCATCAAGAGCGACTCCAGCCTGAGCGACGAGGAGCGCTCCAAACAGCGCACCGAGCTGCTCTATGAGCAGTGGAGCAACAAGGCCATCAACGAGCCCTATGAGCCGGGCTCTACCTTTAAAGCCATGGTGCTGGCCGCCGCTCTGGAGGAGGGCGTGGTCAGCGAGAACGACACCTTTGTTTGTACCGGAGCGGCTACCGTAGCCGACCGGACCATTAAGTGTTCCAAGCGGACCGGACACGGAACCCAGACCCTGGCCCAGGCGGTGGCCAACTCCTGCAACCCGGCGTTCATCGCCATCGGGCAGCGGCTGGGCGCTGAGAAATTCTACGACTATGTGGAAGATTTCGGGTTCCTCTCCCAGACCGGCATTGACATGATGGGGGAGCCCAATTACAGCGTGTTCTGGTCCCGTGACCTCTTTACCAGCGCCAACGGCATCACCAACCTGGCCACGGCCTCCTTTGGCCAGCGGTTCAAGGTCACGCCCATCCAGCTTCTCACCGCGGCGGCCTCGGTAATTAACGGCGGCCACCTGATGAAGCCCTATGTGATGGAGAGCATCACCGACGCCAATGGGAACGTTCTCCAACACACCGAGCCAACCGAGGTGCGGCAGGTCATCAGCGAACAGACCAGCGAGCGCTGCCGCTCCATTCTGGAGGGCGTGGTCAAGCCGCCGGGCACCGGCAAGCAGGCCTATGTGGCGGGCTACCGGATCGGCGGAAAGACCGGCTCCTCCGAGACCGAGGAGAAGGACCACACCATCGTATCCTTCCTGGGCTTTGCCCCGGCGGACGATCCCCAGGTCATCGTTCTGCTGGCCTATGACAACCCCAAGCCGGTGGCCGCCGGGGCCAACACCACGGCCGGCGGCTGGTACATCAGCGGCGGTAATATGGCCGCCCCCCAGGCGGGCAAGCTGCTCACGGATATCCTGGACTATATGGGAGTCGCCAAGCAGTATACGGAAGAGGAGAAGGCGGCCATGGATATGGTGGTGCCCTCCGTGCTGGGGATGTCCCAGGCCGACGCGACGGCCCAGCTCAAAGAGAGCGGACTGGACGTACGCGTGGAGGGAGAAGGCGATACCGTCACGGCGCAGATCCCGGCCCAGGGAGTGGCCATCCCGGGCGGCAGCCAGGTCATCCTCTACATGGGCGTGGAGAAGCCCACCGACAAGGTGACTGTGCCCAATGTGGCGGGAATGAACCGGGAACAGGCCCAGACCGCCATGACCAACGCGGGGCTCTACCTCAGATCCACCGGCCTCACCGTGGGCAGTGACGTAAAGGCAGAGAGCCAGGCCATCACGGCCGGGACCCAGGTGGAGCGGGGCACCGTGGTGGAGGTCCACTTTATCCAGAGCACCGCCAGCGGCGGCGCCGGGACCGGCATCTGATCCAATGCAAAAACACAGATAAAAACAGATATATTACAGACATTTTAGAGAGAATCCATACATAGAGTGAATGGAAGCGACAAACCCAAAGGGGTGACAGTATGAGATTACGCCAGCTTCTGGCCGGCGTCGCCCCTTTGGGGGCGTCGTTTGACTCTAAAATGGAAATTTCAGGAATTTGTTACGACTCCAGGACCATGCGCCCGGGGGAGCTCTTTGTGGCTCTTCCGGGCAGCCGCACCGACGGGCACCGGTTTATCCGGGAAGCGCTGGAGCGGGGCGCCTCCTGTGTGGTGTGTGAGCATCCGCCGGAAAGGGAGGGCCCGTGGATCACGGTGCCGGACGCCCGCGCGGCCCTGGCCGCCCTCTCCGCCAACTGGTTCGGCCATCCGGCCCGGGAGGTGACCGTGATCGGCGTCACCGGAACCAACGGAAAGACCACCACGACGTACCTGCTCAAGGCGGTCCTGGAGGAGGTGCTGGGGGCCAGGGTGGGGCTCATCGGCACCAACCGGAATATGATCGGCGGGGAGAGCCTGCCGGCCCAGCGCACCACACCGGAGAGCTGGGAGGTGCAGAAGCTTCTGCGGGAGATGGCCGACGCCGGATGCAGCCATGTGGTGATGGAGGTCTCCTCCCACGGACTGGTTCTCCAGCGGGTGGCGGGGATCTCCTTTGCGGTGGGGATCTTCACCAATCTCACCCAGGACCACCTGGACTTCCACGGGACCATGGAGGCCTACCGGGCGGCCAAGGGCCTGCTCTTCCGGCAGTGTGAGCGGGCGGTGCTCAATCTGGACGACGAGGCGGGGCGGTATTACGCCGCCACAGCCCCCTGTCCCTGCTATACCTATTCGGAAAATAAGGACAGCGCCGATCTGACCGCCAAGTGCATCCGGCTTTTCCCGGGACATGTGGACTTTGAGGCGGTGATCCGGGGCGGGATCTCCCGGGTCCATCTGCCCATCCCGGGCGGATTTACCATTTACAATGCTCTGGGGGTCATCGGATGCGGTCTGGTCCTGGGACTCCCCCTGGACGGGATCGCGCGGGCGCTGGGACACGCGCAGGGAGTCAAGGGGCGCATTGAGGTGGTACCCACGCCCACCGACTATACCGTTCTCATCGACTACGCCCACACCCCGGACGCCCTGGAGAATATCCTCACCACGGTGCGGGATTTTACGGCGGGACGGGTGATCTGTCTCTTCGGCTGCGGAGGAGACCGGGACCGCGCCAAGCGACCCAAGATGGGAGCGGTGGTCTCGGCCCTGGCGGATCTGGCCGTGGTGACGTCGGATAATCCCCGTTCGGAGGAACCGATGGAGGTCATCTACGACATCCTCCGGGGCATGGACCCCTCCGGGGCTCCCTGGCGGGTGGAGTCCGACCGGCGCAGGGCCATCCGGCTGGCCCTCTCCCTGGCCCGGACGGGGGATACGGTGGTCCTGGCCGGGAAAGGACATGAGACCTACCAGGAGGTGGGTGGCATCCGCTTCCACCTGGACGAGCGGGAGGAGGTGGCCTCCTGCTTCCCACCGGCCGTCCCGGCGGTGGCCGCCATGGCAAAAGGAGGAGAGAACCCCTCTGCGGGACGGGATATTTCGTGACATATTTCTCCACCCTTTTGGTGGAAATACCAGCGTGTGTGTGATAAAATACGTCTTTGTGAGTGAATCCAGGTTTACTACAAAGAGGTACGGAGGTTCAAAAGAATGGATTTGAGTATTGTCCTGAGCATCCTTCTGGGATTCGTGGTGTCCGCCGTGGCGGGCCGCCTGCTGATCCCGGCCCTGCGCCGGCTGAAGGCGGGGCAGGCCATCAAGGAGATCGGCCCCACCTGGCACATGACCAAGCAGGGGACTCCCACGATGGGCGGACTGATGTTTATCATCGCCATCGCGGCAGTGCTGGTGGTCATCGGCTGGAAGGACCTGACGGCGGGCCGTCTGGGCGGCCTGTATACCTATCTGTTTGCGCTGGTGTTCGGCGCCATCGGCTTTTTGGACGACTATATGAAGGTGAAGAAAAAGGAGAACACCGGACTGACGGCCGGCCCCAAGTTTCTCCTTCAGCTGGCGGCCGCCATTGTGTTTACCATTCTGCTGCGCAATGAAGGGTATCTGAGCCCCGATCTCTACATCCCCTTTGTCAATGTGACCTTCCAGCTGCCCTGGGTGGTCTATATGGTCTTTGCCGCCTTTGTCATGGTGGGCACGGTCAACGCCGTGAATATCACAGACGGGATCGACGGCCTGTCCAGCAGCGTCACCGTGCCGGTGGCCATGTTCTTTACCATTGTGGCGGCCCAGTGGGACCGGGGGGAGATCGGCGTGCTCTCCGGCGCGCTGGTGGGCGGTCTGCTGGGCTTTCTGATCTACAATTTCCATCCGGCCAAGGTCTTTATGGGCGACACCGGCTCTCTCTTCATGGGCGGCATGGTGTGCGGCCTGGCCTTTGCGCTGGATATGCCCCTGATCCTGGTCCTGGTGGGGGTCATCTACATCGCGGAGACGCTCTCCGACATCATCCAGGTGACCTATTTCAAAGCGACACATGGCAAGCGGATCTTCCGGATGGCGCCCCTCCATCACCACTTCGAGATGGGCGGCTGGAGCGAAGTCAAGCTGGTGGTGGTCTTTACCGGCGTGACCGTGGTATTCTGTGTGCTGGCCTACCTGGGTGTGGCCAACCGTTTTCCCGTATAATCTGCCCGGAGGTCCGGGCGGAGTCAAGAGCAAGGAGGCGATTGTTTGGCGCGGAAACACAAGCGAGACCTGACCGTGGAGGAACAGCTGGCCCGCGGACCGGTGGACCTGCCCTTTCTCATGCTGGTGGTCATGCTGACGGTGATCGGCGTGGTCATGGTCTTTTCCGCCTCCTATGCCACGGCGCTCTATGACGCCAAGACGGCCCACAACAACCCCACCTATTATTTTGTCAAGCAGGCGGGGTTTGCGGTGGCGGGACTGGTTGCCATGTATGTGGTCACCAAGATCAACTACCAGTCCTTCCGCTGGATGTCGGTCTTTGTGCTGGGCGCGGCCTATGTGCTGCTGGTGCTGGTCTTTACCCCGCTGGGCTTTGGCAAGGCCACGGTGGGCGCACAGCGGTGGATCCAGATCGGACCGATCAATTTTCAGCCCTCCGAGGTCGCCAAGATCGGCGTGATCATGTATTTTTCCGCCCGGCTCTGTAAGCGCAATACGGAGAAGCCGCGGCGGATCAATCCCCGCTCCTATTGGAGCGGACCGCTGACGCTGATGCAGCGGTCCGGGTTTCTGGAGCTGGTGCCCTATGGGGCCATCCTGCTCTCCATCGCGGTGCTCATGATGCTGGAGCCTCATATGTCAGGCACCATCCTCATCATGCTGGGCGGCGCGGCAGTGCTCTTTGCGGCGGGGATCAAGCTCTACTGGTTCGTGGGTGGCGCGGCCGGTCTGGCCGGTCTGCTCCTGCTGATGATGAGCGGTTACCAGTCCACCCGCATCAAGATCTGGCAGGACCCCTGGAACGACGGCATGAACGGGCGGGGGGACGGCTTCCAGATCATCCAGTCCCTGCTCTCCATTGGCTCCGGCGGACTTCTGGGGGTGGGCCTGGGCAAGAGCCGGCAGAAATTCGATTTTCTGCCTGAGCCGGAGAACGACTTCATTTTTGCGGTGGTCTGTGAGGAGCTTGGACTGGTGGGGGCCTGCGTGATCCTGTTCCTCTTCGCGCTGCTCATCGTCCGGGGATTCTGGATCGCCATCCACGCCCGGGACCGGTTCGGCGCGCTGCTGGTGGTGGGGATCATGACGCTGCTTGCCGGACAGGTGTTTCTGAACATCGCGGTGGTGACCAATCTCATTCCCACCACAGGCATTTCCCTCCCGTTTTTCAGTTACGGCGGCACCGCCCTGATGATCCAGCTGGCCGAGATGGGGATGGTATTGAGCGTATCCCGTCAGATCCCGGCGGCCAAACAGGGGTAGCGCCGGTGCAAGATACCGAAAATCAAGAAGGTTGTGAGAAAGATGAACGTACTCTTTACCTGTGGCGGCACAGCCGGTCATATCAATCCCGCCGTGGCGCTGGCCCGGCTCTTTCAGCTCCGGGACCCGGACTGCAAGGTGCTTTTCGTGGGAGCGGACGGCGGTATGGAGACCCGTCTGGTGCCCAAGGAGGGCTATGATCTGCGCACAGTGACCATCACCAACTTCCGCCGCTCCTTCACGCCCGCGGCCATCGGACACAACCTGAAGACGGTGGTCAACATGGGCCGCTCCAAGAAGCAGGCCCAGCGGATTTTAAAGGAATTTCAGCCGGATCTGGTGGTGGGGACGGGGGGGTACGCCTCCTATCCCATCGTGAACGCGGCGGCGGCCAGGGGGATCCCCACCGCGGTCCACGAGTCCAACGCGGTGCCCGGCCTGACCACCAAGGCCCTGTCCAAGGTAGTGGACCAGGTGATGGTGGGGTTTGAGGAGAGCCGCAGCCACTACGACCATCCGGAAAAGGTCGTGGTCACCGGGACCCCGGTGCGGGGAGATTTTTTCCAGTACGCCCGAAAGGAGGCCCGGGCCAAGCTGGGCATCACCGATGAGCGGCCGGTGGTGGTCTCGGTCTGGGGCAGCTTGGGCGCATCGGTGATGAACCGGCAGATGGCCGACTTCATCGCCCTGGAGTGCAAGGCCGGGGAGCCCTTCCACCACATCCACGGAGCGGGCCGGGATTACAAGAATGTGTGCGCCGCTCTGAAGGAGCTGGGGGTGGATTTAAAGGACTATCCCTCCATCGATGTGCGGGAGTATATCTACGATATGCCGGTGGTCATGGCGGCGGCCGACCTGGTGCTCTGCCGGGCGGGGGCCTCCACCATCTCGGAGCTGACCGCCATCGCAAAGCCGTCAGTGCTGGTCCCCTCGCCCAACGTGGTGGCCGACCATCAGACCAAGAACGCCCGGGTCCTCTCCGAGGCGGGCGGCGCCGTGCTGCTGCCGGAAAAAGACTCCTCCGGCCAGAAGCTCTATGAAATTACCGCCGATCTGCTCACCCACAAGGAGAAGCGGGACGCCATGGGAGAGGCCCTGCGGCACATGGCGGTGCCTGACGCCAGTGAGCAGATCTACAAGACCCTTCTGGCCCTGATGCGGAAATAGAGCGTTTCACCGTTGGTTCTGCCCTGCATAGGATGGTTTGTAAAACCAACAAACCAATGTTGCGGAGGACGGAATCCATGAGTGCTTTGATCATTGAAGGCGGACGGCCGCTGAGCGGAACAGTCCGCGTCCATGGGGCGAAGAACAGCGCCCTTCCCATCCTGGCTGCCGCCATTCTGGCGCCGGGGACCAGTGTGATCCATAACTGCCCGCCCCTGTCCGATGTGACGGCTTCCCTGGAGATCCTGCGCCATCTGGGCTGCTGGGTCACCCAGGAGGGGACCACCGTGACCGTGGATGCCACGGCTCCGGCGCGCTGGGACGTTCCCCATGCCCTGATGCGGGAGATGCGCTCCTCCGTCATTTTCCTGGGAGCCATCCTGGGACGGATGGGGGAGGCGGACCTCTCGTTCCCAGGCGGGTGCGAGCTGGGTCCCCGTCCCATCGACCTGCACCTCAAGGCCATCCGGGCCCTGGGGGGAGAGATCGAGGAGCGGGGCGGCCGCCTGTACTGCCGGGGCGCGCTGAAGGGCCGGGAAGTGATCTTTGCCCGCCCCAGCGTAGGGGCCACCGAAAACGCCATGCTGGCGGCGGTGGCGGCTCCCGGGACCACCATTCTGTGCAATGCGGCCCGGGAGCCGGAGATCGTGGATCTCCAGGGGTTCCTCACGGCCATGGGAGCCAGTGTGCGGGGCGCTGGGACCTCCATGGTCGTGATCGAAGGCGGACGGCCCCTGCACGGCGGAGAATATACCGTCATGGGGGACCGGATCGTAGCCTGTACATATCTGGCGGCGGCGGCTGCGGCCGGAGGCGAGGTGACGGTGACCGGGGTAGACCACCGGCACATCTCCACTGTGACGGCGGTTCTGGCGGAAGCGGGCTGCCGGGTAGTCAGCCAGCGGGATACGGTCTGCCTGAGTAGCGACGCCCCCCTCTTTGGGAGCCGCCCCATCCATACCGCGCCCTATCCCGGTTTTCCAACCGACGCCCAGCCCCCGCTGATGGCGGCCCTCTGCAAGGGGAAGGGGACCACCCTCTTTGTAGAGAATATTTTTGAGAGCCGGTACCGCCATGTGGACGAACTGGCCCGGATGGGAGCCGATATCCGCGTGGAGGGCCGGGTAGCCGTGGTGTGCGGCGTGCCTGCGCTCCACGGCGCGGCGGTAGAGGCCGCCGATCTGCGGGGTGGGGCCGCGCTGGTTGTGGCCGCCCTGGCGGCCGAGGGACGCAGCGCCATTACGGGACTCAAGCATCTGGACCGGGGCTATTGGCATCTGGAAGAGGCCCTGCGGGGCCTGGGCGCCCAGATCACCCGCGGCGGAGAGGAAGAGGAGCCGGCCGCGCCGGCCGGCCGGTAGCGGCCCGGAACGGGAGATCCCCGGGAGTGGACGGATGCTCCCGGGGCTTACCAAGGAGAAGAACAGCGGAGGACAGACACATGGCGGCGAGAAGAAAACGACGGGGAAGGCGCAGAAGGGGACGCTTTGGCATCCTCTACAAAGTGCTGTCCTTTTTTCTCATCCTGGCCGCCATCGTCACGGGCTGTATCGTCTTTTTCCGGGTCAACGAGATCGTGGTGGTAGGGGAGACACGCTATTCCGAGACGGAGATTATTGCCGCCACCGGTGTGGAGCTGGGGGAAAATCTCTTCCAGCTCAACAAGTTCGACATGGCCCACAAGGTATTGACACAGCTGCCCTACGTGGATGAGATCACCATCAGCCGCAAGCTGCCCGATACGCTGGTGCTCAAGGTGACCGAGAGCACCCCGTTGGCCGTACTGGAGAGCGGAGGGAACTGGTGGCTGCTGGATGTACGCGGAAAGCTTCTGGAGCAGGGAGACGCCGCTCTGGCCCAAGGGCGGGCGGTGCTGACCGGACTTGATCCCCTCTCCCCGGCGGTGGGAGGCAGGCTGGCCGTGGGAGAGGAGCAGCAGAAGAAGCTGGAGAGCCTCATGGCGCTGTTCAGCGCCCTCCAGGCCAGGGGAATGACGGGACAGGTGACCGAGTTTATCGACCTGACCACGGAGAATGTGGTGCGGTTTGGCTACGGGGGGACCATTACGGTAGAGATGCCCCTCTTTGGCAACTTCGAGAGTCAGACCTGGCGGCTCCAGCGGGCGCTGGAAGAATTGAGCGCCCGGAACGGAACGGTAAGCGGCACCCTGCACCTCCCCTCGGAGGGAAACAAGGCTTGGCTGCTGGCCAAACGCTGGATGCCGGGGGATGAGATGGAGAGTTCTCCCACCGGAGAAGGGGAGAATGCGGTCTCTCCCGCGCCGGAGACCTAAATCAGCTTGTTCCCAACAGATCGGGAAGAAGGAGGAAAACATGCCAAAGAGACGCAAACGCGGAGAGTTCGCGGTGGTGGCGGCCTTTGCCGTACTGGGATTTCTGCTGGCCGTCCAGCTCAAGAGCGTCAAGCTCAATACGGCGCTGGACGCCACCAGCGCCAGCCGTCTGGAGACCCTTCAGGAGCTCTATAACGATCTGACCACCGAGCGGGACGGACTGAAGAGCCGTTTGGAGGAGGCGCAGAAAGAGCTGGAGCAGTACCGGGACGCGGCGGTCTCCGGAGAGGGCAGCGCCGCCCTCAAGGCGGAGGTGGAGCACCTGTCCATGGTGGCGGGGCTGACCGATGTGGAGGGGCCGGGGGTGTCCGTCATCCTAAACGACTCCAAGGCGGAAAATACCACCGGGGATGAGGCCGACTATCTCATCCATGACAGCGATCTGCTCTCGGTCATCAACGAGCTGCGGGACGCCGGGGCCCAGGCCATCTCCTTCAATGGAGAGCGCATCCTCGCCACCAGTGAGGTCCGCTGTGCCGGCTCGGTGGTCATGGTCAACGGAAAGCGCTTTGCAGCCCCCTTCATCATCTATGCCATCGGCGATCCCACTACCCTCTACAACGCGCTGACCATGCGGGGCGGCGTGGTGGATGTGCTCGGCCAGTGGAAGATCAACGTCACGGTGCAGATGAGTGAAAAACTCCTGATCGAGAAGTATACCGGGACCATTCCCACCGATTATCTGACCAGTGTGACGGACTCCGGAGAAGAAGGGAGTGACGGCTGATGCTGAAACTGGAATTCATCGGCCTCGCAGTGGGCCTTCTGCTGGGGTGGCTGTGCCCCTGGACCTTTCCGGCGTCCTCCTCCCTCTATGTGGCGGCAGGGCTGCTCGGGGCGCTGGATTCGGCCTTTGGAGGCTGCAATGCCCGCATCAAGGGACACTTCAAGCTGGGAATCTTTCTCTCCGGCGCCGTTGGAAATACCCTCATCGCGGTCTTTCTGGCCTGGCTGGGACAGAAGCTGGGGATCCCCCTCTATCTGGCGGCTGTGGTGGTGTTCGGCACCCGCATGTTCCAAAACTTTGCAGAAATCCGGCGTGAGCTATTGACCAACAGGCAAAAGAGCGATAAAATAAACCAAGATATTGATTCTGAGCCGTTCGACGGCACTAAATAGCAGATTTTTACTTTTATAGAGTCGAATTGTTTTACTTAGGAGGAGCAGATATGCCATTTGGACTGGATACCGGGCCGGACAGCGTGGTTACCATAAAGGTAATCGGTGTAGGCGGCGGCGGAAATAACGTGGTGAACCGGATGATCGAGACCGGCATGGAGGGCGTGGACTTCATTGCGGCCAATACGGACAAGCCCTTTCTGGACGTGTCCCGCGCCACCTACAAGGTGCAGCTGGGCGAGAAGCTGACCGGCGGCCGGGGCGCGGGCGCCGATCCCGAGAAGGGCCGCAAGGCCGCGGAGGAGAGCCGGGCCCAGATCTCCAAGACACTGGAGAATACCGACATGGTATTCATCACCGCCGGTATGGGCGGCGGTACGGGTACCGGCGCCGCCCCCATCGTGGCCGACGTAGCCAAGGAGATGGGCATCCTCACCGTGGGCGTGGTGACCAAGCCCTTTAACTTTGAGGGCCGCCGCCGCATGATGCAGGCCGAAAAGGGCATCGAGGACCTGCGGGACAAGGTGGACAGCCTGGTCATCATCCCCAATGAGCGGCTGAAATACGCCACCGATCAGAAGATCACCTTCCTCAATGCCTTCCAGATCGCGGACGATGTGCTCCGTCAAGCAGTGCAGTCCATCTCCGATCTCATCAAGAAGACCGGCCTCATTAACCTGGACTTTGCCGATGTGTCCGCCGTTATGAAGGACGCTGGCATGGCCCACATGGGCGTGGGCCGGGCCGCCGGAAAGAACAAGGCCGAGGAGGCCGCGAAGATGGCCATTTCCAGCCCTCTGCTGGAAACCTCCATCGATGGGGCCAAGGGCGTGCTCATCAACTTCACCGGCTCCATGGACATGAGCCTGGAGGAAGTGGACGCTGCCGCCGGCCTGGTCAGCCAGGCCGTCCATCCCGACGCCAACATCATCTTCGGCACCACCTTTGATGAGAATATGGAGGATGAGATCCGGATCACCGTGATCGCAACCGGCTTCGAGGACAACTACCCCGGCGCCCTCTCCAATAAGCCATTCTCCGCGCCGGAGAAGAAGGAGGAGTCTGCCCCGGTGAGCAGCGCCGCGCCGGCATCCCAGAGTGCGTCTTCCCCCGTATCCAGCGCTCCGGCTCCTGCGGCCGGTGAGAGCACCGGCATGACCGATGACGGCTGGGACGATATCTTCAAGATTTTTAATCAGAAACACTGATTCCGCCATGCGGCCCCGGTGATCCGGGGCCGCATTTTTTGTCCTTGCATTCGGGCGCGGCGGGAGGTATAATGAAGCGTACGGGACAGGCGGACATGCCGTCCCCATGGCAAGGCGATCGGTTTTGTTCGGCCGGTCCCTTCGCGGAGTCAGATCCGCAGATCAGCTTGGCCAGCGAAGGAGTGATATGTGCCGTGAGCAGCGACCCTTGGAGTCGAAAACGGAACAACGGGACCCAATCAGCGGCGCGCAGAACCTGAGCCGGAGCCTCTTTCCGTGCTGTCTGTGCAGCCGTGGTATTCTTGCGCTTATCCGGGCGCGGGAGACCGAACGAAAACACAGACGCGCGGGTGAATTTGTCTGTTGATACAGACCCCATCCGCCGGGAAAGGCGTGATTTTTTTGCTCTCGATCCACAAGACCATTGACGGAAAAATGACAAAGCTGGATACCATCCAGGATGGATGCTGGGTCAACCTGACCTATCCCAGCGAGGACGAACTCAACACGGTGGCCGCTACGCTGGGCGTGGAACCCACCTTCCTCCGGGCCGCGCTGGACGAGGAGGAGACCTCCCGCATTGACACGGAGGACGGACAGACCCTCCTGATCATCGACGTGCCCGCGGTGGAAAAGGACGACGCGGTGGTGTATTCCACCCTCCCTCTGGGCATCATCGTCACGGAGAAGCACATCATCACGGTCTGCCTGAAGGAATCCTCCATCATCAAGGACTTTCAGGACGGGCTGGTGCGCAATGCCGAGACACAGAAGCGGACCAGCTTTATTCTCTATATGCTGCTGCGGGTGGCCAAGCGCTTCCTCCAGTACCTCAAGCAGATCGACAAGATCTACAACTATATGGAGCGGCAGCTCTACAAGTCCCAGCGGAACAAGGAGCTGATCCAGCTGTTGGACCTGGAAAAGTCGCTGGTCTATTTCAATACTTCCCTGAAAGCCAATGAGGTCACCCTGGAGAAGATCCTCCGCGGACGGATCATCACCCTCTATGAGGAGGATCACGACCTGCTGGAGGACGTGCTCATCGAGGTGCGTCAGGCCATTGAGATGGCCAATATCTACTCCTCCATCATCTCGGGCATGATGGACGCCTTTGCCAGCGTCATCTCCAATAACCTGAACGTCATCATGAAGGTGCTCACGTCGATCACGATTCTGCTGACGGTGCCCAATATCGTCTTCAGCTTCTACGGTATGAATATCGAGGGGAGCGGACTGCCTCTGGCGCAGTTCTGGTGGTTCCCTCTGGCCATTACGGTGGTCATCATCGGCATTGTAGCGGTCCTTCTGAAAAAGCGGGATCTCTTCTGATTGGATAAGAAAAAAGAACGGTCACAGAAAAGGACGTTTGCCTTTTCTGTGACCGTTTTTCTTATCCCAGACCGGGGAGAAACAGATAGAGGATGCCCCCCAGTACGCCGCAGCCCAGCATGACCACCACCGGGTCGCACTTCCAGCGGCGCAGCACGGCAAAGGCGCCCACAAAGAGCCCCACCGCCACCAGATCGGGAAGGACGGGCGCAAAGCCCTGACTTCCCCAAAAGGCGGTTATGATCAGAGAAAGTCCTGCGGAGGCAATAAGGGATACGATGGCCGGACGCAGACCGTACAACGCGCCCTGGATGGCGGTGAGGCTCCGGTACCGGTAGTAGACCCAGGCCAGCAGGGAGACGATGACGCAGGAGGGGAAGACACAGCCCAGAGTAGCCACGATGGCGCCCAGGGGTCCGGCGATCTGGATGCCCACAAAGGTGGCGGCATTGATGGCGATGGGCCCCGGAGTCATCTGGGAGATGGTGATGAGATCGGTGAGCTCCGCCATGTCCAGCCAGTGGTGGACATCCACCACCTGGGTCTGGATGAGGGGGAGGGCCGCATACCCCCCGCCAAAGCTGAAAAGCCCGATCTGGAGAAAGCTGAGAAAGAGCTGGATCAGGATCAAGACGAACCCTCCTTCCGGCGCTGGAAGGCAAAGGTGGCCGTGATGCCCAGAAGCGCGCAGGCCAGGAGGATCCAGGCCACGTTGAGCCCGTCCCAGAGCAGGGTCACCAGAAAGGCGCCCACCATGATGGCGGTTGGAAGCCATTCCCGCCGCCGCAGGATATCCCCGCCCATGTCCATCACCACACTGGCGATGACGGCGGATACGCCGGCCTGCATCCCCTTGAGGACCGCGGCCACCACGCGGTTTTCCCGAAAGGCGGTGTAAAAGAGAGAGACCACCGACAGGATAAGAAAGGGCGGCAGAATGGTCCCCAGGATGGAGAGCGCGGCCCCCAGCGGCCCGCCCACCCGGTAGCCCAGCAGGATGGCGGTATTGACCGCAATGGGGCCGGGCGCGGACTGGGCGATAGCGGTGAGGTCCAGCATCTCCTGCTCCTCCAGCCAGTGGAGCTGGTCCACGAACTTCTGCTTCATCAGGGGGACGATGACATAGCCCCCGCCGAAGGTAAAGGCACTGAGCAGAAAGGTGGAGGAGAACAGACGGAAATAGAGTTTGTGGTCCCGCTTCAAAACAGGAAACGCCTCCTTTTGAAATGTGCTTGCCGGGAAAGAGCAGCGGGCAGGCCGTCAGGGACAGGTTGCCACCGCTTCAGCCACCCGTACTCCGTCCACGGCGGCCGACATGATGCCGCCGGCGTATCCCGCGCCCTCTCCACAGGGGTAGAGTCCCCGCAGGCCGGTGGACTGGAGATCCTCCCCCCGCAGGATGCGCACGGGGGAGGAGGAGCGGGTCTCCACGCCGGTGAGAACGGCGTCCGGGGCGGCAAAGCCATGCACCTTCCGGTCAAAGAGGGGGAGGGCCTCCTGCAGGGTGTCGGTCACATAGGCCGGGAGACAGCGGGTGAGGTCGCCCCAGGTGACCCCGGGGCGGTAGGTAGGCCGCACCCGGCCGGGCCCCTGGGAGGGGCGACCCGCCAGGAAATCCCCCACGGTCTGGGCGGGGGCGTGGAAGAGGGGCGCGTCTTTCTGCCGGAGGGGGGCCGCACCGCCCGCCCCCAGTTCCCAGGCCGCCTGCTCCCAGGTCTCCTGGAAGCGGACTCCGGCCAGGGGATCGTCCCCCGGGAAATCCTCCGGCCCCACGCCCACCAGGAAGCCGCCGTTGATGTTTTCCCCGTCCCGGGCCCGGCAGCTCATGCCGTTGGTGACCACCTGGCCGTAGTCCGAGGCGGCGGCCACCACCTCGCCGCCGGGACAGACGCAGAAGGTGAAGGCGCTGCGCCCCGAGGGGAGGTGACAGGAGAGCTTGTAGTCGGCCGGGGGCAGGTCCTTCCAGTAGTCCCCGAACTGGGCGGCGCTGATGTCACGCTGCCGGTGCTCAATGCGCACGCCGATGGCAAAGTTCTTCTGCTCCATGGGGAGGTCCATGGCATGGAGCATGGCGAAGGTATCCCGGGCCGAGTGGCCGGGGGCCAGGATGAGGGCGTCGCAGGGGAGCTCATAGGGGCCCATCTCGGTGGTGACAGTGAGGGAGCGGACCTGTCCGCCCCCGGTGTGGATGGCGGTGAGCTGGCTCTCAAAGCGCACGTCGCAGCCAAGGCGGATGAGCTCCAGCCGGATGGCTTTGACCACCTGGCGGAGCACGTCGGTGCCGATGTGGGGCTTGTGGCTCCAGGCCACGTCGGCGGGCGCGCCCGCCCCAACCAGCGTGTCCAGCACGGTGCCGATGCGGCTGTCATGGGTGCCGGTAGTGAGCTTTCCGTCCGAGAAGGTGCCCGCGCCCCCCTCGCCAAACTGCACGTTGGAGCTGCGGGAGAGGGCTCCGGTGCGCCAGAAGTGCTCTACATCCGCAGCGCGCTCGTCCACATCCCGGCCCCGCTCCAGCACGATGCAGGGGATTCCGGCCCGGGCCAGATAGAGGGCGGCAAAGAGCCCGGCGGGCCCCATCCCCACCACCACCGGCGGCAGGGAGGAGCGGCGCAGCACCGGCGGGAAGCGGTAGGGCTTCCGCTCCACCTTGGAGACCTGCTTGGATTTGCAGCGGCTGAGGACCTTCTCCTCCTGGTCCACCGCCACCTGGACGGTGCAGACCAGATGGACGTCGTTCTTTTTCCGGGCGTCGATGGACTGGCGGATGAGCCGGAGCTCCCCGATGTCCTGGGGGCGCAGATTCAGGACGCGGGCGGCGCGCTTGCGCAGCTGCTCCTCCCCGCCGCCCACAGGGAGGGAGAGATTGCTGATCTGTATCATGGGGCGGAGTCCTTACAGGGCGGCGGCGGTGTCCAGCGCCACCTCCATCATGGCGGTGAAGGCGGTCTGCCGCTCGGTGGCGGAGGCGCTTGCGCCGGTGAGGAGCTCGTCGGAGACGGTGAACATGGCCAGGGCCTGCTTCCCGGCCCGGGCGGCGTTGCAGTAGAGGGCATTGGCCTCCATCTCAACGGCCAGGACGCCCATCTTCCGCCAGTCCTCCACAGGGGAGACGTCGTCATAGAACACGTCGGCCGAGAGCACATTGCCCACCACGCAGTGAAGGTCCTTCCGGGCCGCGGCAACGGCCTCCGCGGTCTTGAGCAGGGGGAAGGAGGCGGTGGGGGCGAAGAGGCCGGGCAGGTGGTACTGGGCGGCAAAGTTGGAGGTGGTGCAGGCCCCCATGGCCATGACCAGATCGCCCACCTTCAGGTCCTCCCGGATGGAGCCGGTGGTGCCGATGCGGATGATATTCTCCGCGTCGTAGAAGTGGTAGAGCTCGTAGGAGTAGATGCCCATGGAGGGGCAGCCCATGCCGCTGCCCTGGACGGAGACCGGGACGCCCTTGTACTGGCCGGTGAAGCCCAGCATGCCGCGCACGCCGTTGACCTGCACGGCGTCGGTGAGGAAGGTCTCGGCGATGAATTTGGCCCGGAGTGGGTCGCCGGGCATGAGAACGGTCTTGGCGTAAGCGCCGCGCTGGGCTTCGATGTGGGGAGTGGACATAGTGAGATCCTCCTTGTCAGTGGGTGTATGATTTGGGGAAACAGGGGAAAAACAGACATCCCCACGGCCGTACTGGGACCGCGGGGATGCTGCAATGCAAGAAATTTACTTGCCGACGATCTCGGCGGTGTCGCGGGCGATCATGAGCTCCTCGTTGGTGGGGATGAGCAGGACCTTGACCTTGGAGTCGGCGGCGGAGATCACGGTATCCTTGCCGCGGACGTTGTTGGCCTCGGCGTCCATCTTCACGCCCATGAACTCCAGACCGGAGGCGATGGCCATACGGGTGGCGGCGTCGTTCTCGCCCACGCCGGCGGTGAAGATGATGGCGTCCACCCCGCCCATGGCGGCGGCATAAGCGCCCACGAACTTGCGCACGCTGTACTGGAAGGCCTCCAGAGCCAGAGCGGCGCGCTGGTTGCCCTGGGCGGCGGCCTCTTCCAGGTCACGGAAGTCGGAGGACACACCGGAAATGCCCTGCACGCCGGACTTCTTGTTCAGGACGGTGAGCATCTCCTTGATGTCCATGTTGTACTTGTTCATCAGGTACTCCAGGATGCCGGCGTCCAGATCGCCGGAGCGGGTACCCATGGGCACGCCGGCCAGGGGGGTGAAGCCCATGGTGGTGTCCACGCTCTTGCCGCCGTCGATGGCGGTGATGGAAGAGCCGTTGCCCAGGTGGCAGGAGATCAGCTTGAGCTCCTCGGGCTTCTTGCCCAGCATGGCGGCGGCGCGGCCGGCCACATACTTGTGAGAGGTGCCGTGGAAGCCGTAGCGGCGGACCTTGTCGTTCTCATAGTACTCATAGGGCAGGGCGTAGATGTAGCTCTTGGCGGGCATGGTCTGATGGAAGGCGGTGTCGAACACGGCGACCATGGGCACGCCGGGCATGACCTTTTCACAGGCCTTGATGCCGGTGATGTTGGCGGGGTTGTGCAGAGGAGCCAGGGGGATGCACTCCTCCAGAGCGGCCATCACGGCCTCGTCGATCTTGACGGAGGAGGCGAACTTCTCGCCGCCGTGGACCACGCGGTGGCCCACCGCCTCGATCTCGCCCATGCTCTTGATGACGCCGTGGTCCGCGCTGGTCAGAGCGTCCAGAACGGCCTGGATGGCCTCGGCGTGGGTGGGCATGGCGATCTCAAACACGTGCTTGGCGCCGGTGGCGGGGATCTTGTGGGTCAGACGGCCGTCGATGCCGATGCGCTCACACAGACCCTGAGCCAGGACCTCCTCCGTGCTGGGATTCAGCAGCTGATACTTCAGGGAGGAGCTGCCCGCGTTGATAACAAGAACCTTCATGACACATAACTCTCCTTTATTTTGGGTTCCCCGGCTTGTGCGCCGGGGGGAAGGTATTGTAGAATAGAACGGTAACATATGTATTCTAGCGTATTTTTTTGGAAAGAACAACCCCGCTTTGCCCCATGTGATAGGATTTTTTTCAAGGAGGCCCCATTTTATGCGCGCAGTTGGAATAGTCGCTGAATATAACCCCTTTCACACGGGGCACGCTTGGCATATTGCTGAGACCCGCCGCCTGGGCGGGGAAGCCGCTGTGGTGTGCGCCATGAGCGGGCACTGGGTCCAGCGGGGGGAGTGCGCGCTGACCGGAAAATGGCGCCGGGCGGAGCTGGCCCTGCGGGGGGGCGCGGACCTGGTGCTGGAACTCCCCACCCTGTGGGCCTGTGCCTCGGCCGAGACCTTCGCCCGGGGCGCGGTGGAGGTGCTGGCCGGGACGGGGGTGGTGGATACCCTCTCCTTCGGTAGCGAGAGCGGGGAACTGGAGCCCCTCCGGGCGGCGGCCGGCTGCCTGAACCGGGAGGAGTACCACCGGGAGGTGCGCCGCCTGGCGGGGACGGGGATGGCCTTCCCGGCGGCCCGGCAGGCGGCGGCCGCCGCGCTGCTGGAGGCGCAGGGGCGGCCGGACGGAGCGGCGTGCCTGGCCCGGCCCAACGACAACCTGGGGATCGAGTACCTCCGCTTCCTCCCCGCCGGGTGGGAGGCGGTGACAGTCCGGCGGCAGGGCGTGGCCCATGACGGCGGTGCGGCGGCGGGCTTTGCCTCGGCCTCCCACCTGCGGCAGCTGCTGCGGGCAGGAGAGGGCGGTGCGGCAGAGCCCTTTCTCACACAGCCCTGGCAGGGAAACCTGGCCGACGGAGGGCGGTGCGAGCGCCTGGTGCTGGACCGGCTGCGCACCATGGAGGAGGGGGACTGGGCCCTCCTCCCCGACAGCGGGTCCAGAGAGGGACTGCCCGAGCGGCTGGTGCGCTGCGGCCGGGCGGCGGGCACGGTGGAGGAGTTTTTGACCCTGGCCAAGACCCGGCGCTACACCCATGCCCGGCTGCGGCGGCTGATGACCTGGGCCTTTCTGGGGCTGACCGCCCGGGACCGGCCCGGGCATGTCCCCTATCTGCGGGTGCTGGGCTTCAACGACCGGGGCAGGGGGCTGCTGGCCGAGATGAAGGAAAAGGCCGCCCTCCCCATCCTCACAAAACCGGCCCACGCCCGGAGCCTCCCCCCGGAGAGCCGGGCCCTCTTCGCGCTGGAGAGCCGGTGCACCGACCGGTTCGGACTGTGCCTAGAGGCAGTCCCGCCCTGCGGGGAGGAGTGGCGGCACAGCCCGGTGGTCCTGCGGGAAAGGGAGTGCAGCATCATTCCGTAGACAAAAAAATCGGGCCGCTCCCCGGAGGGAGCGGCCCGATTCAGCCTGTCGAAAAGGTCCAGCAAAAGCTGGGGTTTTACGTTTGTAAGAGGTAAAATAGAAGCAGGTGGTGAGAAAGATGCTGGAACGCGGGAAGATG